>NZ_DBGBQB010000172.1:0-22197 GCF_048470075.1 Cetobacterium sp. | reverse complement strand
ATCACGTGGTGAACGTGAATCTGCTACGTTGATACGGTAGTAAGGTTTTTTCTTAGATCCCATACGAGTCAAACGAATTTTAACTGCCATTTTTATAAGTCTCTTTTCTATATTTTAATTTTCACTCTCCAAAGTATATATTCAATAGAAGCTTTATATACTCCTCATCACTTAACCTATTTGGATTGTATTCTGTACAGATATCCACTTTTATATCACTCAGTATCTCAGGTATCTTATTTTTAAACTCTTCGAAATCTATTCCCAAATCCCTTAATCCCTTTTCTATATCTAGATTCTCTTTTAATTTTTTTATAAAATTATTAAATAAATTTTTTCCACTTTCAATATCAGTGGGATTGAACTCTAAAAGTTTTGAAAGTTCACTATATTTTTCCCAAGCTTTTGTATTAGCTTCGATTACATAAGGCATAACTATAGCATTTGCTCTTCCATGTGATATATGAAATTTGGCTCCAATGGAGTGAGCTATACTATGATTTATACCTAAAGATGAATTATTAAAGGCCATACCTGCCATACAAGAAGCGTATTGAATCTTTTCTCTTGGAGATAGAAGCTGTGGATTTTTAAAATGATTCACCAAGTTCTCCTTAATAATTTTTATAGCCTCCTTAGCTGAAGCATCTGTAAATGGTGTTGATATTGTAGAGACATAGGCCTCTAAAGCATGTGTTAAAACATCCATTCCTGTATCTGCTATTATCTTGGATGGAAGCGTTTTCATAAACTCGGGATTCAATATTGCCAAATCAGGCAACATCTTCTCATTGGCTAAAGCTATTTTTTTATTTCCCACAGTTATAACACTGTATGAGGTTACCTCTGACCCTGTCCCACTGGTAGTTGGTATCGCTATAAAATATGGTTTCTCTTTTTTTATATTCAACTCGTCCTCTATTTTTAAATTGAAGTATAAAACTCCCTTACATGCGTCAATTGGTGATCCACCACCCAATCCTATCACACACTGTGGAGAAAAATAAACCATCTCTTTCAATCCTCTTTCAACTATCTCTGCTGTAGGGTTGGGAGTTACATCCTTAAATATCTTTACTTTTGAATCTTTAGGCAGTTTTTCTAAAATCTTATCCACTATCTTTAAATCTACCATGGCTTTATCTGTCACTATAAGGTAACTTGAGTACTTTAAATTTTTTAAACAATCTAAGGAATCTTCACCAGATTTTATTTTAGGTTTTATGAAATACTCTCTCATAACCTCACCTACTTCTGTTCCATCCAGTTAGCTGGATAGACAACATAGATAAACTTAGCATACTCTGTAGCTTTAAACTTTATACTTGAACCCTTTGGTATTAAAAGAACATCCCCTTTTTCTCCCGTGATTGTTCGTCCATCTATTACAATCTCTAACTTTCCCTCTATTATATAATCAATCTCATCATAGTTTAATGTCCAATCAAAAGTGCTCTTTGTCATCTCCATCATTCCAGCACCTATTCTGGGACTCTCTTCTAGAGAGAAAAGGTCAGTTACATAAACTTGATCTTGAGGATTACCTGTATCAAACTTAACTTTCTCTATTTTCTCAGCTTTTACAACAGCCACTCCTGATTGATCTACATATTTTATTTTATTTTCTCCTCTTAACTCTCTCTCTATAACTTTTCTAATTATTTTTTCTAACTCTAACTCATCTATCTCTATCATTTTGCTTCACCCTCTATATTTTTGAACATAAATTTTGCCAAAATAACCGCTGTTATACCACCAACTAATTTACCTACAACCATAGGGAAAATCATTTGTGAATCCACTCCAGCAGTAAACCCTAAGTGGTCACCAAAAACAAAAGCCGCACTTACCGCAAATGCCACATTTATAATTTTTCCCTTTTTATCCATCTCTTTCATAAGCCCAAACATTGGGATGTTGTTAGCAAGAGTTGCAACCAGTCCTGCTGCTGCCTTTTCATTCATACCTAAAGATTCTCCAAGTTTTGTAAGTGGTTTATTTAAAACTTTAGTTAAGAAAAGTACCAATGGAAATGCTCCTGCCAATGTTATTGCAATACTTCCTACAATCTCTATACCATCTGTTATTGGAGCCATTCCTGGAATGATCACAATACCTGTTAAAGTCTCTATTATTGATGCTGCTAATCCAATTGTTATAACTATTACAACTCCCTTTCCAAAAATTGTAAATCCATTGGTCATTTTCTCAGGTATCTTCCATAGTCCTATAGATATTAAAGCTGAGAATATTATTATTGGAAGGATATTGGAAATTACTAACTCCAATGGGAACCCAGCTGTTAATCCACCAGCCAAACAACCTATAGGAATTGTAATCATACCTGCTAGTATACCTTTAGCTAAATATGGTCTATCCTCTTTTTCAATTATTCCAAGTGCAACTGGAATTGTAAAAACTATAGTTGGACCCATCATAGCTCCCAATATTAGCCCTGCAAATTTACCAGCTTCAGGTGAAAGAGCTAACTCCATAGCCAGTGGATATCCCCCCATATCATTTGCCAATAATGTTGTGGCAAACATAGCTGGATCTGCTCCAAGCATTGTATAAGCTGGAGATATTATAGGTCGTAATATTTTAGCCAACACTGGAGCCAATGATATCACTCCCACCATAGCTAGTGCCAGTGCTCCCATAGCCATAATACCCTCTTCAAATTTCTCTCCATAACCAAATTTATTGCCTACACACTTATCAATTGCACCAATTACCATAAATAAAACCATTATGTAGATAATAATCTCATTAATACCCATTATTTATGCCCCCTTTAACTTTTTTTAGAACTTCGCTGATCACTCTTTCATCTACTATGTTAAACTCACTATCTAAAATCGTTCTAATTCGCTCCTCTAAACTTTTACAGCTATCCGACACATATTTAATCTTTATTCCTTTATTTTTTAAGTAGTCTTTTACTTTAGGTAAAAGTATCATATCCTTTGATATATTCAATTGATCTCCCAATATGTACTCCTCTACATTTTCCAAGGTAATAAGTTTCTTTTTCATCTATTCACCTTCCTCAAATCCATCTATAATACCAATTGTTATGGCATCAATTGGTATGCCCTCATTTTCTAAAACCTTTCTTGCTCCACTTCCTCTTGTTATAAGAACCCTATCTCCTGTTCCAGCTCCTATATAGTCACACACAACTATTTTTTCACCATTTTCAAGTTGTGCTATCATAAATTTTAAACCATTTAAAGACTCATCTTTCCTTGTTGCCCAAACATTTCCAATAATCTTTCCTATAACCATAAAATCACCCTTTTTTTATCTTTAAAGCTGAACTCTTTAAATATTCCTGAGCAGAATCCGTTATAAAGACTTTATTTGAAATAACTATCTCATCTGTTGTGTCTCTCTCTATCTCTTTTACATCTTTTAAGGTTAAAACTTTTTTATTGAAGTATCTCTTTCTTTTTGTATTATCTAAATGATCTAAAATCTCCATTTTTTTAACTATTTTTATTCCCATATCTTTTAATTCATTTTCATATGATATATACTTATCGGCTATTTTTTTGTTGTTACAACTGTATTCTCTCCAGGATATTCCCTCCTCTACCAAGTATATATTTTTATTTTTTAATAGTGACTTTATAATCGCTTCTGTTTTTGGATTTATATATGTGGCATTTGAAATGGAAAATAGCTCATCTATCTCCAGTGACAAAATTACAACTTTTTCACTCTGATCTGAGATTTCAAACCTCTTTTCCAACTCCTCTTGGAGAATTGAACTCTCTCCCAAAAGAGTTATTTTCTCTTTTATATTTTGTTTCTGTATAACTCCTTTTTCTCTTATATATCTCTCTATCTCTCTTTTTATTATATCCAATAGTTCATTTTCATTCATATATCTCTCCATAGGAGTCAGCAGTTAAAAAGCATGCATTTGCTTCATCATAGTCTATATGCATATTTAGAGAAAATCTATTACTTACTCTCACAACAACATCTTCAAAAACCATTGGTCTTAAACTACTACAAATTTTTACCTTTACTCTATCTCTATCTTTAAGATTTAATCTTCTTGAGTCCTCCTCTGTCATATGGATATGGTTTTTTGCTATAATGACTCCCTCATTTAACTTTAGATATCTATCTCCATTTGTTATTAAAACTCCTGGGGTATCCTTTATATTTCCAGACTCCCTTAATATAGGAGTTATACCCAATGCTCTAGCATCTGTTAAGGAAAGTTCCACCTGAGTCTCCCCTCTAAATGGTCCTAAAACTATCACACCATCAATCACTCCTTTTGGTCCTATTAACCTCACTCTTTCTTTACAAGCATACTGTCCAGGTTGAGAGAGATCCTTCATTTTTGTAAATTGATATCTCTCCCCAAATAAAACCTCTGCATCTCTCTCTGAAAGGTGAATATGTCTACCTGAAGCCTCTATGGGAATCCTTTTTATATCTTTATCAACTTTTTGTTTTAGCTCTTTTTCAACAGCAACTTTTACCAGTTTTACAATCTCATCTATTTCCATACTCTCCACTCACCCCTCTTAACATCATGATATATATGGCACTGCTCAATCTATTTAGAGCCAGTAGAATATCTCTTCTTTCAACTGTTCCATTCTCTTTAACAAAGGCTTCTACACCCTTAATCTCCATCTCTCTTGATAGAGCTCTCATCTCATTTAATTTTATGACTAAGTAGCTATCCTTTGAGGAGATTCCAAAGAGATGTTCCCTATTGAAATATTTTTTAGGATTATGGGAGATCTCTTTAATCTCATCTAAATTTTTCTCTAGAACTTTTATCTCTACTAAAGCTTCTCCTATGACCTCTGAAACCAATATATTTTTTATAAATTTTTCAATACTTTCCAAATCTTTTTGAAGTTTATTATTTTTTATAGCCTCTAAATCTTTCATTAGAACTAACCAATGACTTTGGAATGAATCTATTAGACCTCTAAACACTATTCTTTTATTATCTTTCTTTACTAAAACATTTCCATATATTTGAGTCATATACTCTGGTTTTTCCATATACAGCTCCCCTAATATCCCTTTATATTTAGGTTTTAACTCCTCATTTACCGTCTCTTTTATCTCTTTTTTCTCTTCTCTTTTTCCATTAGTTTTTTCTATGATTTTTATATCTCTATCTATTAGAAATTGTCTTGCTGAAGGAGTTAAAATTGTTCCTTTCTCTAAAGATATCTCTTTCATATTTTCATCTTTTTTATAAAGAGCTCTTAATTTTTCCTCTGTTAGAACCATAGGTACCTCTCTCCTATCTATTTAATATATCTGATATAATCCTCTTTATCATCTCTTCCAACTTATCCTGTGAAATATCACCACTCTGTCTCTTACCTCTTATATCCTCTAGCTCTCTAACGCCCCAAGCTACTCTTCTTATATTTATAAGATTGAGTGGAGTTATGTTATCAGATGTTGAACTTCCTCCCACAGCACCACATCCCAGTGTCAATGCTGGAGCTAGATTAGTTGTTCCTCCAATACCTCCTAAAGCTCCTGGAGTATTCACCAAAAGTCTGGAAACAGGTTTTTTTAGAGCAAACTCTTTTATAATAGCCTCATTTTCAGAGTGTATAACCATTGTATGCCCCTTCCCCTCAACATTTAGTATCTCAATAGATCTTTCACAAGCCTCTTCCCAACTGTTCTCAACATAGAAAGCCAAAATCGGTGCTAATTTTTCTCTGGAGTATGGATTTCTTTTTGAAACTTCACACTCCTCTGAGATTAAAACTCTTGTGTCACATGGTACATTTATTCCTGCCATCTGTGCCAATCTTAATGCAGTTTTTCCAACAATTTGTGGATTCATGGTTCCATTACTTCTTAAAATAAAGTTAGCCAGTTTTTTGGACTCCTCTGGGTCTAAAAAATATCCACCCTGAGCTATTAACTCCTCTTTAACTCTTTCCCTTATCTCTTTTTCTACAATAATAGATTGCTCTGAAGCACATATAACCCCATTATCAAAAGTTTTACTATCTAAGATTCTTTTTACAGCCAATCCTATATTTGCACTTTTTTCTATAAAAGCAGGCCCATTTCCTGGTCCAACTCCTATTGCTGGATTTCCAGAACTATATGCCGCTTTTACCATAGCTTCTCCACCAGTGGCTAAAATTAATGCGATATCCTCATGCTTTATTAGCTCCTCTGTGGCATCCATAGATATTGTTTTTACTACACCTATAAGCCCCTTTGGTGCACCAGCTCTTTCCGCTATTTTTTTTAATAGATCAGCCGTCTCTATTATACAGTTCTTGGCATTTGGATGAGGGCTTATTACTATTCCATTTCCAGCTTTTAAAGATATCAATGTCTTATATATTGCTGTAGATGTTGGATTTGTAGATGGAATTAGTCCAGCTATAACACCTAAAGGAACTCCTATATCTAAAACTCCATTCTCATTTTTTAACTCTCCAACAGTTTTCATATCCTTTATATATTCATATACATACTCTGAAGCAAACTTATTTTTTAAAACCTTATCTTGCCAATTTCCAAATCCAGTCTCCTCAACAGCCATCTTAGCTAACTTCTCACTATACTCTTTTATTCCTTCCACAATAGCACACACTATGCTATCTATTTTTTCTTGAGAGAAAGTTGAATATATCTTCTGTGCTTCTTTTGACTTTCTTATTAAATCTCTTACCTCTTGTCTTGACATTAAATCTCTATCCATTTTGCCTCCCTATTAAAACTTAAATATAATCTAGTATATTTTCAACTGGGTTATTTATTTTACTGATATCCATATATCTCTATGATAATCCTGTAACTAAAACTATTGCCTCATCTATGGAACTTTTTCCCCTCCTATAACAAAATAACACTTACCTGCCAATGTCCATCTTAAAACTAATTTAACTATATCCATATCAATACTTTTAATCACATGATCTAAATTCTTAATGCCATCAGCTATATTTAAAAATTCAATATACCTAATATGTTCATCACTTCTCCTTAGTTTTAGGGAGTGGACATAATAGCCACTCCCTCTATCCATTTTCTACTTTGTCTCTTTTGGTAAAATAGCCTCTACATCTGAGTGTGGTCTTGGGATTACATGGACAGAGATTAACTCTCCAATTCTATCTGCTGCTGCTGCTCCAGCATCTGTTGCAGCCTTTACCGCTCCAACATCCCCTCTAACCAATACGCTTACAAGTCCTCCTCCAACAAGCTCTTTTCCTATTAAAGTCACATTTGCCGCTTTTACCATTGCGTCTGCTGCCTCTATTGCTGCTACTAATCCTCTTGTTTCAATCATTCCTAATGCATTTAAAGTTGCCATAAACATCCTCTCCTTCTCTATTTTTTATTTTTTCTATTTATTGTTGGTTTTATCTCTGCTTCATCCACTATCTCTTCAACTATAACTTCATCTTTTTCTGGAAACTCCTCCACTATCCTCTCTTCCACAACCTCTATCACTGGCGACTCTTTCTCTTCAATATTTTTATTTTTTACCTTTTTTTCCAAGAGTTCATACACCTCTTCAGCTGGTCTTGGAATAACATGGCTTCCCATATACACGCCCAACCGTTTAACCGCTTCCGAGGCTGCTTCCACTGCAACTTTTACCGCTCCAACATCCCCTACTATTTCAACTGTAACTCTTCCACCCTTTACAAGATGTCTATTCAGTACCTCTACATCTGCTGTTTTACATGCCACATCCACAGCCTCTATCGCTCCAACCATCCCTCTTGTTTCAATCATTCCTAATGCTTTCATAATTTAAACAACTCCTTTTAAAACTTTAATGGATTTTGAGCAACATATTTTACAGCATCAGCAAAAGCATCACATGCTGCTTTACACGCCGATTGACTTCCTGTTAAAAGCCCTCCTCCAAAGTTAGTTTCTGACGGTGGCCCAAAGAAAGCTGCCAGTCTCACATCTGCTGCCTTTAATGCCACATCAAGTGCATACATGGCTTCTAGAGGTGGAGCTATTAGATATGCCAAAGCCTCTCCCTCTGGTATCCCTGCAGTTTTTGACAGATACGAACCAGTCCTTGAAACACAGTGAGCATAGTATGCAATTGTATCATCATCATTAGCACTATAAAAACATGCTTCATTCTCTATAAAATCCACTATGGCATTTAATCCACTTTTCACCTCAGCAGGTGTAGGACCAGCTATTATACCGATTACCTCTCCTGCAAGTTTTGTGTTTGCATTTGCTGCTCCACCATAGAATGATCTACCATAGACCACTTCAACCTCAGACATTTTTGTTGCATAATCCAGTGCTGTATATGTCACATCATCACAATCTGCTGTCACTATACCTATACTTTTATATCCCTTTGGGAGCTTAAACTCCTCAGCCATCTTGTCATCTACATTTGGTATTAGCTTAACTGCTAAAACACTTGGTTTTATAGGATCGTTTGTCATTTTTTCCTCCTTATAGCTTTAAGTCTTGTCCGCTTGCTTTAGCGTCTAATATTTTTTTAATTATATGTGCCACATGAGCTCCCGCTTCCACTGCTGGTGTTCCCTTTTCATGTATATTTGATACCACAGTTCTCTTAGCTTCTGGTATCCCTATATACCCTTTATATGTTATATATGCACTCATACTCTCAGCAGTTGCCAAACCTGGTCTCTCTCCTATCAGTACACATGTAACTGTTGCTCCCAAAGTTTCAGCTACATCATCTGAAGCCCCAACTCTTCCATATTTTAAGAAAAATGGTGTCCCTGTATCTATTCCATAGGCCTTTAATCCATTTAATAGTGCTGGTAGTATGTTTTCAACATTGGCTTCCACTGCTGTTGAACTGAGACCATCTGAAACATAGACCTGTACTGTAGGATTTTGTTTGCATCTCTCCTTTAAAATTTTTACAGCTTCATCAGATAATCTTCTTCCTAAATCTGGTCTTGTTATATACTCATCTTTTGAATTACATCTTGTTTGAACTGTAAATAGATTATTTTTTGCTAATACCTCATCTGAAACATCTGTAAATACAGCATCTTGTGCTGAGGCATGGTCAGCTCTAAATCTTAGCATTGTGGAGGTTGTATATCTTGTTCCAGCTCTTCCAATTCCTACTCTAGCTGGTGTTTTTCTCTTATACTTCAGTAACTCCTCTCTATTTTTGGGATTTAGAACATCTATAACCTCTCTTAAATCAATCTTAGTTATATCCTCCACTTCCTCTAAGTTAGAAAGTGTATTTTCAACTCTTTCCTTTACTCTTTCTAGAGCTTTTCCCTCTCCATCCATCTCTTTTAAAACTTGAGATATTATATCTTTCAACTCTTTTTCAGAAATCATTATTCTCTCCTCCTATAAAAATAGTGATGCATCTCCCGCAAGATTAGTTAAATTTCCATCCTCATCTCTAATACCTACTCTTTCTAACCACTCCTCAAACTCTTTTATAGGTTTTACATTTAATGTCTCTCTTAAAGTTTGAATATCATGATATCCTGTTGTTTGGTAATTTAGCATAATATCATCTCCAGCTGGAACTCCCATAAAATAGTTACATCCTGCCGCTGTCAATAAAACAGCCAAATTTTCAAGATCATTTTGATCAGCCTTCATATGGTTTGTATAACAAACATCAACTCCCATGGACAGACCATGAAGTTTTCCCATAAAGTGATCCTCTAATCCAGCTCTTGTAACTTGTTTACTATCATATAGATACTCTGGCCCTATAAATCCAACTACAGTATTAACTATAAAAGGATCATATTTTTTAGCAAATCCATAGCATCTCGCTTCCATTGTTAATTGATCTACACCATTATGTCCATCTGAAGAAAGTTCAGATCCCTGTCCTGTCTCAAAATACATCACATTAGGTCCCGCTGCTGTTCCCTGACTTAAAGCTAGCTTTCTCGCTTCCTCTATTATATCCCCAGTTATTCCAAAAGCTTCATTTGATTTTTGTGATCCTGCTATACTTTGGAAAATAAGATCTGTTGGTGCTCCCCTTTTTATAGCTTCCATCTGAGTAGTAACATGTGCCAACACACATATCTGTGTCGGTATATTAAACTTTTTCTTTATCTCATCAAACCTTTGCAAAACTCTAACAACACTATCCACAGTATCATCAACTGGATTTAATCCAATTAAAGCATCTCCAACACCATAGCTCAACCCCTCTAATATTGAGATCATTATCCCATCAGGGTCATCTGTTGTATGATTAGGTTGTAGTCTCGCTGCCAAAATACCCTTTCCTCCTATGGTAGTATTACAGTGTTTTCTAACTTGAATCTTACTGGCAACTCTAATCAAATCTAAGTTTGACATCAGTTTTGTAACAGCAGCAATCATCTCTGAAGTCAATCCTCTTCTTATCCACTGAATCTCTCTATCTCCATTTTCAGTGGCCAATAACCACTCTCTAAGCTCACCAACAGTCCACTCTTTTATCTCATCATATATCTTTAGGTTTAAACCATCTATTATAATTCTTGTAACCTCATCTTTATCATAGGGAACTGCTGGATTCTCTTTAAACTCTTTAAGTTTTATAGTGGATAATACCTCTTTTGCTGCGACTCTTTCCTTTGTGCTTTTCGCTGCTATTCCTGCTAACTCATCACCTGATTTTTCCTCATTTGCTTTAGCCATAACATCATATAAATTTTCAAATATGTAGTCTTGGCCAAAAAGTCTTGTGTGTAATCTCATCAAACTCACCCCAATCTATTTTTTTTATTTAATAACTTAAAACTAATGTTTTTACAATTACTGGTAATACACTTCCATTTCCAAGAGGAAGTCCAATATCCACAAAATCACCATCATTAACTTTTATACTGTCTATACAAACTATTGGAACTCTATTTTCAGATTCCAATATTAGACATTGTCCTAGAACTTTTCCTATATCCTCTTCCACTATAATAACCACTCTTTTAAATCTTTTCATAACTGTGTAGATACTTTTAGATATATCCTGTATATCTTTATATTTAAGCCCTTTTCTACCACTTAATCCAATAGCAATATCTTGGTATCCATCATCTGTTTTAAACCACTCCAACTTTTTTTCCAATATGGTCATTAACTCTCTATAATCAAAGTTTTTATCGGTATCATTTATTTTTAGTATGGGTAGATTCTTTATTGGAAGTACCTCTTTAACATAGCTTATTGTACTTCCACTTATCTCGGTTGTATGGGAACCTGCTCCCACAACTGTGGCTCTTATAGTCTCTCCCAATCTAACTATATCTATTTTTTCTCTCTCACATTTTCCTTTTATACAAACTCCTAAAAGTGGTCCTATATCGTCATAGATATAATAGTTTTTCTTTTCAGGTTCTGTGTAGATAAAATCTGCTACCCCTCCTGAAAAACTGACAAATTGCCCTCTCAATTCAGTTCTGTAATCTCTGTCAGTGATGAGTAACTTATACTCCTCACTCTTAGGTTGAACATTTTTTATAACCTCCAAAAGAATATCTGCTATTTTGTAACATAGGATTTCCAACTCTCTTTCATCAGCAATCTCCCCAACTTTTAGGCTTTTTAAATTTAGCTTTTCAATAAGTTTTTCATATTTTTTAAAGATATATGCTATCTTTAAACTATTTTTTTCAAACTTAATCAGCCTACCACCTATATCTAAACAAGTTGTATCTTCAACTTCCCCTCTATCAAATAGAGATATATTTGTTGTTCCACCACCTATATCCAGATTATAGATACTTGTATTTTTCTCCTCTGAAAACTTCATTGCTCCCGATCCCTTTCCAGATATGATACTCTCTAAGTCTGGACCAGCAGTTGCTACAACAAAATCTCCAGCCATTCCACTTAAAGCTTTTAAAACCTCTCTGGCATTACTTTTTCTAGCTGTTTCTCCCGTTATTATCACAGCTCCAGTGCTTATCTTTTCCCTTGGAACTTTTGAGGCTTCATACTCCTCTTTTAATATTTTTTTTAAGGTCTCTATATCAATCTCATATGAGTTTATAAGAGGCGTTGTATAGATTTTACTCCTATAGAAAATCTCTTTATCAACGATTTTTATTTGAGGAACTCTTGCTCCAGAAGATAAATTTTCTAAAGTTATTTTTGAAAAAACTAGCTGTGTTGTAGATGTTCCAATGTCAATTCCCACACTTATAATCTCTTCCTTCACCAATTTTACCTCCTAATTTTAAACAAAAAAAGCTAAAGAGATATAGTTACACACTATACTCTTTAGCTTCTTTGCTATTTTAAAATATACAACCTTGTATATTTAATATTCATTTTTAATTTCAAATCTAACTGTTGTTCCTCTTCCTACTTCACTTGTAATCTCAAAACTGCCCTTTAATTGCTCTCTTATTATTTTCTCAACAATCATCAATCCTAAACCAGAGGATGACATCTTTTCCTGAGGGATTCCAACTCCATTGTCAGAAATAGTTATTCTTGAAAAGAAGTGATCTTTCTGAATAGATATTTTTACCTTTCCAACTAAATCATCAGGAAAAGCATAATCTACTATATTCTGGATAATCTCATTTATAACTAAAGCAATAGCTGTCGCTTTTTCAGAAGAGATATTAAAGTTATCTCCAATAATAGTAAACTCTATTTTTTCTCTTTTGTCAATAGTTTTTGTTGAATAATTTTTGTATATTAAGTTTACTATCTCTCTGATATTGAGATTATCAAATCCTTTTTCGGACAATACCTCATGTGTTATAGCGATACTTAAGATCCGACTTATAGTCTCATCCAGAATTTTTTTTACCTCTTTATTTTTGGATCTTCTACTTTGAATTCTCAATAAGCTGGCGATTGTTTGTAAGTTGTTTTTAACTCTATGATGTATCTCCTTTATTGCCACAGACTTTAATATAATCTCTTTCTCTTTACTCTTTTCCTGCGTTATATCTCTAACTATCATAATCACATTTTGCCTTTTTTTATTTTCTAATGTTGCAAAATAACTTACTGATAACACCATATCCAATATTGTTATCTCCACCACATCTATCTTTTTATTTTGCAAAATATTATTAAACTCAACACTATTAATAATTATATTTTGAAAGGTTTCCCCTACAATATTCTTTCCAAATCCCATTTTTTCATAGATAGATTTAGCTACTCCATTGGCATATGTCACTGTTTCATTGTTATTGAATATAACTATTCCATCCTTTACAAGTTCTGGTATTGTATATCGACTTTCCAAAAAATTACTCATTAGCTCCTCTGGAGTTTCAATATCACCTATTTTTAAAAGTGTTTTTTTCTTATTGGAGTGCTCTAGTATTAAAACTCCAATAATCTCATTACTCTCATTTTTTATGGCTATTACATTTTGTAAAACAGCTTCTCCCTCCTGGGTTATAGCTTTATAGTTTTTAGATGGCATTCCTGTCTGTAAAGTTCTTAAAACAGCTGGTTCATTTTTATAAAGAGCTACCTCACCAGCTATATTTTTCGAATACATACTCCCTGCTTCAGGTCTAGAGTGATGCACAACCAAAGCTTTTTCACAGTCCTTCGTGGGACAATCTATAAAGGTATCCACCCCTAAAACATTGCTCAATATTATGGCTGTTTCCTCTAATTTCTGTATTTTATCTATATCTTGCGATGTTAAAGTAGCACACATTTTACAATAGTTTTTTATCATAAAAGCTCTCCTGTGGAGTTTATAATCTCTGCTAATTGATAGATTGTAATTCTTTTTTCCATGCTTATTTTTCTTATTTTAGAGTATGCTTCGTCCTCTCTTAAAGAGTATTTATGCATAAGTACACCCTTCGCTCTCTCTATGGCTTTTCTCTCTTTTAATTTTCTTTCACTCAGTTCCAATGCACTTTTTAATTTAATTTTTTCACTGTAGTTTTTATATAATAACTCCATCTGTGAAAGCAATATTTTCTCATCTAAGGGTTTTATCAGATATCCAGAAACATCATACTCTGTGGCTTCTTTTATATAGTTTTCCACACTGTATGCAGTCAACATAATTATGCACTTTTTATACTCCTTTTCCTTTAAAATTTTTGCTACATTTGTTCCTAAAAGAAAAGGCATCTTTAAATCTAAAAGTAAAATATCAGGCGTATGCTTCAATGCTAATTCAACTGCCTCTAGACCATCCCTAGCTTCACCTAGAACATCATACTCATTCTCTTTTAACATCTCCACTAGATCCATTCTTATTAAAGAATCATCCTCTGCCACAACAACTGTTTTTTTCATTAGCTCACCTCAAAAAAGTTTTTAAATACCCCACCCCTTTTAGGTTTTTCAAATCCAAATAGAATATCTTTTCAACTCCTGCACTCTCTAAAATCTCCTCAGCATCCCCATAAGTTGTTTCCAAATCAATTTTAGTTATAGCTCCAAATACTTTTTTACCAAAAAACATATTTGAAAAATTTGGAGGATATAGATTTTCTTTATCTGTTGCTGATTGTATTAATAATATAATATCTGCATCTATTGAAACAACATTTAAAGCTTTGTAGTATGCCTTATTTTCTAAATACTCTCCAGGTGTGTCGATTATCTCCCCAATGTAATCTACCATCTGTGTTTTCCTATACTCAATTTTTTCATTGTTTAAAATTTGAGACAATGTTGTTTTTCCACTTCCAGTCTTTCCAACTAACATAACTTTCATAGCTTATGACCTTGAAATATTTGTCACAGAAAAATTTAGGGATGTTTGCAAATACTGCATAATCGCTTCTAAAGAGCTCTCAATACTAGATACATCTCCAGTTATAACCAAAGTTCCACTGAATCTATCCAAAAATCCAATCTCAATCTCTCCTGACTTAGTGGCTATATCTGCCGCAATAATTGCTGCTTCTCCTGGAGTTATTGTCAATATTCCAATAGCATTTTTATTTTCAACATTTAAACCCATTTTTTTATAGATATCTAAATTTGGGTGAGCTATCAAATGAGCCAATGTCACTTGCTTTCCCGGTACATACTCCTGAATCATTCTAACTTTTTCCATAGTCATACCTCTTTTGTTTTTATTTTACTTCATTTGTTTACAATTAAAGCACAAACCTCCACTTTTTTCAAGGATAAAAAAATTGCAACTCTTTAAAAGTTGCAATTTACATAAGATTTAGATATTAAAATATTTTTAGTTTTTAAACTCAAATTGAGTCTTTTTAGGGAATAATCCAAATAATCCACCTGTATGAACAAATAGGATATTTTTAGATTTTTCAAAACTTCCTTTTTTTATCTCATTGTAAAGACCATACATAGCTTTTCCAGTATATACAGGATCTAAAATTACACCCTCTTTTTTTGCTAACTCCCATATGAAGTTTAACTCATTTTGAGTACTTAGTGCATATCCCTCTCCTACATATCCATCAATTATATCTATATTTTTGGCTTCCACTCTTTTTAACTCTCTCTCATTTAGGTAGCTTTTACTCTCATCTATTATCTCTTTTACTCTCTCTTTGAAAAATTCAGCACTATCACAAACATTGAATCCAACAACTCTTCTCTCACCATTTAAGTATATGTCATTTCCCATATGTATTCCTGCATATGTTCCTCCTGATCCAACTGCTACAACTATTGTATCAAACTTTATATCTGACTTTTCCTCAAACTCTAAAACCTCTTTCACAAAATTTATATATCCTAAGCTTCCAATACCATTTGATGCTCCTTCTGGTATAATATATCCCTTTTTCCCTTTAGCTTTTAAATCCTCTTTTATACTTTCCATTATCTCTTGTCTGCTGTTACTGTACTCATCAGATGTTATAAACTTAATATCAGCTCCTAGAACCTTATCAATAAAGTAGTTTCCATCCAGTTCTGGTTCCTCATTTGTTCTTAAAACTAAAACTGATGAAAGTCCAGCTTTTATTGCTGCAGCAGCTGTAGATCTAGCATGGTTAGATTGAATTCCACCACAAGTTATAAGAGTATCACACCCTTGGTCTATAGCTTCCTTTATAGCATACTCTAACTTTCTAACTTTATTTCCTGAAACCTCTGTCCCTGTTTGGTCATCTCTTTTAAAAAAGATATTAACACCCAATTCAGTTGATATTTTTCCCAATTTTTCAATTTTTGTAGGTAAATTTGCAATACTGATTTTATTATCCATAAACTCCTCCTAAAAATTATAAAATATCCTAACTCTCTTTTCCGTTAAATTTATCGTCTAACCAATTTTTCCCCTCTACAAATCTCGCTACTAACATAGCGGCCACAGTGTCCCCACTGGCATTTATCATTGTTGCTGGAGGGTCAACTAAATATCCAATTGTTGCAATTATAGGGAAGGCCTCCGGAGGGAATCCATACATTGTAACTATAAGCATCTCTCCAATCAATCCACCACCAGGAACTCCAGACATTACAACTCCTCCTGCTATTGATAAAAGTATAGCACTTACATATGTTCCAATCCCTTCAAATGGAACCTGGAATATTCCAAATAAAAATGAAATTTTTAAAATTGTACTCAATACTGTTCCATCCATATGGGCAGTTGCCCCAATTGGTAAAACTATCTCTCTAATGTCTTTAGGAACTCCTATATTTTCACAAGCTTCCAGATTCACAGGCAAAGTTGCTAAACTACTCTGAGTGGCAACAGCCGTTATAGCTGGTGGAATTATATGTTTCAATGACTTAACTCCATTTTTTCCCCCTGCAATATATGCATATATTGGAAATGCTGTCACAAAATACACTAAACAAAGAGGATAGTATATAGCTAATGCTCTGGCATAAGAACCTAAAAGTTCCTGTCCATACTCTCCAATCAGTGCAGCAAAGTACGCTCCTAATCCAATAGGTGCATACAACATAAGCAAATCAACTATTTTTAGAAAAACGTCTGCTAAAGCATCCAATCCTTTGGAAATTATTTTTCCTTTTTCACCAATTTTATTTACACATGCACCAAATACCAAACTAAATATTATAAGTGGTAACATATTTTTTCTAGATATTAAAAGAGGAAAATCAGTAACAGTTAATGCCGAAACTATCTGCTCTCCAGTTGAAAATGGTTTTAATGTCTCTGAAGCGGAAACATTTAAAACTACCCCTGTAGCTGGAGGATATAGATATACTACACATAAAATCAAAATAGAGGCAACGGCACCTGTTGAAACAAAAACCACCAAAAGTGTTTTTAATATTTTCTTTAATCTTGCCATATCTGTCATACTTGAAATAGAACTACTTATTGTAACAAAAACTAGTGGTACTACAATTGTAAACATACCATTGATAAATAAATCCCCAAGTGGTTTAAACATTTTTGCCTTTGGACCCATTTTAACCCCTATCATACTTCCAATAAATATTGAACCTAACAATATTATTGAGAACTTATAGGATTTCCATATTTTTTCCAATCTACTCTCTCTCATAAACCCCTCCTTTTTTAGTAGATTATATCACATTATTTTTCACATAACAAACTCTCTTTCAATGACTTTAAATTCAATATAAATATTAATTGTTCTTGACTTAAAAACAATTATATGATACTATACTAAATATATAACAAATCGCGGGATAGAGCAGTTGGCAGCTCGTCGGGCTCATAACCCGAAGGTCGTTGGTTCGAGTCCAGCTCCCGCCACCAAAATTTAAATTAAAACTACTATGCTGTCCAATTGGACAGCATTTTTTTATACTCCATTTTTTAAGGTGATATAACCTCCCTACACATATGATACTGACTACTGGATAAAATTTGCTTTTTGGTTTAAAATGAGGTATTTTTAGAGTGACAGAAAGTTTATAACTCAGGAAAATAGAGTATTCCTAGAAAAAATATTGTAAATAAGTGATCTAATTATTCTCTAAAATCAAAAATGGGAGGTTTTATATGAAAATTTTAGTTTTAAATGGAAGCCCAAGACTGGATGGAAATACTAGAACTGCATTAAATGCCATTACTAAGGGAATCAATGAGAGTTGTACAGAGGCTTTAATTGAAATTTACGATATCTCAGAACATAAGTTAAGTTGCTGCATCAATTGTGATGGTTGCAAGTCAAATGGAGGTAACTGTGTACTTCCAGATGAAACTGCTGATATTATCAATAAGATGTATGAGGCAGATGGTATAATATTTGGATCTCCTGTATATTGGTGGGGAGTTTCAGCACAACTTAAAATGGTTATTGATAAGATGTACTCCAAGGGTGAACAATTTAAAAAACAACAGAAAAAAATAGGTCTGGTTACTGTTGGGGGAGATGAACTAAGTGCATCTCAATATAGAATGATCTCTGAGCAGATGGAGTGTATATGTGAGTATCTTGGATGGGATTTAATTTTTTCCTATCCTATTTCAGCATATGAAAAAAATGATCTTTTAAATAATAGAGATGAGCTAATAAAATTAAATGACCTATGGGGTAAATCCATAGTTTAAAGAATAAGTTATTAGTTTAGAAAAAGATATCTGCCAAATAGGAACTGTTTGGCAGATATTCTTATTTATATTCATATGTTAACTTCCATTGCACCGGTCTTTCAATGAATACTCCAACTTTTGAAACTCATTATATCTGTCTAAAAGTTTTAAAAATAGTTCTATATCCTTTTCTGTATAGTCTTCCAGAAACTTTGAAAGAAATTTTGCCATCTTTATGTTATATTTTCTATTGGCGCTATTTACTCTTATCCCTTTTTCAGTAGGAATAAATACAAGTTTTCTTTTGTCTAAATTATCTTTTTCAACTTCAATCAAGCCTTTTTCAACTAATTTTTTTACAATTTGTGATACTGCACTTTTGGTTCTAGATGTTTCTTCAGCAATCTCTGTTATCGTTTTATTTGGATTATCTATAATGCATTTTAAAAGTTGAATCTTTTTCTCATGATAACTGTCCTCTTCTCCAAAACAGTCATTTTGAAATCTCTCAGAAGATAAATAAAAATTAAATATTTTTTTTATTGTACAAATTATGTCAAAACATTGTTGCTCTTTTTTCATAAAAGTCCCCTCCCCATTAATATCTATCCTTTCAAAAAGTATACATCACCCATCAATAAAAATCAAAAAATAATTAAACCTGTTGATTTTATTGATTTTGTAAGGTATAAAGGTATTAAATTAAAGTTAAGGTGCTTAACTATTTTTTACAGATAAATTTAATTTTAATATTAAAAAAAGGAGGGTGTTAATTATGAATTACCTTAACAATGACAACCTTAGAGAGTACGTGATAGGGCTTAGGAGATACTTTCATCAAAATCCAGAGATTTCTGGACACGAGATAAACACTACAAATAGAATAAAAAATGAGTTAAAAAAATTGGAAATCCCTTACCACGAGATAAACTCCACAACAGTTGTAGCATGGTTAGGAGATGGAAAAAAGAAAATTGCTTTAAGAGGGGATACCGATGCACTACCTTTAGAGGAGCAAGGAGATAAAGAGTATATATCTAAAAATTGTGGAGCTATGCATGCATGTGGTCATGATGGTCATACAGCAATGTTATTGGGGGCTGCCAAATATCTGAAAGAACACGAAAAAATTTTAAATGGAAAAATCTATTTTTGTTTTCAACCTGCTGAAGAGATAGGTGGCGGAGCATTGGAGATTTTAAACTTCTTAGAGGGGCAAGGTGGAGTGGATGAAGTTTTTGGAATCCATCTTTGGTCTTTAATCCCTGTGAATAAAATCTGTGTATCTCCAGGTCCTAGAATGGCTAATGGAGATGGATTTTCTATAAAGGTTATCGGTAAGGGGGGACATAGTTCACGCCCAGATCAGTGCGTTGACCCTTTAAAAATAGCTGCTAAGATTTTACTTGAAATTACTTCACTCCCAACTAATCGTATATCTGCACTGGATCCTTCTGTCATCTCTGTTGGAAAACTATATGGCAGAACTGCCTCTAATATAATTCCAAGTGAAGCCTTTCTCCATGGAGGAATTAGAACTTTTTCTCAAGAGACAAGGGAAACTATCCCATTACTGATAAATAAAATTTCATATAACATTGCTGAATACCACGGAGGTCAAGTTGAAGTCACTATTAATAAAGGCGTTCCCTGTGTTTTTAATCACTCTATCTCCTCTGAAAGAGCTAAAAATGTTGTGAGTAAACTACTAGGTCCTCAGGGTGTTTTTGAATTTGAACCCATATGTGCCTCAGAAAACTTTGGATTCTACACTGAAAAATACCAGGGATTAATGGCATTTGTAGGAGCAGGAAATATTGAAAAAGGTATAATCTATCCTCATCATCACCCTCTTTTTGATATAGATGAGGATTCATTAATCAATGGAACTGCTCTCTATTCTCAGTACGCTTTAGATTTTCTATCTGATTAGGAGGAGAGTTTATGAAAAAAAATTCAAACGTGAATACTGAAGTTATTCAAAAAAATGAAAATTTGGGTATACTGGGGCTTATCGAAAAATTTGGAAACAAAATGCCACACCCCTTAGCTCTATTTACATATATAATTGGCATAACACTTATTCTCTCTTTTATTATTAATAAGATGAGAATAACTGCAATTCTACCTAATACTGGTGAAACTATTATTGTTCAAAACCTTATTAGTTCAGATACTTTAATAGATTTTATGAAAAATTTAGTTCCAAACTTTCAGAAATTTCCAGTTTTAGGTACTGTAATTGTTCTCGCTACAGCCTCTGGTTTTGCTGAAAAAATCGGTTTTTTTAAAACAGTCATTAAAATGCTTTTAAAAAATACAAAAGGAAATGCCGTTGTTTTTGTAGCTGCTTTTATTGCATCTTTAGGAAATATGTTTGGAGATTCCGCTTTTTTAGTAATTCCTCTTATTATGGCAGCTCTATTTAAAGGAGCTAATAGAAATCCCATAGCTGGTCTTTTACTTGGTTATGCCTCTGTTGGAGGTGGATACGGTTCCTCTATCATACCAGGGGGTTGGGATTTAGTTCTAACTCCAATAACTATTGACTCTGCTAGGCTAATAGATACAACCTTTGAAATGACATATATGTCTGGTTATTATTTTGCTTTTATCTCCACTTTCTTAATTGCAATAACCTCTGCTATTGTCACTATAAAAGTTATAGAACCAAGACTTGGGAAATATATTCCAAAGGATGAGAATGAATCAGATGAAATTGAAGATGAATTAACTCCTGAAAATGTATCTGCTGCTAAAAAAGCTCTACGTGGTTTAGCAATCTATCTTATCGTTGTTATTATTGTGTGCATTCCTCAATCAAGTCCATTTAGAAGTCCAAGTGGCTCTTTAGTCTTTGGAGCTCCATTGATGGAGTGTTTACGAACTTTGATTATCTTATTTTTCTTTATTCCAGCTATAATCTATGCTAAGGCTACTAAACAGGTGACTAGTGTAAAAGATTTAGCAACGGTTTTAGCTGAAGCTGTTAAAGGAGTTGCTCCTTTTATTGTTCTAGCCATTGTTATCAGTCAATTTCTCGCATTCTTCGCTCAATCCAATCTAGGAACTATTTTAGCCATAAAAGGGGGAGAGTTTTTAAAATCTCTTTCAGTTCCCACGGCACTTATCTGTATACTATTTTTAATATTGGTTTCTTTTATAAACATATTTATAGTTAGTGGATCCTCTAAATATCTGATTTTTGGACCTATCTTTGTGCCTATGCTTATGCAACTTGGGATACATCCATCTTTTACACAGGTTCTTTACAGAATGGGAGATGCTTTAACAAACCATGTTTCACCTTTAAATGCTTTCTTCGTGATTTTATTAACTTTAATCCAAAAATATGATAAAAATATTGGTATAGGAACTATTTTTTCCTATATGATCCCATATGCTATTGGTTATTTTATCGTAATCACCTCATTCTCTCTACTATGGTTATTTTTAGGCTTCCCTCCTGGTATTGGTGGAGCTGTATTTATATAGTAAAGAATTAATGTTATATGACTAAAAAGCCTCAAAATTTTTAAAAATTTTAAGAGCTCTATTACTTAATTGTGATAGAGCTTTTTATTTCCATCATTCTGACCAGTCAATTCTTAAATATACTCTATATTCTAAACGCTCTATAGTAGTTATTATCTTTAAAACCAAATAATCTTAAATCCACACTTGTATACTCTCCAGGGAAAAATAGTAATACCTTTGTATGGTCAAATATATTTTGCAGATTATTAAGGACTGTATGAGTTCTTACAATGGGA
>NZ_DBGBQB010000171.1:0-4968 GCF_048470075.1 Cetobacterium sp. | reverse complement strand
GTAAGGAAAACGGAAAAGAGAGGTTTGTGAAAAAAATATTATTGTTTTTTTACATAAAAAAAGTGACTAAAAGATATTTTTTATAAAATAAAAAACTTTTATACTTTTTAAAGTTGATAAAAAAATAGAGGGAGGAAAGATAATTGAGTATAAAAGTCAATAAAAAAGAGTATGAATTTATAAAAGATAAGACTCTTTTGGACTTTTTAAGTGATTTAGATATAACAATTCCAACATTATGCCATGATAAAAGAATAAAACATAATGAGCAAGAGTGCGGAATATGTGTTGTAGAAGTTGATGGTAAACTTGAAAAGGCTTGTAAAACCATGTTAAAAGACAATACAGCAATTAAAACTCATAGTGAATTGGTGCTTAAAAAGCGTAAAGAGATCTTAGAAAATATAATTAAAACTCATGCTCTAGATTGCTTAGGATGCAAAAAGTCAGGCGAATGCAAATTGCAAGACTACTGTTATGAGTATGAGGTACATCAAAGAAAAAACTCTTATATGGAGGATTTAGAGATAGATGATTCAAATCCATTCTATACAATAAATCCCAATAAGTGTATAGCTTGTGGAAAGTGTGTAGAGATTTGTAAAAACTTACAAGGAAGCAGCATATTGGAGTTAAAAGAGGTAGAGGGAAGAAAATTTGTTGGACCTAAATCTTCTGAAAAAGTTAATAATACAAAATGTATGTCTTGTGGGAACTGTGTTAGCGTTTGTCCAGTGGGGGCACTACTACCAAAAGAGAAGGAAAAATTTAGACTTTGGGAAACGAAAAGTGTTAGAACAACATGCTCATACTGTGGTGTAGGATGTCAAATTGATTTCTTGGTTAAAGACAATAAAATAGTGGAGGCAAAACCGGCAAATATATCACCAAATGATGGGTTACTATGTGTAAAAGGAAAGTTTGGATACAAGTTTGTAAACCATCCTGATAGAATAAATACCCCTTATATAAGAAGGGATGGAAAATTAGAACCTGCTTCATGGGAAGAGGCTTATAATCTTATTGGTGAAAAAATGACAGAGATAAAGAAAAAGCATGGAGCTGATTCTTTTGGAGGGTTGACTTCTGCGAGATGTACAAATGAGGACAACTTTATCTTTCAAAAACTTTTTAGAGCTGTAATTGGAACAAATAATATAGACCATTGCGCTCGTCTTTGACATAGTTCAACAGTTGCCGGGTTAGCAACTACGTTGGGAAGTGGAGCTATGACTAACAGTATAGATGAAGTTGTAGACTCAAAAGTTATTTTTATAATAGGATCGAATCCAAGAGAGAATCATCCTGTTATAGGAGCTAAAATAAAAACGGCTAAATTAAATGGCGCAAAAGTGATTGTTGCCGATCCTAGAATGATCGATTTAGCTGATGATGCAGATGTATTTTTACAATTAAACTTGGGAACAAATATCGCTCTTATCAATGGAATGATCCATGTAATAATAAGAGAAAATCTATATAACGAAGAGTATGTGAAAAAAAATACCGAAAACTTCGATGAGTTAGTAAAAATGGTAGAGAAATATACACCGGAGTATGCTGGGAAAATTTGTGGAGTATCGGGAGAGTTAATAGAAAAAGCTGCTAGACTTTATGCTAGTGATGTGGCTTCAATTTTTTATGCTATGGGAATAACACAGCATAAAGCTGGAACAAATGGGGTTATGAGCTTATCCAATTTAGCTTTACTATGTGGAAATATAGGGGTTAAATTTGGAGGAATCAATCCTTTAAGAGGACAGAATAACGTTCAAGGGTCTTGTGATATGGGAGGACTTCCAGATTCATATCCCGGATACCAAAAAGTTTATAATCCAGAGATAAAAAGCAAGTTTGAAAAAGAGTGGGAAGTGGAGCTAAGTGATAAAGTTGGATATACAATTCCAGAGATGATGCATAGGGCTTCACACCATGAATTAAAATGTCTCTATATAATGGGAGAAAATCCAATGGTTTCAGACCCGGATATAAATCATATAAAACATGCCTTAGAATCATTGGAATTTTTGATAGTACAAGATATATTTATGACAGAGACAGCGGAATTGGCGGATGTTGTTTTACCAGCTCTTTCTTTTGCAGAGAAGGATGGAACATTTACTAACACTGAAAGAAGAATCCAAAGGGTTAGAAAAGTTGTGGAGAGAGATGGAGTAGAACCAGATTGGAAAATTATAAACAATATTATGAATATTTTAGGTTATAAAAAAGTCTATGCTTCAGCAGAGGAGATAGCGGAGGAGATAGCTAAATTAACTCCACAATATAGAGGATTAAACTATAAAATAATCGATAAAATTGGGATAGCTTGGCCTATTGGTAAGGATGGAAAAGGAACTTCAATCCTTCATACAGATAGTCCTATGAGAGGGAAGGGGCTCTTTGTTCCTTCAGAACAGGAGCTACTGGGAGAGAATCAATGTGGTCAATATCCATATCTATTAACAAATGGTAGAAATTTATACCATTATCATACAAGAACTATGACTGGAAAAGTAGATGGATTAAATGAAAAATCTCCAGATTCATATATTGAGATACATCCACAAACAATGAGAAAGCTGGATATAATTGAGGGTGAAACTATAAAAGTTATATCTAGAAGAGGGGAGATTCTAACAAGAGTAACTCCTAATGAAGGTATATTGGAAGAGTTATTCTTTATGCCTTTCCATTTTGCCCAAGGAGCTTGTAACGTATTGACTGGAGCGGATCGTATAGATGAGAAGTGTGGAATTCCAGAGTTAAAAGTGACGGCAGTGAGAATAGAGAAGTTAATTTAGTGGAGGAGTTATGAATTTTCAAATAGAAATTGATGGAGTTTTAACAGATATAGAGTCTACACAAACAATCTTAGAAAAATGTAAAGAGTTAGGTATAAATATACCTACTCTTTGCCATCATGAGGATTTGGGTTCACAGAAAGTTTGTGGAATCTGTATTGTTGAATGTGATGGGAAGTTTTTAAAATCTTGTGAAACATATCCAGAAAAAGGTATGGTTATAAAAACCAGAACTCCCAAAATAGTGGAAAAAAGAGAGAAAATCTTAAAAGAGATTATGAAAAATCACCCAAATGATTGTTTAACTTGTGAAAAATCTAAGGGAGATTGTGAATTACAGAATATATCTTTTGAATATAATATAATAAATAGAAACTTAACAGATATAAAAAGATATGAGATAGATAGCAGCTCTTCAGGAATAACTAGAGATATGAATAAGTGTATTCTATGTGAAAAATGTGTAGCTGTCTGTAAAGATATACAGGGATTGGGAATTTATGAAGTTATTGAAAATAATGGAGTAAGAGAGATAGTTATAAGAGATAGAAAAAAACTGGGAGAAACTCAATGTGTTTCTTGTGGACAATGTGTTAAAGTATGCCCAGTGGGTGCACTAACAGAAAAAAATAGTGTGACAGAGTTAAATAGAATTCTAAAAAATTCAGAAAAGCATATTATAGTTCAGATGGCTCCTGCAATAAAACATACAATTGGAGAGGAGTTTTTCATTGCACCAGGAGTAGATGTAACATCTAAAATGGTTGGAGCATTGAAAAAATTAGGATTTGATAAAGTTTTTAGCACAGATTTTTCAGCAGACGTGACAATAATGGAGGAGGGAACTGAATTAATTGAGAGATTGATAAAGGGTAAAGGTAAACTACCTATGTTCACCTCTTGTTGTCCAGGTTGGGTAAACTATGTAGAACAATCATATCCAAATTTTATTGATAATTTATCTAGTTGCAAATCTCCTCAACAGATGTTTGGAGCATTGGGAAAATCATATTATTCAGATACTTTAAATATTCCCAAAGAGAATATATATGTAGTTTCAATTATGCCTTGTACTGCTAAAAAAGGTGAGAGTGAAAGAGTACAGATGCAAGAGGCTGGAGTTAGAGATGTAGATTTAGTAATAACAACAAGAGAGTTTGCCAAATTAATAAAAATGAATAACATAGATTTTAACTCTTTACCTGATAATTTAACTTATGATTCCTTTATGGGAATGGGATCAAGTGCTGGAAGAATTTTTGGATCTTCTGGGGGTGTTATGGAAGCTGCCCTAAGAACAGTGAGTCATATTTTAACAAATGGGCAATTAAACCAGATAGAGTTTGAAAATTTAAGAGGATTTGAAAATGTAAAATCTGGGGAGATATCATTGGGTGATAGGATAGTTAAAGTTGCAGTAATAAATGGTATTGGATCAGCTAAAAAAGTTTTAGATGCCATTGAAAGAGGGGATGTATCATTTGATTTTATAGAGGTTATGGCCTGTTATGGAGGATGTATAAGTGGTGGTGGAGCGCCGATTCCAGATAATTTAGAGGTTAGAAAGGCTAGAATGAAGGGTATGTATTCATTTGATTCCAGTTCAGATTTAAGAAAATCTCATGAAAATATAGAGGTTATCAATCTGTATAAAGATTATTTGAAAGAACCTTGTGGACATAAGAGTCATCATATTTTACACACTACATATTCTAAAAAAATTAAGGCATGAAATACAAAAAAAGTGTGATCTTATTGGCTGGAGGAAAGGGAAGTAGATTAAACTATGTGGATAAGAGTTTTTTAGAGTTTAAAGGTAAGCCATTTTTTGAGCTTATAGTGGAAAAGCTTGAAAACTTTTCAGAAGTTATAGTTATCTCCAACTCTCCTGAAAAATATTTAAAATATGATATTAAGGTAATAGAGGATGAAATAAAGGATATAGGTCCATTGGGAGGGATTTTTACAGGTTTAAAAAATGCTTCAAATGAGGAGTGTTTAGTTCTCTCCTGTGATACTCCATTTATAGAGAGAGAGTTTATCGAATATCTCGGAAAAGTGGAGGGGAACTATGATATATCTATACCCGTTCATAGTTTTTATAAGGAACCTCTATGTGCACTGTATAAAAAAAATAGCTTAAATGAAATTAGTACATCTATTG
>NZ_DBGBQB010000170.1:0-3447 GCF_048470075.1 Cetobacterium sp. | reverse complement strand
CAGTTGGGAAGGTATAGTTATTCTCATTTAAAAAATATTTAATCTCTTCAATATTTTTATCTTGACCATTGGGATTTTCTTCAGTTACAGGGTTTGTAACTCCTAAAATGATAACATCTTCTTTATTTTCATCAAACATTTTGTAGATATCCTCAAGAAATGGCATCTCCTCTTTACATGGTGGACACCATGTAGCCCAAAAGTTTAATAAAATGGTTTTTCCTTTATAATTGGACAAAATATGTTCCTTCCCATATTGGTCGATTAAACGATAGCTATCTTTATTAAGAATGGTATTATCACTCTCTTTAGAGATAGAGCTAGAAGGAGTAGTTGGTAAAAAATAGTTGGATAGTTGATTAGTGTACCCTAAAAATGTAAGAGAACCAATAACTATTAAAAAAAGTCCAGATATTTTAACCGTGTATTTTAAAAATTTTTGCTGAGCTTTGAAGAAATTCAATAAAGTAGTTGTAAATAATCCAATTAATAAAAATGGAATAACAAAACCTAGAGAGTATATAAAAATCAATAGATTACCAACACTGCTATTATCTAAACTGGCCACTAAAATTAAAACTGATGAAAGTATAGGACCAACACATGGAGTCCAAGCAAAACTAAATGTAAATCCAGTTATAAAAGCTATAAAGGGAGATATTTTTTTATTATCATAAGTAATTCTTTTCTCCTTATATAGAGGGTTTGCCTTTATTATTCCAAGTTGAAATAGTCCTAAAACTATGATAATGACACCTCCAATTTTGGTAATAATATCTTTTTGACTAAAAGCAATATCTCCTATTACAGTAAAAGAAACACCTAGAATAAAGAAAGAAACAGAGATTCCCATTATAAAAAATAAAGTGTTAAAAAAAACTTTTTTTTGATCATATGTTATATTTCCATAACAATCTATTTTTTTACCATTACCAGCTAAATAACTAAAATATATTGGAATTATGGGAATAACACATGGAGAGAAAAAAGATAAAAAACCACCTAAAAAAGTTAAAAAATAAAAAAGCAATCCTACTTCCATAATAAGCTCCTTTGTATAAAATTTATTAAAATGCTCTGAGAAAACCTCTTCCTCTGTTAGGGAGAGAATGAATTAGGTCAATCTTTTTGACATTTTTTTAAAACCTTTTTAAACTTTGTATTCATGTTCATACTTTTCTTTGTAATTAATTTCAAATATGCTATTATGATAATATGTGAACTATACTCCATTTAGAACGTTCTGTTCTTGAAGTGAGTTGCATATTGTAAATATTTTATGAGACAACAGAATTACTTGTATCAACTTCATATATTCAGTTGTAAAAGCTCATAGAAACCGTGCCTTTATGGCATAGTTTATTCTATCAAAAGATTGTTATAATTTCCACAAAATTATAACAATCTTTTGATAGTCGATTTATCTCCCACTTGAACGAAGTAGGAGTATTCTCGAACAAAGATGATAAGAGGGAGATGATTATATGAAAACTAGAGATTACTATTTTATGGCTGCGTGTTTATGCTTTTTTAGTGGCTTTATAAATATAATAACTCTGTTTTATTTTGGATATCCAATATCGCATTTTTCAGGGACTTTCACATCAATAGCTCAGTATCTATATAAAGCTGTGGGATATGAAAAGTTAATAGAGCTGTTAATTATGATAGTTTGTTTTATGGTAGGAGCTATTTTTTCAGCAATAATAAGTGATGATTCTCAGGAAAAAAATATTAAACGTTATGGGATAGCTATGATAATATTTGGATTTATCATATTAATTTTGGATAATTTTATAAAAAATAATAAACTATTTTTATATTTTTTAACATTGACTATGGGATTTCAAAATGGTATGAGTATTAGATTTAAAGGTAATTTAATAAGAAGTACGCATATGACTGGAAATTTAACAGATTTAGGAAGCTATTTAGGAAAAGTAATAAAGGGTGAAAAAGATAAAGTCGAATATGTTTTTTTATCAATTTTGGAGATAGGAAACTATGTTTTAGGAGGGATATTATCATTGATATGTCTATTCTATATTGGTGGTTATATTGTAAATTTATATTCAATTTTATATATTATATTTGGTATGTTTATGAGAATAAAAAAGAGCTGATATAAAAAATATCAACTCTTATGCTGAAATAGTATAGACATATTCCAAAATATCCTCAGCCATTTTATGTAGTTTATTATCAAAAAGTGATGTTTCTATACTAACATTACTTTTTGGAAAAACATTTTCACTGCACTTATGAACTATTATAGGGATATTAAACGCAGAAGCTATATGTACAATACCAGTATCAACTGATACAACAAGATCCGCTTTTTTAATAAGACTACATAGATCCAAAAGAGAATCTTCTCTCTCTATTTTTTTTACTTCAGCCCAAGTTATTTTAGAGAGATTTTTCAATATTTTCTTTTCATCATCTAAAGATATGCTTCTAGAAGAAACAGAAGCTACTCCATTATATAAAATAAGTGGCTTTCTCTTCACCAATTTAGAGTATTTAGTGTGATTATCAAGAAAAATATCATAAGTTCCACCAGGGTCTTTTATACCAAAAGCCTTTAAAACTTCTATTCCATTCTCCCTCATGTGATTTTGTCTTTTAGTTATTTTATCAATAAGATTAAAAAATTTTCCATGTTTTCTCTCAATTCCAATAATTTTTTTAGCTCTTAATAGATTCATAAGAACTATCTCCCTTAAATAGATACTGCCAACAAGCTCTATATAGTAATCAAACTTATTTCTATATTTTAATCCAGTTTTAATATTTCTAAAAATATCAAAAGATTTTTTTCGATAACTATTGTCTATAATAACCTCTTTTATATAAGGGTTAGCCTCTGCAAGCTCTTTTGTGACAACACTCCCAAGAATAGAAACTTCATATCCATTTAGAGATAAACCTTTTATTAAAGGTGTTTTAAATAGATAATTCCCTATTTTTTGGCAATCATTTATTAAAACTTTTTTTCCTTTAACAGTAAACTCTCTTTTTTTATCTAAGAACAGTTTTCCAAAAATATATCCTAATTTTTTCAAAATTACCATCTCCTTTACATAGTGTTATTATCCTATATAAAAGTAAAAATTTGGTAAAAGTTAGAGAAAAAAATATTTTATAAATATTGAAATCACAATTGTATAACACAGATATTTAGTTTTTTTTTAGAAAAAATTTAAAGATTTTTTTCTGTATCTTTTTCTAAAGTCTTCTTTATAGCTTCTTTTCGAAGTACTTCTAAAACAGTGTAAAAATTATCTAAAATTAAATCCCAACAACATTTATTATTTTTTGAATTATAATTTTCTTTTAAAAATGTAAGAACAGAGTTTTCTCTTTCATCTAGAGATGAGGTATCCACCTTTGATAATTTTTCTAAAACTGTATCATTGTAAAGGAAAAAAATATTTTCGTCATCTG
>NZ_DBGBQB010000169.1:0-29299 GCF_048470075.1 Cetobacterium sp. | reverse complement strand
TTAAAAATTCAATATTTTCAACTTTTTTAATATATTTTTTATACGATTCCTTATTACCCCACAATTTTTACTTTGTCAATTTTTATACTCATATATTTTTGGCAAAATAAAAAAGATGACCTATATACTCCATAGATCACCTCTCTTATATTATCTATTTTTCAATAAACTTTTTCCTGGAATTCCCGGTTTTGTCATTTCAAAAGGGTTTAAGATTATATCTAACTCCTCTTTAGTTAAAAGTTTTCTTTCTAAAATTAAATCTATTACTGACACTCCAGTTTTTATAGATGTTTTAGCTATATCAGCTGCATTTTTATATCCAATATGTGGATTTAAAGCTGTTATTGTTCCAACACTCATATCAACTAATTGCTGACATCTCTCTTTATTTGCAGTAATCCCCATTAAACAATTATCAATTAAAGTATTAACTCCATTTTTTAAAATCTCTATTGATTGGAATAGGTTAAAGAATAATACTGGTTCAAATACATTTAGCTCCAACTGCCCAGCTTCAGCTGCCTTCGTTACCGTTTGGTCATTTCCAAATATTTGGAAGCAAACTTGATTCATCACTTCAGGAATAACTGGATTTACCTTTCCAGGCATTATTGAAGAACCTGGCTGTTGCTGTGGAAGGTTAATTTCAGCTAACCCTGTCTTCGGTCCTGAAGCCATAAGTCTTAAGTCATTTGCCATTTTTGATAGATTTACAGCTGTTACTTTCAGTGCTGAAGATAACCATACAAAACTATCCAAATTTCTTGTTCCATCAACTAAGTCATCAGCTTGAACAAAATCGATACCAGTAACTTCAGATAAAATTCTAACAACATCCTCCACATACTTTGTATCTGCATTTATCCCTGTTCCTACAGCTGTTGCTCCCATATTAACTGTTCTTAAGTCATCTAAAGCTATCTTTATTCTTTTTATATCTCTAGCTATTGGCTGAGCATAGGCCTTAAACTCCTGACCTAATCTAATAGGTACTGCATCTTGTAGATGAGTTCTCCCCATTTTTATAACATTATCAAACTCTATACTCTTATCCAATAGAGTTGCATTTAATCTCTCTAAAGTTTTTAATAGTTCCTCTGACATCATTTGTAAAGCCAACTTTCCTGCAGTTGGAATTACATCATTTGTGGATTGTCCATAGTTTACGTGATCATTTGGATGAACTTTATCATATTTACCCAGCTCTCCACCAAGTAGCTCTCCAGCTCTATTAGCGATTACTTCATTCATGTTCATATTCATAGATGTACCTGCTCCACCTTGGATAACATCAGTTATAAACTGATCCATAAATGCCCCATTTATAATCTCCTCTGAAGCTAGAACTATGGCGTCTACAACCTCTTTATTCAATACTCCAGCCTCTAAATTTGCAATAGCAGAAGCTTTTTTCACATATGCCAAAGCCTTAATAAAATCATTACCTAACTTATACCCTGTAATATGGAAATTATTCTTCCCTCTTAAAGACTGAACTCCATAGTATGCCTCTACTGGCACCTCCAATGTACCAATTGAATCGCTTTCTAATCTAAACTCCACCAATTTTTTCACCTTCCCTTTTTTTATCCCCAGAACATAAAATTATGAACTATAAAACTTTATTTTCATTTTATTTATTTTTGAAAATAAACATTTCGTTCTTTATTCGTTCATTTGTGCTTTTATGACTTAAGTATACTGGTTTTTTTTTAAAAGTCAAGGTATTTTTTATCAGTTTTTATTTAAGGAGTATAAATGTATCATCTTTTGTTGATTCCTCTTTGATCTCAAAGTATTCTGGATTCTCCGCCTCTAATTTTTTAAGCTTTAAAAGTGTCCTTCCAAGGTGATGTTCTAACATTCCTCTCAACTTATCCACGTCTTTCTTTTCTAAAGCTTCTAAAATCTCCTCATGCTCTTTTACAACTGATATATCACTTGTTTTATTTTTAGCATTTAAGACTCTCACTCTTTGATAGTGTCCTGTTCCATTTAATGCCAATTCCCACAATCCAGGTATCCCCGCTTTTTCAAATATCATCTTATGAAAATCATTGTCCATTTTATGGAATTCTAAATAGTTACGATTCCCTTCACAATAGACTCTTTGCATCTTTATATTTGTTCTTAAATCCTCGATAAACTCGTCATCTAAAGCTTCGATTACCCTTTCAAAGGCAGCAGTTTCTAAAGCGACTCTCAATACCTTTGCCTCTAAAACTTTTTGAGCACTAATCTTTGTTACAAAAGTTCCTTTCTGTGGGATACTCTCTATTAACTGATCATGTTTTAAAAGTATCAATGCCTCTCTAATAGGAGTTCTACTCATTCCAAGTTTCTCTCCTATCACCTTTTCACTCAGTTCACTTCCAGGTTTTAAATTAAGTTCAAATATATTTCTTTTTAATATTTTATATGCATAAGCAGAGTTGCTATTTTCTCTTGACATCATATCCTCCTTGTTTATTTTTTCACAAATTTTTACTAAAATATATCTCTATAATAGAATATACAAGTTCATTTGTCAAACTCAATATTTTAACAAAAAAAATAGAGGTGTATACCACCTCTATTTTACACTATAATTCAAAACCATATGGTAATAATTCTTCCATTGTCATAAGCTTATAATCTTTTTTTAGATTTCCTAAGATGATAATTATATCCTCAGCAGCAAACTCTTTTATAACTTGTCTACACGCACCACAAGGACTTACTGGTCCAGTAGTATCTGCAACTACAGCTATAAGTTTTATCTTTCTCATGCCCTTACTCGCCGCTGCAAAAATTGCACTTCTTTCAGCACAATTTGAAAGTCCATATGAAGCATTCTCTATATTAGCTCCTGATGTTTCATTTCCATCTTCATCAACCAGTATCGCTCCCACTTTAAATTTAGAGTATGGTACATATGCATTCTCTCTGGCAGCTATAGCCTTATCTAAGTATTCTAAAATTATTTTTTCATCTATCTGGTTTTTCATGATTACCCCACTACACTTTCTAATGCTATTTCTATCATTTCTGTTAAAGTTGTTTGTCTCTCTTGAGAAGTTGTTTCCTCTCCAGTTACCAGTGAATCTGATATTGTTAATATTGTCAGAGCTTTAGCATTGTATTTTGCAGCTATTGTATATAGTGCTGCCGTTTCCATCTCTACACATAAAACTCCAAATTCAGCCCATTTTTTATAAGACTCAAAATTGTCTCCATAGAACTCATCTGCTGTTAGTACATTTCCACCTTTAACATTAATTCCCTTTGCTTTAGCTGCTTCTGCAGCTTTCATAAACAGTTCAAAGTCTGCAGTTGGTGCATAATCTGCTCCACCAAATCTAAGTCTATTCATCCCTGATGTTGTTGATGATGACATAGCTAATATTACATCTCTTACCTTAATATCCTCTCTATATGAACCAGCAGTTCCAACTCTTATAAGATTTTTTACTCCATACTCTCTTATTAACTCATTTACATAGATTGAAATCGATGGAACTCCCATTCCTGTTCCTTGAACTGAAACTCTCTTTCCTTTATAAGTTCCTGTATATCCATACATTCCTCTAACTTCATTATAACAAACTACATCTTCTAAAAATGTTTCTGCTATCCATTTAGCTCTTAGGGGATCTCCTGGTAATAATACTGTTTCTGCTATCTCTCCCTTTTTTGCTCCTATATGTACACTCATTTTACCCTCCTAATTTATCTTTTATTTTATTATCTTATCAGCAAAACTTCCTTTTAAATCAGTTTTCCCTAATAAAAGCTCCTCTATTGTTGCTGCGATAGTTGAGAATCCCTCTTGAACTCCCAGATCAACATTCTCTTTTAAATTTTTTCCATATACCAACACTGGAATATACTCTCTTGTATGATCAGTCCCTTTATATGTTGGATCACATCCATGGTCTGCTGTCAATACAAGTAACTCGTTCTCTTTTAAGTTATCTATAATCTCAGGTAGGTAGTTATCAAACTCCTCTAAAGCTAGTTTGTACCCTTTAGGATCTCTTCTATGTCCATATTTCATATCAAAGTCAACTAGGTTTGTAAATATTATCCCTTTAGTATCCTTTTTAAGCTCTTCAATAGTTTTTAAAATCCCATCCAAGTTATCTCTATTCGTTCCTCTGCTCTCAGTTATACCAACTCCAGCAAATATATCACTTGTTTTTCCAACTCCAATCACATCTAATCCAGCTTTTTTTATTCTATCTAGCATACTTTCAACTGGAGGTGTCACAGAGTAATCATGTCTATTTGGTGTTCTTACAAACTCACCAGCTCTTTTTCCTGTGTATGGTCTAGCTATAACTCTTGCCACAGGAGAAAGCTCACTACATATCTCCAACGCTTTTTTACAAGCTGAATAAAGCTCATCTAAAGGTATTAACTCCTCATTTGCTGCTATTTGAAATACAGGGTCAGCTGATGTATAGACTATCCAAGCTCCAGTTGCCAACTGTTCCTCTCCATACACATCTAAAACATCTGTTCCAGAGTATGGTAAATTACATATAACCTTTCTTCCTGTAGCCTTTTCAAAAGCCTCTATTGTCTCTTTTGGAAAACCATTGGCATAAGTTGGAAAAGCTTTTTCTTGAACTATTCCAGCAATCTCCCAATGTCCTGTTGTTGTATCTTTTCCCTTAGAAAGTTCTAAAGCCTTTCCAAAAGCTCCAGTTGCAGGCTCAACTCTATCCACTCCTAAAATCTCTGTCACATTTCCCAATCCTAATCTTTCCATGTTTTTTAGATTTAAACCACCTGTTGCAAGAGCTATATTTCCTAGCGTATTTGTTCCCTCATCTCCAAACTCTTTCGCATCTGGTAAAGCCCCTACTCCAGCACTATCAAGGACTATTAGTGTCACTCTTTCCATTTTTTCCATAGTAATCCATCTCCTTTTTTCTGAGGTAACAAAAGGCTGATCAAAATGACCAGCCCCCCATTTATTATTTATCGCTTACTTTGATTTCTCCAGCCATTAATTTAGCTTTGATTTCCTCAAATTTAGCAAGTTTATCAGCACCTATAATCTCTTTTGTAAATTCGAAATTAGTTACTCCAACTCCATTTTCCTTAGCTCCATAAACAGCTAATCCTGGTACAAACTCTCCTTTAGTTAAAGCTTTAATTGTATCGAAAACTCCAACGTCAACATTTTTTAACATTGATGTTAATACTGTTCCTGGCTCTACACCATCTTGATTTGAGTCAACTCCAATAGCAAATACACCCTTCTCTTTTGCTGCTGCGATAACTCCCATTCCTGTTCCACCAGCTGCATGGTATATTACATCTGCACCCTGGTTAATCTCAGAAATTGCATTCTCTTTACCTCTAACTGGGTCATTAAATGGATTTGGTCCAGTTGTGTATACAGAGAAGAATTTAACTTTAGGATTTACATACTCTGCACCCTGTTTAAATCCTACTTCAAACTTTTTAATTAAAGGATTTTCCATTCCACCAACAAATCCTACTGCATTATTTTTTGTCATTAATCCAGCTATAACTCCAACTAAGAAAGACCCCTCTTCCTCTTTGAATACCATAGATTTTACATTTGGTAAATCTACAACATCATCAATCATTAAGAACTTAGCATCTGGGTAATCCGCTGCCACTGTTCTTGCTGACTCTGTCATTTGGAATCCTGTAGCTATTATTAAATCATATCCAGCTTCAGCATACTCTCTTAAGAACTCCTCGTCCTCTGCTGGTGAAGCAGGTTCTACATACTTAAATTCAATTCCTAAATCTTTTTGTGCTTGCTCCAATCCTCTGTAAGCAGCATCATTAAATGACTTATCTCCTAATCCTCCAGTAGAAAGAACTATTCCTACTTTAGTAGGTTTTGCTGCAAATAATCCAATTGCTAACATCATTGACATTACAAATGTAACTATTTTTCTCATTAATACCCTCCTAAATAACTTTTTACTAGTAGAATTTTAACATATTATTAACTTAATTCAAAGAAAAATTTACTATTATTTCATCATTTTTCCCAGTGTATATATTAATTCATCGATTACTTTGTTCTCATCATTATTTTTTATCCCTGATACCACACACTTTCTTAAATGATTTTCTAAAATCACTTTCGCTATTCCATCTAAGGCTGCTTTTGCAGATGATATTTGATTTAATACATCATCACAGTAAGCATCCTCCTCTATCATCCTCTTTATTCCTCTAATCTGTCCCTCAACTCTATTTGCTCTTGCAATTAGTTTTTTCTTATCACCACATATTTTATTTGAACAATTATCTTCCATAAATCCTCCTGTTACTATTTAAACCACTTTAATCTCAAGGCATTTGAAACAACAGAAACAGAACTCATAGCCATAGCTGCTCCTGCTATCATTGGATTTAGAAGATGCCCTGTAAATGGGTATAATATTCCAGCGGCTACCGGTATTCCCAATCCATTATAGATAAAAGCCCAAAATAGATTCTGCTTTATATTTTTCATTGTTGCTCTACTAAGCTCAATAGCTTTTGGTACATCTTTTATATTTTTACTCATTAGAACTATATCTGCACTCTCTAGGGCAATATCTGCTCCTCCACCCACGGCTATCCCTATATCTGCTTGAGTCAGAGCTGGTGAGTCATTGATTCCATCTCCAACCATTGCCACTCTTTTCCCTGAAATTTGTAATTTTTTTATCTGTGAATATTTCTGTTCAGGAGACACTTCCGCTATAACTTTTGTCACTCCAACCTCTTTTGCGATAGCTCTCGCTGTTCTTTCATTATCACCAGTTAACATTATAACATCAATTCCAATATTTTTTAACTCTTCAATTACAGCTTTAGAGCTCTCTCTAACCTTATCAGCTATGGCAATCATACCTATATATGTATCCTTAGCTGCAACATATATAACTGTTTTACCCTCATCAAATAGTTTAGCTCCCTCCTCTAAATGTATATCTATATCAATTTTATATCTATCCATTATCTTCTTGTTTCCAACAATTACCTCAACATCTCCAACTGGCGTATCCTCTAATGTACCTGTCACACCCTCTCCAGTCACAGAGTTAAAACTTCTTACACTGAACATATCAAGCTTTCTCAGATTTACCTCTCTTATTACAGCATCAGCCAGTGGGTGCTCTGAGTTTTGCTCTAAACTTCCTACAACTTTTAAAAGCACATCATCCTCTAGTCTATTTGAAACTATATCTGTCACTGTAGGTCTTCCCATTGTAATTGTTCCTGTTTTATCAAATACAACTGTATCTACCTTACATGTTTTCTCTAGGGCCTCTCCAGATTTTATTAAAATTCCTAACTCCGCTCCTCTTCCTGTTCCAACCATTATAGCTGTTGGCGTTGCCAGTCCCAAAGAACATGGACATGCTATCACTAGGACAGATATAAGTATTGTCAGTGCAAATACACTCGGTGTAGCATTTAGTGAAACAAGTCCCATTGTTCCTATAATATACCATGTCAAACTGGATACTACCGCTATTGCAATAACTGCAGGTACAAAATAACTCGATATAATATCTGCCATTCTCGCTATTGGAGCTTTTGATCCCTGGGCATTTTCAACAAGTCTTATAATTCTTGAAAGTGTTGTGTTTTCTCCAGTCTCAGTGACTTCCATCTTTAAACTTCCCGTTCCATTTATTGTAGCACCATAAACTTTACTTCCCTCTATTTTTTTTACAGGTATACTCTCTCCTGTTAACATGGCTTCGTCTACACTGGATATTCCATCTACAACAATACCATCAGTGGGTATAGATTCTCCCGGCTTAATCAAAAGAGTATCTCCCACTTCTACCTCCTCTATATCCACAGTTACAACTTTTCCATCTCTAAATAGATTTGCTCTTTTACTCTGCAAACTCATAAGTTTTTTTATAGCTTCAGATGTTTTCCCCTTACTTACATTTTCAAGGTATTTACCCAATGATATTAGAGCTATAATAATTACTCCTGATTCATAGTAAAGATTATGTACAAAATGTGTATCCCCTTCGTATATTTTAAATGTTCCATAAAGACTATATGCAAAAGCTGCACCAGTTCCTAAGGCGATTAAAGAGTCCATACTAGGTGTTCTTGAAGTTAATTTTTTCAACCCTGAAATATAGAAGTCTCTACCTACATACACAACTGGTATTGATAAAATCAATTGAATCAGTGCAAATAGTAGTGGATTATTGTCATAGTGGATCATATGTGGTATAGGTAATCCCAACATACTACCCATGGATATATAAAATATTATGGCTCCAAATATTATTGCCACTAAAAACTCATTGAACTCTCTTTTTAATTCTAATCTCTTCTCTTCAGCTCTTCTATCTATAACCTCTTCTGTTATTCTTTCCCCTGTATACCCAAATTTTGCAATTAGGTGAAACACTTCTGATAGCTTTACCAAAGTGGAATCATAAGTTATTGTGGCCTTCTCAGTCGCTAAGTTTACAACAATTGATTCCACACCCTTCATTCCAGAAACTATCTTTTCCACTGTTCCCACACAACTTTGACAATGCAATCCTTTAATGGAAAATACGACTGTTTTCACATCTCTAATCTCATCTAAAGTATATCCCAAAGGAACAATTTTATTTTTTACTTCATCCTCTTTTATAATAGATTCATCAAAATTAACAAATAACTCCTCAGTTGCCAAATTTACTTTAGCATCTTTAACCCCCTCTGTCGATTTTAAAATCTTTTCAATTAAAGCCACGCAACTTTGACAAGTTACATTTCCTACTCTATATCTCTTTTCCAATTTTAACACCTCCTATTTCATAGGGTACACCCCTATAGTATGATGATAGCATATAAATAAAAAAAAATCCACTCTTTTTGAGTAGATTTTTATTTTTCCAATTCAACAGTTACTTTTAATCTCTTTAATCCTGTTTGAATAGCTTTTATTTTAAATTTGCTTATACCTTTAATCTCTAGAAGTTCCTCTGTAGAAGCTTCCTGTATCTTTGATAGATTTCCATAGTTATTTACAATTTTATCTATATCTCTTTTTGTTAATTTTGTTATCTTATCTAAAATTCTATACCCTTTTGGTGTCACTCTATTTCCTAAAGCGGAATAAGTTTTTCCATAGTCTAAAACCGCCGATAACTTTTCTAACTCTTTTAACTCATCATCGGTTAATTTGGATAATCTATCTGTTATCTCATCTAGATCAAAAGGTGCATTGGAATAGTTCCAATAATCTCTTAAAAAGTCCTCTTTTTCACTTTCAATATCCTGAATTAAATCGTTTAGATGCAATCTAACAAGTCTTCCATCCACACCTAGCTCAGTCATATACGCATTCATCTCTTGGAAAATTCTTGTTACCTTTTCAAATCTTTGTAGTACAACTGTTACCTCATATAGTGTCACTAAATCATCTAATTCAAGAATTGTTAAGTTCCCCAAAGCCTTATCCAAAACAAAACGATAACGCTCTAAAGTATTTAAGCCTTGAGACGCTTCTCCCATTAAATCAGGAGTATTTCTAAGTCTATGTTTCATCTCACCTTTGTATATTGTTACAACTTTTTTTCTTTCAGAAACAGCAATAACTAATTTGTCTGTTTGTTTAGCTACTCTTTGAGCTGTTCTATGTCTTGTTCCACTCTCATTTGTTGAAAATCTCATACTCGGTTGTAAATGAACGTTTGCAGAGTGTATTCTTGTTATATCAGAATCCAATATTATAGCTCCATCCATTTTACAAAGTTCAAATAATTTTTCAGGCGTATATTCACAATTTATCTCAAATCCACCATCCATAATCTTTTGAACTTCATTGTCTAAACCAACAACTATTAAAGCTCCCATTTCACCATCTAAAACGTTATGTATCCCCTCTCTTAACCTTGTTCCTGGAGCTAAAAGAGAAAGAATCTCTAAGAATTCTGGGTTATTCATCTTTACTCATCCTCTCTAAAAATTCTTCTAAATTTTTTAAATATATTATTTTTAATTTATAACTATTTTTTTCAATCTCTTTTCTATTTGCTTCAGGAACATATACACCTTTAAATCCCAACTTCTCTAACTCTCTCAATCTTTTATCTATAAAAAAGGCTTTTCTAATCTCGCCCCTTAATCCAAGCTCTCCTATAGCTGCTATTTTTTGGCTAATGGCCACATTTCTATATAGAGAAACTATAGATATCAGCGCTCCTAAATCTGCCGCTGGATCATTTATAGATAATCCACCTGGAATATTTATAAAAAGATCTTTCATTCCTAAATTTAATCCCATTCTCTTTTCAGCGATTGCTGTTAGAATTTGCATTCTATTTCTATCAAACCCTTGAACAATTCTCTTTGGGATTCCAATAGTACAATCGGTAAGTAGTGTTTGTATCTCCAGTAGAAAAACTTTGGTTCCCTCTAAAACTGGTACTACCATACTTCCAATATTTTTTTCATCTCTTTCACTTAAGAAAAATTCTGAAGAGTTCTTCACTTCATGTATACCTGTATCCTCCATACTGAATACGGCCAACTCATTTGTAGAACCAAATCTATTTTTTAAGCTTCTCAATATCCTGTAAAAAAGGCCCTCTTCCCCTTCAAAATGGAATACTGCATCAACCATATGCTCCAATAGCTTTGGTCCTGCTACTTTTCCATCCTTTGTTATATGCCCAACTATAAAAAATGAAACCTCATTTTTTTTAGCTAACTCAATTATTTTTAAAGTACACTCTCTTATTTGAGTTGGTGTTCCTGGAATAGAGTCCACCTCTGAATTATACAGTGTTTGAATGGAATCAACAATAACTATTTTAGGTTTTTTTGTAATGACATACTCATATATGCTTTGAATATCTGTCTCTGACATTAAATACAGATTTTCAGAGTAGATACCTAATCTCTCTCCTCTTGATTTTATCTGTGCAGGGGACTCCTCCCCTGAAACATACAATACATCTCCATAGGCTGTATACTCTTTAGCAGTTTGTAAAAGTAGCGTTGATTTTCCAATCCCTGGATTTCCAGTTATAAGTACAACCTCTCCCTTTACCAATCCACCGCCTAAAATTCTATCAAATTCAGATATTTTAGTTTTATACCTGAAATTCTTTTCTATTTGAACATTGGCAAAAGACACTACTTTTTCCTGTATGTTAATCAATGAGTTAGAGGACGATTTTATGCTTTTAGCTGCAACAGGGGATATTTCAATCTCCTCTTCAAAAGTTCCCCACTCTCCGCAACCATCACATTTTCCCATCCATTTTATAGTCTTAAAACCACATTCACTACACACATAAAAACTTTTTGTCTTTGCCATTCTTACTCCTTAAATCTTTTTTTTATTCTCTCTATCACATATTCATCCAAATAGTTATCCAACTTTCCATCATATAATGCTATCTCTCTAACCACAGAGGAACTTACATATAGATACTCCTTAGACGCTGGAATAAAAACTGTCTCTATATCCCCATTTGAAATATCATAATTTCCATAGGCTAAAGATAACTCATACTCATAGTCAATTACAGCCCTTAACCCTCTGATTATATATTTGCATCCTATCTCTTTCATATAGTTAACTAGAAGCCCACTATGTTCAACTACCTCTATATTTTCTATATCTTTTAAAGTTTCCTCAACCATCTCTTTACGCTCTGCTAAAGAGAAAAGTGTTTTCTTTGAGCCATTGTTTAAAACTGCAACTATCAGTTTATCACACATTTTACTGGCTCTTTTTATTATCTCTTTGTGTCCTTTTGTTATTGGATCAAAAGTCCCTGAATATAAGGCTAATTTCATTTGACACCTAACTTTCTAATATTATTTCATAATCTTTTAATAAATCTCTATTTTTACTAGTTATCTCAATTGATTTTCCTGAGTTTTGTAAAAGAGCTTTTATAAACTCCAAGTAAATCTCTTCAATTTTCTCTTTTACTGAAGGCTTTGTAACTATCTTTACTTTTTTTATATCTTTTTCCTCCACAATATCCTTTAACTCTTTTATTATATTTTCAACTATGGCTCTACTTCCCTTTATCTTTCCTGTCCCTTTACACATTGGACACTCATCTTGAAAGTAGTAACTAAGAGGCTTACCCAATCTCTTTCTTGTCATCTCAACCAGACCTAAATCGGTAAAATGAATTATATTTGTCTTAACTCTATCTTTGGCTAAACTTCTTTCTAGAGCTTCTAAAACTTTTTGTTTATCCTCTTCCACCTTCATATCAATAAAATCAATTATTATTATTCCACTGAGATTTCTTATTCTAAGCTGCCTCGCTATCTCCTCTGCTGCCTCAATATTCGTTTTAACAACAGTCTCTTCCAAGCTCATGCTACCTATATTTTTTCCAGTATTAACATCTATGCTTACCAATGCTTCTGTTTTTTCAATTACAATGGAACCTCCACACTCAAGCATAGTTGTTGGTTCTAAGGATTTTTCTATCTCTTTTTGAATTCCATATCTATAGAAAATCTCCTCTTTTTCAGTGTAGAGCTTTATCTTCATCTTAGGTATTCCCTCACTAAAAGCTCTCACATAGTCTATAATCTCCCAATATACATTTTCATTATCAACAATTATCTCATCTATATCATTTCCAATGATATCCCTTAGTACCTTACTCACAATACCATTATCCTTATATAGAAGTTCTCCTGTTTTAGTTTGCTTTATTTTAACCTCTATCTCTTCCCACTTTTTAATCAGATATTGTAACTCTTTTTCAAAGTGGTATATACTTTTTCCCTCTGCTGCCGTTCTTATGATAACTCCCATTCCCTCAGGAACTATCTCTGTAAACAACCTTTCTAACCTCTCTCTTTCCATCTCATCTTTTATCTTTTTAGATATAGCTATATGGTTGTTATTTGGCATCAAAACTAAAAATTTTCCCGGTATTGTATAGTGTGTTGTAACCCTGGCACCCTTACTGCCTCTTGGATCACTTAAAACCTGAACTACAACATCATCTCCAACATTTAATAGCTCCTCTATTGGTTTTACACTGTTAACTATCCCAGTCAAATATTTCTCTTCAAAATCTCTCAAATCCTTAACGTATAAAAATCCATTTTTTTCAAGTCCTATATTGACAAAAGCCGACTCCATTCCAGGTAAAACATTGGCAACTTTTCCTTTATATATATTACCGTTTAATGTCCCTTCTCCTTCTCTCTCAATATGAACTTCCATAACTTTTCCATTCTCTAAAACTGCTGCTCTTGTTTTAAATCTATTGGTGTTTATAATTATTTGGTTCATTTATCTCTCCCCTAAGAACCTGTTTCCATGAGTAAATCTTTTCATTGACTTTAATTGTATCTATTTCTAAACTATTATTTATTTTAACATTTAGATTTTTTCCTAACTTTTCTCTATTTATTTTATTTATTCCTACAATTTTGGAAACATTCCTTTCATTAGTCTCTACTTCTAACTTTTTCTCTCTATCATATATCTCTTTTAGAAAATCATAGTATATCTCTCCAACTACTAATTCACGAAAAGCTGGGTGAAATGGTCCCCCTAAGACATTTTCACTATCATTTAACTCCTCAGTTGGCTGTAAACCAACTCTTATGATATTTATATCATTAAAATCTAAAAGTGAATATATTTTTTTACATCTTTTTATTGCCTCTTCTAATGTCAATGGAATGTAGCTTCCCTTCCTAAACATATCTGCCATCTCTGTCTCTTTTATTACCAGTGTGGGATATATTCTAGCAATATTGGGCTCTAATTCAACTGTCTTTATAGCACTTAGAAAATCACTTTCATCTGTAGACCCTGGTAATCCTAACATAAGCTGTATTCCTAACTCTATACCAGCCTCTTTTATCAATTTTGAAGCTATATAAACTTTCTCCATAGGATAAAATCTATGTGTTTGAATCAGCACCTTTTCATCTAATGATTGAACTCCTAACTCCACAGTTGTCACTCCATATTTTTTAAGCATATCTACTATCTCTTTATCTATATAATCTGGTCTTGTAGATAGTCTTATCCCATCAATAAGACCATTTTTCATATATTCATAAACTACAGATAGATACTCCTCTTGCAATTTTATAGAAATTCCTGTAAAAGTTCCACCAAAAAAAGCCACCTCTTTCTTGGATTTTTTTGGAAGAGTTTTTAAGTATGTTTCAATTATACTTTTTATATCCTCCGTAGTGACATCTGTCTCTCTACCATTTATTTTTTTTTGATTACAGAAAACACAATCATTGGGGCATCCAAAATGACTTATAAAAATTGGAATATTATAGTGTTTCATAAAGTTTTACTCCTAGTTTTTTGCAGATATCTTTTGCTGCTGATTGCTCTGCACTCTTTTTATTCTTTCCTTTTCCATATCCCTTTAAATCATCTTTTATAACTGCAACAACCTCAAAAACCTTTAAATGATCTGGTCCCACTTCACTTACAACTTGATAAGTTGGTATTATTTTATACTCTTTTTGACTATACTCTTGCAATATTGTTTTAAAATCAAGTATATCCTCATTTTCATTTATATGCTCAATTGGATATTTTAAATATTTCATAGCTATATTTTTTGCTGTTGTAAAATCTGAATCTAAATATATAGCTCCCAGTATCGCTTCAAAAACATCTCCTAATATTGAGTTTCTCTCTCTTCCACCAGTTAACTCTTCACCTTTACTTAACATTAAATATTGACCAAAGTCTAAATTTTTAGATATCTTTGCCAACACTGGTTCACTTACTACCATAGCTTTTAATTTTGCTAAATCTCCCTCTAAAGCATTTGGATAACTTTTATACAAATACTCTGTCACAATAAGATCTAGAACTGCATCTCCCAGCAGTTCTAATCTCTCATTGTTTAATTTTCTGTATTTAGCGTGTTCATTACCAAAAGATCTATGGATAAGTGCATTTTTTAATAGTTCCTTATTATTAAAGGTATAACCTATTTTATCTTCTAATTCTAGATATGATCTTTTCACTTATCTTCTCCTTTTTTACTTGTATTTTCTCATTGCTATTACAGCATTATGTCCACCAAATCCCAATGAACTTGACATTCCAACTTCAATCTCTCTTTTTACCATATGGTTTGGAGTGTAGTTTAAATCCAATGCTGGATCTGGATTATCTAAGTTTATAGTTGGAGGTACTACTCCCTCTGCAATTGATAGAGCTAATATAACTCCCTCTATTCCACCTGCAGCTCCTAATCCATGTCCTGTAGCTCCCTTTGTTGAAGATACATTCATTTTATATGCCGCTTCACCAAAAGCGTCCTTTATAGCTGCTGTTTCATTTCTATCATTAGCTGGAGTTGATGTTCCATGAGCATTGATATATCCTACTTCTTCAGGTTTTATATCTCCCTCTTCCATAGCCATAACAAAGGCTCTTGTAGCTCCTTCTCCACCTTCAGCTGGAGATGTTATATGGTAAGCATCACAAGTCTCTCCATATCCAACCACTTCAGCATAGATTTTTGCTCCTCTAGCTTTTGCTGATTCTAACTCCTCTAATATAAGGATTCCTGCTCCCTCTCCCATAACAAATCCATCTCTGTCTGCTGTAAATGGTCTTGAAGCTTTCTCAGGCTCATCATTTCTAGTAGATAGAGCTTTCATATTAGCAAATGCGTTTATAGCAAACTTTGTTATACATGCCTCTGTTCCACCTGTAATCATAGCATCTGTTCTACCAGATTTTATCATTTCGTACGAGTCTCCAATTGAGTGAGTTCCAGCAGCACATGCTGTTACTACAGCTTTATTTGGTCCTTTTGCTCCAAAATATATTCCAACATTTCCCGATGCCATATTGTTTATCATAGCTGGAATTGTAAATGGAGATATTCTTCTTACACCTTTTTCTAGCATTGATCCATACTGCTCTTCAAAAACCTCTATTCCACCAATTCCTGATGATACAATTGTTCCAACCTTATTTGCGTTTTTTTCATCTATAACAAGACCTGAGTCCTCTAATGCCATTTTCGCAGCGGCAATTGCAAACTGTGTATTTCTAGCTAATTTTTTTACCTCTTTTTTCTCAATTCCAAACTCAGTTGGATCGAAATCAGTAACTTCTCCTGCTATTTTAACAGCACTTTCTGTTGTATCAAAAGATTTAATCTCTTTTATTCCACATTTTCCAGCCTTTATAGCTTCCCAAGATTTTTCCGTCCCAGTTCCCAGTGAAGTTATTAAACCAACTCCTGTTACAACTACTCTTCTCATTATTTATCCACCTCATTTATTATTTTTCCAAAAAATATAACTAAAGGGGTACTTTCATACCCCTTTAAATTTATCTTACTTATTTGCCTCAATGTAATTTACAACGTCTTGAACAGTTTTAATTTTTTCTGCTTCTGTATCAGGAATCTCTACGTCGAACTCCTCTTCGAAAGCCATTATTAACTCAACTGTATCCAATGAATCTGCTCCTAAATCCTCTACGAAGTTAGCCTCTAAAGTAACTTGATCAGCGTCAACTCCTAATTGCTCTACAACTATTTCTCTTATTTTATCTAACATATGTTTTCCTCCTAATTTTTAAATTATTTATATTAATATATTAGCAAATTTAATATATTTTTTCAAGTTTTATAATCTTTAAGATTATGCTAAATCTGAAAGTTTTTCAATATTGATAACCTCAATATCCTTATCTATTTTCTTAATTAAACCATTTAAAACTTTACCTGGTCCAACCTCATATACAGTAGTTACTCCTGCATCCTTTAAAGCCACGATTGTATCCACCCATTTTACAGGTCCAAAACTTTGTCTGTATAGCTCCTCTTTTAAAGCCTCTATATCTTTAATCTCTGTAGCTGTAGTATTTCCAATTAAAATAGTCTGTGAGTTCTCAAAATCAAATCCCTCTAGTGCTTCTTTTAATATCTCTCCAGCTGGTTGCATTAAGCTTGAATGAAATGGTCCTGACACAGATAACTCCATAGCTCTTCTTGCCCCTGCTTCTTTTAAAGCTACACAAGCTTTACCAATAGCCTCTTTCTCTCCAGCTATTACAGTTTGCTTTGGTTCATTAAAATTAACCGCTTCTACAACTCCATCTATCTCTTTTAAAGTTTCAACTATTTTATCAGCTTCAAGACCTATTATAGCTGCCATTGTTCCAGCTACCTCTCTTGATACCTCACTCATAGCTTTACCTCTTAAAGAGGTTAACTTCACTGCCTCTTCCATCGGTAAAAATCCAGCTGATCCTATTGCTGCATACTCACCAACAGAGTGTCCCGCTACATAATCAGGGTTTATCCCTTTTTCTCTCAATAGTTTTTCTAGGACTAAACTCATTGCCACTATAGCTGGTTGAGTATTTTTAGTATCTTTTAGTTCCTCTTCACTACCTTCAAACATAACTGCTTTTAAATCGAAATCTAAATTAGAGAATATTTTATCAAACTCTTTTCTAGCTAATTCGTTATTTTCATAAAGTTCTTTTCCCATACCAACATATTGTGTTCCTTGTCCTGGGAAAACAAAAGCTATTTTACTCATCTTAACTCCTTTTTTATAAATAACATATGTTTTTTAATATATCATATTATTTCTACTCTGTCAATTTTAAATTTAGTAAGACCACTTTATTATCATTGAAGCATACGTTAACCCAGCACCAAATCCTGTAAGTGCAATTGTATCTCCCTTTTTCACAAGTCCTTTTTCTAAAGCTTCACCTAAAGCTAATCCTATTGAAGCTGATGATGTATTTCCATATCTATTTAGATTTAAGTAGAACTTCTCCATAGGAATCTCAAGTCTTTTTGATGCAGCCTCTATTATTCTAACATTCGCTTGATGTGGGAATACCATATCTATATTTTCAGCCTTTAAATTAGCTCCCTCTAAAGCCTCTAAAGTTGCCTTTGGAAGTGCTTTAACAGCAAATTTAAACACATCTTGTCCCTTCATCTGTAAGAAGTTAGATCTCTCATCTAGTACCTCTTGGCTCAGTGGTTTTCTAGTTCCACCAGCTGGTGTTCTTAAAGCTCCCTTTACATCTGCTTCCGCTCCTAAGAATTGAGATATCATTCCATACCCCTCTTCCACTTCTGCAACCACTGCTGCTGCCGCTCCATCTCCAAATAGAACACATGTATTTCTATCCTGCATATCCACGCATTTAGACAGAACTTCCGCCCCTATTACTAGGATTCTTTTATTCATTCCAGAAGCAATTAATCCCTTTGCCATTGTAAGTGCATATACAAATCCACTACATGCTGCATTTATATCCACTGCTGCCGCATTTACAGCTCCTATTAACTCTTGCACCACACACGCTGTACTTTGAATTGGATAATCTGGAGTTGTTGTTGCTAAAATTATCATATCTATCTCTTCTGCAGAGATTCCAGCTTTTTCTAAAGCTCTCTTTGAAGCCTCTGCTCCAAGGTCTGATGTAGCTTGATCTGCACTTGCAAATCTTCTTTCCTCTATTCCAGTTCTAGTTCTAATCCACTCATCTGATGTATCTATAATTTTCTCAAAATCAAAATTTGTCATTACATTTTCTGGAACATAAGTTCCTAACCCTATTATACCTACATTTTTAAGCTTCATCGCTTCCTCCTTGATTGTGTTGTCTCATTACCTCTGTTAATCTATCTATAAATTTGTCCTCTGCAAACTTATTGGCAACCTTTAAAGCATTTTTTATTCCTCTAGCTGAAGAGTTTCCATGAGCTTTTATGGAAATACCATTTATCCCTAAAAATAGAGCTCCTCCATACTCAGATGAATCCAACTTTCTTTTTAAATTTTTAAAAATAGGTTTTAGTAATAGAGCTCCTATTTTTCCTAATAGGCTTTTTTCAATCTCATCTTTTAATATAGAGAATATAAACTTAGCTGTTCCCTCTGCTGTTTTTAAAACCATATTTCCTGTGAAACCATCTGTTACAACAATATCAACTTCTCCATCCATCATCTCTCTACTCTCTATGTTACCTATGAAGTTTATTCTATCATTATTTTTTAGAAGATTAAAGGCTTCTCTTGTATTTTCATTACCTTTTCCCTCTTCCGTTCCAATATTGAGCAATCCTACCCTCGGATTAGTCACTCCAAACATCTCCTCATAGTATAATGAACCCATTATTCCAAACTGATTTATAAATTCTGGTCTACAGTCTGCATTTGCTCCAACGTCCATTAAAACAATATCTCTTTTCTTACTTGGAAATATAGTTGTTATAGCCGGTCTTAAAACTCCCTTAATCCTTCTTAGTTTCAATTGACTCGCACTGATAAGAGCCCCTGTATTCCCAGCTGAAACTGATGCTGCAACCTCACCTGATTTAACTAACTCTAACATTCTATTCATAGATGAATCTTTTTTTGTTTTTACAGCTAATATGGGATCATCTGTCATCTCAATTACTTCTCTAGCATCAAAAATCTCTATTCTATCTTTATCATAAGTATATTTTTTTAATTCTTCCTCTATCTTCTCTTTCTTTCCAACTAAAACCACAGTTAAGTTTTTCAGTTCATCTAAAGCTTGAACTGCACCCTTCACTGTTTCAAATGGTGCGAAATCTCCACCCATGGCATCTAAAGCGATTCTCATAATTTCTCCTCAATCAATATATAATTATTAAATATTATACCATATTTTGGGAAATAAAAAAAAGCAAGATTTAACTATCCCGCTTTTTTTTATAAGATATTACTCTACTTCAGTAGCTAATACTTGCTTTCCGTTGTAATCTCCACATGCAAGACAAACTCTGTGTGGTCTTCTTGGTGCTCCACATTTGTCACAAGTAGCTAAAGTAGAACCTGTTAATGCGTGGTGAGATCTTCTCATGTTTTTCTTAGCTTTCGAAGTTTTCTTCTTAGGTACTGCCATCTTAGTTTCCCTCCTAATACATTCATATTTAAAAATTTAAAATTTTATGTCTAATAATTGCTGCCATCTTGGGTCAACATCCTCTTTTGAGTATTTCTCTACTTCAGAAGTATCTGAACACTCTGGAAGACATGCCTCATATTGTGACAAATCAAGTATTATATATTCTCTAACCAGATCAGAGATATTTATTTCGCTATTTATAGCTTCTTCAAAATGTTTGTCTCCAAACTCCTCTTCTGGCTTCAGACTAGACATGTATTTAGTGTAATCCTTTGGATCTAGATATTCACCTTTAAACTCTCCTTGAATCAAAGGCTCAATCTCTGCCAAACATCTAACACACTCTAATCTTAGTACTGCTCTATAAGACCCTTCAACTACATAACTATTTCCCTCTTTATAGGCTTTTCCTTTTATAGTTACACCCTCTGGAGTGTCCATAGAATCCATAGTCTTTTCAATATAATCAAAGGTTACCTCTGATTCATTAATAATTTCACTAAGCTTGATTATCAATGTTATCCTCCTTATAATTACAATACCTTAATATTTTACTAGTTTTTTTAGAGGTTGTCAAGTAATTTTTCTTAACAACCCTTTATATTTTATACATTGAATAAAAACTCCATTAAGTCTCCATCTTTTACAATATACTCTTTTCCTTCTAATCTTAGAACTCCAGCTTCTTGAGCACCTTTCCATCCAGAATACTTTATAAAATCCTCATATGCTACAACTTTTGCTCTAATAAATCCTCTTTCAAAATCTGTGTGGATCTCTCCAGCTGCCTTTGGAGCTGTATCTCCAATTCTTATAGTCCAAGCTCTTACCTCTTTAACTCCAGCTGTGAAATAAGTTTGTAATCCTAAAAGCTTAAATCCTGCTCTGATTAATCTATTTAATCCTGGCTCTTCAACTCCTAAAGCCTCTAAGAAGTCCTTTTTGTCCTCCTCTTCCATCTCTTGAAGTTCAGACTCCACTTTTGCAGAAACAACTACAACCTCTGCTCCTAAGTTTGCTGCATACTCTCTCACTTTTTCCACATACTCGTTTCCAGTTGCTAACTCATCCTCTGATACGTTAGCTGCAAACATCATTGGTTTTTGTGTTAAAAGTTGATATGTTCTCATTAACTCCTGCTCCTCTGGAGTTAAAGTTAATGTTCTTAACATCTTATACTCATCTAAATGAGCCTTACATTTTTCTAAAACTGGCATTAAAACTAATGCTTCTTTATTTTTTGACTTAAATAACTTAGATTGCTTCTCTATAGCCTTTTCAATAGTTTCCATATCAGCTAAGATCAACTCTCCATTGATAATCTCTATATCTCTTATTGGATCTACACTTCCACTTACGTGAATTATGTTCTCATCCTCAAAACATCTAACAACTTGACAAATTGCAGCAGTACTTCTAATATTTGATAGGAACTTATTTCCTAATCCTTCACCTTTTGCTGCTCCTTCAACTAACCCTGCAATATCCACAAACTCAACTGTAGCTTGTTGGATTCTTTGAGGATTTATTATTTTTGCTAACTCATCTAATCTTTGATCTGGAACTGTTACCATTCCTACGTTTGGCTCTATTGTACAAAACGGATAGTTCGCCGCTTCTGCCGCTCCAGCTTTTGTTATTGCATTAAAAAGAGTTGACTTTCCTACATTTGGAAGTCCTACTATTCCTATACCTATCATTTTAGAGATTCCTCCTGAAATTTTATTTTACTTTAGATTTTACCATATATAAAATCTTTTGTAAATAAAAAAACCCTCACTTTATTTTAGTAAGGGTTCAAATTTTTATGCTTTTTCACCTACAAAACTCTCTTGTGTTGCTTTTTTTAATCTTACTTTTGGCTCACTTGGTAATCCAAATCTTGGAATAAATCTATCCAACCCTGTTAAAGTTGCGATTAAAATTGATGATACAGCAATCAGAGCTAAGAAATTAAATTTTATTATATCCATTGCACTAAATTTATATAGTGGATATACAGCTTGAGCTATTCCTAAATAGAATCCAATATATACGTGCCATGGGATTAACTGTGATCCAAACACTCCTAGGGCATCACTGAATGTTGCATTTCTAAGTCTCAATGTCTCAATATCCTCTGGTGACCCCTCAACATTTTTCTCAACAATCTCTCTTATAATTGGTCCCATAGTAACTATTTGTGCCATCTCATCAGCTAGACCTGCATTACCTAATATTGATAATACTCCATTACAGAACATCAATTGTCTTACATTTTTAGATACTGAAACCACTATATTTGAAAGTGGTCTAAATGCATCCATCAGTTTCATTATTCCACCGAATGCCGCAACCCACATCATCATTACAATTACCCATGAACCTGCACCTTCAAACCCTGAATATAATAGGTTTAAAAACGCTCCTGTGCTCTCTACAGTCCCTGCAAGCATTCCCAGTGCGTATGCTGCAAATATACCTATAAATAAACATAGTAGTGTTGTTAATCCTTTAAATGCCGCTATTAAAACAAGCACTAAAGGGATTATCATATAAGTTGGTACACCTGTTTTTACTTGATTTAAAAGTGTCACTGCTGACTCTCTTTTTTCAGCCAGTACTGTCCAAACCTCTTCAGGTATCTGTCCAATAGCTGTTGCTGCATCACCTGTTGTTGTTGGTAATCCCATCACAACTCCAGCCACATAAAAAGCCACTATTCCTAAAATTAAAACTAATCCTGACCAATACCCCTGATGTCTTATTCTCTTGATTACTTCAACTTTTTGAATTCCAGAACTCACTATTGTCGTATCTGATATAAGTCCTATATTATCTCCAAAACAAGCTCCTCCAGCTATTGCTCCCACAGTCAAAGCTATATTTCCTCCCACAATGTGGTTAAGCCATAAAAATATCGGTGCACATGCTGCAAATGTTCCCCAGCTTGTTCCTGTTGCTATTGATAGAACCGATGTTACAACTATTCCTACAACTGCAACTGTTCTTCCAGTCAATCCAACATTTAGAGCTAAGTTTATAATTGACGCTCCAACTCCTGTGGACATAAATACCTCTGCCATGGCATAAGCTACCATCAATATAAAGAATGCAACCTGCATCTCTTTGGCATTATTTATAACTGCCTCTATTATATCATTCACCTTTTTCTTTTCCACAAAACCTGCCACCAACGCTGCATAAACTGTTGCTATTGGTGCTGCGATTAACGCATCATATCCCATAAACATCATCATTGCCAATACCGCAACTGGACTTAATTTCAATAGTTCTGTTATTCTGTTCATCCTAAAACCTCCAAGTTTAATTTTATTAATTTAGTTTCACTGAAATTTTAGGTAAAAAAAACTACCGTATAAAAAATACGGTAGCTAATCTGCAAAATATATCACAAATTTTTGGATAGCACAACATCAGAGTTCATCTGATGACAGTCATATAAATATTCTTTATATGCCCAACAGGAGCCTTTGACATAACTCCCATTTCGGCGAATCTCCCTTTCTCTTAATTTCAACGCTCTGTCCAGCTCCTTTAAGATACTCCTGCAATTCGCAACCTCTACCTAAAATATTAAATTTTTGAAACTTTTAAATTATAGTATCACTATTTTTTTGCTCTGTCAATTATTTTTTTATTAAAGAAACTCCGTTCATTTCAGCAGGTTTCTCAATATTTAATATCTCTAACATTGTTGGAGCCACATCAGCTAACTTACCGTGGTTCAATTCTCCTTTAAAATTGTTAGAAACATAGATAAATGGAACTTCATTAGTTGTATGTGCAGTGAATGCCTCATGAGTTACTGGATCTTCCATTTTTTCTGCATTTCCATGATCAGCTGTTATCAGTACAGTTCCATCTAACTCTAAAACTTTATTTACAATCTCTCCCACACCTTTATCAACAGCTTTTATAGCTTTTACAGCTGCATCAAATACACCTGTATGCCCAACCATATCTGGGTTGGCAAAGTTCATGATAATAACATCATACTTATCAGAGTTTAAAGCCTCTAAAACTTTTTTAGTAAGCTCAGGAGCTGACATCTCAGGTTGTAAATCATAAGTTGCTACCTTTGGAGATGCCACTAAAATTCTTTCCTCACCTTTAAATTCAGTCTCTTTTCCACCATTGAAGAAGAATGTAACGTGAGCGTATTTTTCAGTCTCAGCAGTTCTTAATTGAGTTAAATTATGCTCAGCTATAATCTCTCCTAAAGTATTGATGATATCCTTATCCTCATATATAATCTCAGCGTCAATAGTTGAGTCATACTGTCTCATACAGTAATATTTAGGCTCTAAATACTCTCTTTGGAACCCTTTAAAATCCTTATCTGTTAAGGCTCTTGTTATCTGTCTAGCTCTGTCTGGTCTAAAGTTAAAGTTGATTACAACATCTCCCTTTTTAACCTCTCCAGCTTTTGTTAATAAAACTGGTTTTATAAACTCATCAGTTACCTTTTCAGCGTATGAATCCTCTATAACTTGCTCTGGAGTTTTCTCTGTTACTGATACTTTTCCAGCTATAGCATCATATGCTTTCTCCGTTCTATCCCAGTTTGTATCTCTATCCATTGAGAAATATCTTCCAGAAATAGTGGCAATCTCTCCCACTCCAATCTCTTTTATTTTCTCCTCTAACTTTTTCATAAACTCTAATCCAGAAGTAGGTGCTGTATCTCTTCCATCCATAAATGCATGGATATATACCTTAGTTAACCCAGTCTTCTTGGCCATCTCTAGTAATCCAAATAGATGATTTATATGAGAGTGAACTCCTCCATCTGATAAAAGTCCCATAAAATGAATACCTTTATCATTTTCTTTAGCATAGTTAAATGCCTCTACTACTTTTGCTTTTTCAAAGAACTCTCCATCTCTAATCTCTTTTGTAATCTCTACAAGTGGTTGATAAACAACTCTTCCTGCACCTAAGTTTAAGTGTCCTACCTCAGAGTTCCCCATCTGTCCCTCTGGTAATCCAACAGCCTCTCCAGACGCCTTTATCAATGTATGTGGGTATGTTTTAAATAATCTCTCAAAGTTCTCTGGTTTTGCTTCTGCAATAGCATTTTTTTCCGCTGAATTTGGGTTGTATCCCCAACCATCAAGAACCATTAACATTAAAGGTTTTTTAGCCATTTGTAGCCTCCTATTTTTTATTATCTTGCTCCTGCTTTTATAACTTGGATAAATGTAGGTGCATCTAATGAAGCTCCTCCTACAAGTCCACCATCTATATCTTCCATAGCTAATAACTCCGCTGCGTTTTTAGCATTCATTGATCCTCCATATTGGATTGTGATCTCTGCTGCTGCCTCTGCACCAAACATTGCTGCTAAAACATCTCTAATCTCTTTATGAGTCTCTTCTGCCATCTCAGGTGTAGCTGTTTTTCCAGTTCCTATAGCCCATACTGGCTCATATGCCACAACAACTTTAACTGCCTCTTCAGGTGTTAATCCTGCCATTCCCTCTCTAACTTGCTTTTCATTTACTTCAGCTGTTTTTCCAGCTTCTCTATCCTCTAACTTTTCTCCTATACATAGGATTGGAATTAAGTCATGAGCTAAAGCTGATTTTACTTTCTCGTTGATGAATGCATTTGATTCATGGAAGTACTCTCTTCTCTCTGAGTGTCCTAAGATAACATATTTTACTCCAATCTCTTTTAACATAACTGGTGAAACCTCTCCAGTGTATGCTCCAGAGTCCTTTGGATGCATATTTTGTGCAGCTATTGCCACATTTGATCCCTCAACAGTTTTCACTGCTGATTCTAAAGCTGTGAATGGAGCTCCTATTACAATCTCAACTCCTTCTACACCCTTTGTTAACTCTTTTAACTCTGATAATGTAGCTTTTGTTTCTGCTACTGTTTTATTCATTTTCCAGTTTCCTGCGATTATTGTTTTTCTCATTGATTTCTCCCTCCAAAACTTTTTGTTGATTTTAATTTTATAATATCATAATTTCGTCTTTTTTAACACGCACCATATTGTCTATATTTTTATCCTATTTTGAGTACTTTTTTCTCTAATTTAAGAATTTCTTTTTGCTCTCCTCTTTTAGTACCTCTTTTAAATAGTCTTTTGAATTTATAAGTAGATCTTCAACTAAAGGCACAATAGCTCCCTCTAAAATCTCTAAAAGTTCCACAAAATCCTCTTTTTTAAAAGCTTCAAAAGACTCCTCTGCATATTTTTTAAACTCCTGTGCATACTCATTGTAATCAGAGTATAAAAGATCTATAGCTGTGGCCTCTTTTAAAGATAAAACTATCCCTAATACCCACTCAACAAAGCTAACCATCTCTATTATTCTTGACAGATCTTGAGCGTCCTCCTCCAACTCATCAAAGTTTTCAAAGAATCTTTCTGTATATGGCTCCAAAAGATATAGGGATTCTATTAATATCTCTCTATGTGAACGAGTTGTTAACTCTAAAACCTTCACTTTTTTATTCAAAGGTAATGATTTCCCATCTACCATCTCCCCATCCAGTTTTAATTCAACTATAACTTCGCCATGCTTTATAACATTTGCTTCTATTTTCTCCAATACATTTAACAATTTGGTGTTTTTTATTCCAATATCTATCTTTTCACCATTTATAAAAATCTCCATTTCCACCCATCCTTAATTTTAGTCATTTGAAATATTCTCTAACTACAGCCACTGTAAAAAAAACCACATTTTTTACTCCTTGATTTTCCAAAAGCTCTCTTTCTAACTCTTTTAATGTTGAACCTGTAGTAACAATATCATCCACTATCAATATATTTTTCTGAGAGTAATCTTTCTCAATTTTAAAGATATTTCTCACATTTTGCTCTCTCTCTTTACGACTTTTGAGTCTATACATATGCTCTGTATTTCTAACTCTTTCTATGCTCTCAAACTGTATATTGGATGATTTTAAAATCTCATCAACTTGATTGTAGCCTCTTTCTAAAAATCTTCTTTTATTTATAGGTACGGATACTATCACATCTATGCGCTCTTTTTCCACTATTTTTTCTATTGAAACTCTCACATACTTACTTAGACTGTCTGAAATACCTTTTCTGTTTTTAAATTTCAAGTCAAAGATTATTTTTTTTATATCCGTATAGTAATATAGATAATACAGATCTTCTCTTTGTTTTAGAACGCTCATTTTTTCAAGTTTTATTACACAACTAGAACATAAATAACCCTTAGATTCAAGGGAGCAACCACACAAAGAACAGGTGTTGTCAAATAAAGCCATCCTAAGGAGTCGCCTTAGCATACCTTTTCCCTTTTTTATTTTTTACGAACTCTTTATCAACTATTTTAGCTGAATAAAATTCAGTATAACCGCACTCTACACATGTTTTAACATAGTAAGTTCCTATCTCTATTTTTAATCCAGGGCTTTTTTCTGGTATTACTGCAGTTTTGACTATATATCTATCACTTCCACATTTTAAACATCTATATTCCAAGTTCATCACCCCAAAAAATATTCTTAATCCAACTTAACTCTTCTCCTAAAAAAACAATTGCATCAAAACGTATTTTTTCACTCTCTAGCCTATTTTTCTTTATAAACTCTTTTGCTGTAATATATATTTTGCCTCTTTTTTTTCTATCTATCGCTTCCTGTGGCAATCCAAAAAATCCATTTTTCCTATATTTAACTTCAAAAAAAACAAGAGTAGTATTTTCATATCCGATTATGTCTATCTCACCAAAGGCACCCTGATAGTTTGTGTCCACTATTTTTATACCAACACCCTCTAAATATTTTTTACCTTTATCTTCATACTCCTTACCCTTGCTTCTTCTATCCATTTTATTTACTCTCCTAAAATTTTCTTTAAGAAACTTTTTCTATGAACTCCTTCAATTGGCCCTTTTGTCAATATAACTTCACGATGAACCTTTGTTCCATATCCCTTGTGTTTTTCAAATGTATACTCTGGATAAGATTTTGCCATATCTAGCATCATTCTGTCTCTTGTAACCTTAGCGATTATTGATGCTGCCGCTATTGCTAGACTTTTTGAATCTCCTTTTATAACTGGTAGTTGTTCCCCATCATACTCTCTGATTTTATGATTCCCATCAACTAACACCTTTTCAAAAGAAACCTCTCCCTCTATTTGAGAGAGTGCTCTTCTCATGGCTAAAAAAGTGGCATTTAATATATTTATCTCATCTATTTCCTCAACTGTGGCTACTCCAACTCCCACATGGAAACTCTCCATTATAATATCAAATAGCTCCTCTCTCGCTTTCTCTGTTAATTTTTTGGAATCATTTATTCTATTTAATTTTTTATCGTATTTTTTTAATTTGGCTACAGCTGCTACTACTGGACCTGCTAAAGGACCTCTTCCAGCTTCGTCCACACCCACTATATCTCCATTTTCCAAATCAAAATTATACATCTCATTCTCTATTTTCATTCTATCTCCATTATTCATAATTTGTACCTATTTTTTTTATTTTTCCTTTATTATTTATACAATCTTGAAATCTTAGTTAAATCTAATTTTAATCTCTTTGCAACACTTTTAAAATCCTCTTTTAAATCTCCCAATACCACCATCTCACTGTTTGTTATTGGATGCATAAATCTCAGATAATATGAGTGAAGCATCTGACGTTTAGCGATATCTGAGTTGTTTCCATATGTTATATCACCCAGAATAGGATGATTTAAACTTTTCATATGAACTCTTATTTGATGAGTTCTTCCTGTTTCAATACCCACATCCACTAGAGAAAAACCAGGTACACTGTCAATAACCTCATAGTTTGTTATAGCTATCTTACCATTTTCATCTACAACTGCCATTTTTTTTCTATCCTTAGGATCTCTTCCAATTAACGTTTCAACTCTTCCACTTAGATTTTTAAAATTTCCTTTACATATACAAACGTATCTTTTTTCAATAGTCTTATCTTTAAACATATCTGTCAGTTTTACATGGGCTAAATCATTCTTAGCTATAACTATAAGTCCACTTGTATCCTTATCCAATCTGTGTACAATCCCCGGTCTGATCACACCATTTATCGTTGAGAGATCCTTTATATGATAGAGAACAGCATTCACTAAAGTTCCAGTGTAATACCCTTGAGCTGGGTGCACTATAACTCCTGCATCTTTATTTATAATAACCAAATCTTTATCTTCGTATACAATATCTATAGGTAAGTTTTCTGGTAAAACTTCCAATATTTCATCCTCTGGAATCTTTACAACTATTTTTTCCTTTCCTTTTAATCTATTTCCACTTTTTGTTTTACTTTTGTTATCAATAACTACACTTTCATTATCTATTAACTTTTGTATATAACTTCTTGTAGCATCCTCAAAAAACTCACTTAAAAAAGCGTCTAATCTCTTTCCTTTATCCTC
>NZ_DBGBQB010000168.1:0-4957 GCF_048470075.1 Cetobacterium sp. | reverse complement strand
AAATATAAAGACTCCAGTACTTAAATAAGCAACTAACTGATAAGGGTTATACATGTACATAAGTGGAGAAAGTAAGACAGCCAGACCATAGCTATTAGCTTGAACTTTTAGTAGAGACAATATCATTCCTCCGAGTGCTGAACTTGCTACCATTATTGCAATAGCTTTTGTTCCTTGTCTCATAACTACTCCAAAGAGAGCCGGTTCACTAACTCCTAAAAGCTGAGTGGAAGTTGCAGAGATTGCAGCAGCTTTTTGTGAAGACTTTCTATAGTTTAATCCTAGAGCTAAACAAACAGCTGCATTGGAAAATCCATACATTGCACAAACTGTTATCAGTGGATTAAAGCCAGTTGTAGCAAGAAGTGATGTTTCAACCATTATAAAAACATGATGCATTCCAGTCATAACACAGATAGGATATAAAAATCCTAAAAGTAATCCACCAATTCCTAGAGGGAGCTTTAAAAATATTTCAATTATATTTATTGCTCCTTTTTCAAAAGAGTGAACTGCAGGGCCAAGTACAAAAAGTGCAATAATAACTGATATAGCTATAACCAAAAATGGTGTAAATATTAAATCCATTGAATTTGGCATAATTTTTCGTAATCTTTTTTCTAAAGAGGCTCCAATAGCTCCAGTTATTAAAGCTGTTAAAATAGATCCTTGATAGCCAACTAAAGCTATTTTACCAAAAGCCAAGATAGGTTGGACATCACCTGAAGCAACTCCATAAGCATTAGGTAACGCAGGTGAAACTAACATCAATCCAATCAAGAAACCTATAATTGGCATTCCACCCATTTTTTTAAAAGTGGACCAACATATGAAAGCGGTTAGAAAAGCAAAAGCTGTATCTGCTAAAACTGTATTCATAGCAAGCACCCATTTAGGAAGCATGTCATTTGATAAAGATATAGTTTTTAAAACAACATTATTTAATAAAACACCCTTTAAACCTAAAAATAATCCTGTAGCACCAATAATAGGTATAATTGGTACAAAAATATCAGCTACATTTTTTATTGCTCTTTGAATAACATTTGAACCATTTTTTTCCATCTCACTTTTAGTAGATTCATTGAAAGAGTATTTTTCCATAAGAGCTCCATAAACTCTATTTACAATTCCTGTTCCTAAAATAATTTGATACTGACCAGCTGTGTAGAAAACTCCCTTTACTTGATCAATCTCACTAATAGCTGTATCGTCAATTAGTTCTCTATTATTTACTTGTAAACGTAGTCTTGTTGCACAATGAGTTACCGATATAATATTTTCTTTTCCTATAATTTTTAAAATAGCCTCAGCTATTTTTAAATTAGCATCCATTTTCATTTTACTCCCCTTTTGTTATTAAAATTCCTTGATATGGTTCTAAAATTATATTATCTTCGTCTATTTTTAATGTATCATAATTATTTAAAAGTATTTTCCCGATTTTTAATTTTATATTTTGAGTAGAAGCACCTAAATTAACAAGACATACAATATTTTTTCCTCTTTTGTATGCTATTACGTCCCCTTCGCTATAAATTTGTTCAAAATCTCCATAGATTAAATCCTCTGAATAGTTAGAGTTTTGTCTTAGCTCAATCATTTTTTTATAAAAAACAAAAACTGAATTTTTATCTTCTATTTGATTAGCTACGTTTATATCTAAAGAGTTAGTCAAACCAAGCCAAACTTTATCTCCTTTTGTAAACCCTGAGAAAGATGAGTTATCCCATTGCATAGGTGTTCTACCGTTATCTCTAGAACGTAAATTTACAAAATTCAATGCCTCCTTTTCTGAATATCCTTCAAGGATAGAACGATTATAGTTATCTATACTTGAAACATCATCAAACTTATTGATACTTTCACGAGTGAAATTCTCCATTCCTAACTCTTGTCCCTGATAGATAAAAGGAGTTCCCTTTAAGAAAAAAAATAGACATCCTAAAGCTTTTGCCCCAATATGATTTCTATATTTTTCATCCCTAATATATTTAGTAAGAGAACGAGGTTGATCATGATTTTCTAAAAAGTTAGCTCCCCAGCCAATTTTTTGAAAAACTTCCTGACTTTTAAAAATTTTCTCTTTTAGTTCATTAACAGTCCACATAGTTCTTCTAAACCATTCACTTCCATTTTCAACATCTATATCGGCGTATTTAAAATCAAATATCATGTTAAAATATCCTTTTTCACCAATATATTGACTATATTGTTCATATGGAACACCCGGTGCTTCTCCAATCGTAACACATCTATATTTTTCAAAAGTTTCCTCATTTAGTTCATATAAAAACTTTTCAATACCAGGTCTATTTCTTCCTTTGTGTTTTACACTACTAAGTCCGTCCTTCCCATCAACTTCAGAATCTAAGTAATCTTGATCTTTTTTTATAAAAGTTATAGAATCTATTCTAAAACCACCGATTCCCTTTTCAAGCCACCAATTTATCATTTTATAAATTTCTCTACGAAGTTTTGGATTCTCCCAATTTAAATCAGGTTGGCCTTTATGAAAAGTGTGAAAATAATATAAATTTTCTCTATCGGGAACTGGCTCCCAAACGCTTCCTCCAAATATTGATCTCCAATTATTTGGCACTTTTCCATTTTTTCCATTCTTAAAAATATAGAAATTTCCATATGGACCCTCTGGATTTTTTAAAGCTTCTTTAAACCATTGGTGCTCATGAGATGTATGATTTACAACTAAATCTAAAATTATTTTTATTCCTAAAGTTCTACATTTTCCAATAAGAGTATCTAAATCTTTCATTGTTCCAAACTCTTCTTGAATATCAATATAGTCTGAAATATCATATCCATTATCTATCATTGGAGATTTAAATATAGGACATATCCATAAAGAGGTTACTCCTAATTTTTTTAAATAATCAAGTTTTTCAATTATTCCTTGAATATCTCCAATTCCATCCTTGTTGCTATCATAAAAACTTTTTGGATAGATTTGATAAACAACCTCCTCTTTCCACCACAATCGTTTTAACACTTTACCCCTCCTATATGATATCGATTTCATAAATATTTAAAAAGAAAATCTGTTTAAACAGATTTTCTCTCTATTATTTTAAAAGTTAACTCCTCTTCTTTAACATTATACTCTTCATTATTTAGTAAGCTTAATATTAATTTTGCAGACTCTCTACCTAAAGCTTCTATAGGCTGAGAAACTGTTGTTATAGGGATAGCTACCATACTAGAAAATGGTTGATTATCAAATCCCATTACAGCGATGTCTTGTGGAATTTTTTTCCCATATTCTAATAATTTTGCTATAAGTCCACTAGCGACTTCATCGCTTCCTGTAAATACAACATCAGGCCAATTTTCATCACTATTTTTTACTAAAATATCAGCTATTTTATATCCATCTTCAATGGTATGAATATTTTCGAAAATATCTCTACGATCTATTGGTTTTTTATTTTCTTCCATAGCTTTTTTAAACCCGTTGTTTCTTAAAAATCCATGACTTTTAAAAGAAAAGCTTCCACCAGTACAATAAGCTATTTTTTTATATCCTTTTGAAAATAAATATTTGATGGCTTCATATGTGATTTTTTCTTGATCTATTGTTATTTGATGAACTTGTGAGCTATCAATTCTCTGGTTACAGGTAACTATTGGACCGTATTTACAATAGTATTCAATAATATTACTACTACTTTCCACAGAACACATAATAAGTCCATTAATCATCTTTTGCTTTAACATTTCGAGCATTTTAAATTCTGCATTTTCATCATCATATGTTTGAACAATTATAAGTGTATAGCCTTTAGATTTAATTACTTTTTCTATAGCATCTATTAAGTATGAAAAATAAGGATTTGTTATTCTAGAAACTAAAACTCCAATTGTTTTTCCTTTATTAGATCTTAAAGTTGTGGCTACAGAACTAGGTACATAATCTAAAATTTCCATAGCTTTTTGTATTTTTTTTCGTTTTTCATCAGTTATATAGGGATGATTATTTAGGTATCTGGAAACTGTTGAAACTGATAATCCAGCTAATTTTGCAACATCTTTTATTGTAGCTATTTTAATTTCCCCTCCTTTATGGTATCGATTTCATATGTAGAATATCATACTTTTTTAAAGGTGTCAAATTTTTTATCCTCTTTGTTTGAGAATCTCTATCCTCTATTGAGGTAGTAGTAACTCATTTTGTTATTCTATTTTAAAACTTTGGTCTATAGATGTATTTTTATTAAATATTTTTATGCCCTCTATATAGTCATGAGGACCTAAAGCTGGTTGTAATGATGGATTGGAAGGGTACTTTTTCCCATCAAATTTCATGATTACAGTAGCTGGAGTTGCCCCACCACCAGATACATTCATTAGAATATCCTTCCAATTTTTTGTTCTATGTTTACTTATTATAATTGGAGTCTGAACTAAAGTGAAGTTAGAAACCTCTTTATAATCACTATTTAAAATCAGTGCTGAAGCCCCACCAGAACCACTCAACATCGGTCCATAGGCGTAAACAAAATACTCAGGAACAGAATCATTATTTAAATCTATTTTTACATAGGAGTAATAAATGGTATCTACTCCCCTCTGTAAGTTATAATATTCTAAAATTGCTTTTTCAATACCAGCATTTGGAGAAGTTTCTGACTGTTTGTCTGTTGTAACATAGTTTTGGCTAATACCAGTAGCAATAGGCTCTGCCGAGGAAGTTTTCAGATTGCTATTTGAACAAGCTACTAAGGTTAAAGTTATAGAGCTTAAAATTAAAGCTTTTTTTAACATTTTATCAATACCTCCTTTAAAAAATTATTATATTTTTACCAACTCTCTTCATCTTAATCTCCTTAAATATCCTCCACGCCTAATATTTAAAAACTACCAAAAAAGCTTAGTATATCTTTTTTATTTTTAAATTTTAATCTTGACTTTTGGGTTAAAATAAAGTATATACCCATAC
>NZ_DBGBQB010000167.1:0-2126 GCF_048470075.1 Cetobacterium sp. | reverse complement strand
CATTGTTTTTATTAAACTCTATAACTGTTTCAATGGAGTGAGGATTTCTTGCCCAAGCTCTTCTTGCTACTCCTCCCATTACATCCCATGGCATTGCCTGCATTAAAATGTTATCAACTCTTTTACTTCCATCTAAAACCATTCCAAATCCACCATTTATAGATTTCCCAATTCCTACTCCCCCACCATTGTGTAAAGCTATCATAGTCATCCCTCTAGCTGCATTTCCAGCAAAACATTGAGTCGCCATATCAGCCATAATATTACTTCCATCTTTTATGTTTGATGTTTCTCTAAATGGTGAATCTGTTCCTGAAACATCGTGGTGGTCACGTCCTAGCATAACTGGACCAATCTCACCTCTTCTAACCATATCATTAAATTTTAAAGCTATTTGAGTTCTACTCATAGCATCTTGATAGAATATTCTAGCTTGTGTTCCAACAACAAGTCCATTTTTATCTGCGTCCTTAATCCACATATAGTTATCTCTATCTTGGTATCTTCTATTTGGATCTACTAGCTCAAGAGCTGCTGCATCAGTTTTTAAAAGATCCTCCTTTTTCCCTGATAAACAAACCCATCTAAAAGGTCCATATCCATAATCAAATAGTTCAGGTCCTAAAATATCCTCAACATATGATGGGAATATAAATCCACCCTTGTCATCTCTTCCATTTTTTGATATCTCTTTTATTCCTATATCGTAAATAGATTTTAAGAAGCTATTTCCATAATCAAAGAAGTACACACCCTTATTTGTTAAGTTTTTAATTACATTATAGTGTCTTCTAAGTGTTTCATCAACTAACTTTCTAAAAGTTTCTCTATCCTCTGCTAACAATCTTGTTCTCTCTTCAAATGTTATTCCAACAGGACAATATCCACCATCATATACAGCATGACAAGATGTTTGGTCAGATAATAGGTCTATATGTATATCATTTATATCCGCATACTCCAATAGATCTACAATATTCCCTAAGTAGGCAATAGCGTATGGAGTTTTAGAATCCATTTTCTCTTTGGCCAAATCAAATGCTTCTTTAGGAGTTGTAACAAATTTATTTATCCATCCCTGTTCCAATCTAGTTTGAATTCTAGATAGATCCACCTCTGCGATTATAGAAACCCCCTTTGCGATAACAGTGGCTTTTCCTTGAGCTCCACTCATTCCCCCAAGTCCAGACGTTACAAAAAGTTTCCCTGTTAAATCTCCATCAGCAGGTACTCCACAGAAAAGTCTTCCAGCATTTAAAATCGTAGAGTATGTTCCATGAACTATTCCTTGAGGACCTATGTACATCCATCCACCAGCGGTCATCTGTCCATAGTTTGCCACTCCAAGGGCTGCACCTCTAGCCCAGTTATCATAATCATCAAAAGCTCCAATCATAAGCCCATTTGTTATAATAACTCTTGGAGCTGAAGGGTGAGATTTAAACAATCCTGTTGGATGCCCTGACGCAACAACTAAGGTTTGATCCATTGTTATATTCTCGAGATATTTTTTAATTAGTCTATACTGCATCCAGTTTTGACAAACTTGCCCAGTTTCTCCATAAGTGACAAGTTCATATGGATAAAGAGCTATATCAAAATCAAGGTTATTGTCAATCATCACCTGTATTGCTTTGGCGTCAGTACACTTACCTTCGTATTCAAAAATTGGTTTTCCATGTATATTACCAGTAGGTCTGAATCTATACCCGTAAATTCTACCATGAGTATGAAGCTCTTCCAAGAACTCAGGAGCTAACATCTCATGAAACTCCTCAGGGATATATCTTAAAGCATTTTTTAATGCAAGAGCTATCTCATCTTTTTCTAAATGTACAACTCTTTTGGGAGCTCTTCTAACTTTAGGATCAAATTTTGGAATCTCTAATGGAATATCACTAGGGGTTAATTTAATAGTCATAGCATTGAATATTTCTTGATTTAACATATTTTTAAGCCTCCATATTTTTATTTTTAAAATGACTTTAATAATTGATTAAAAAAATTTTGTTACTTTCTGATACTGTTAATACCTCGATTTTTAAAAAAAATACAATATAAAAATTAAATACATTTCATTTATAAAAATTACAATTCTCTATACAAAGGGGTATTCTTAACAAAGA
>NZ_DBGBQB010000166.1:0-12604 GCF_048470075.1 Cetobacterium sp. | reverse complement strand
TTATAATAGTATATCACTTTATTCGACAAAAATTATTTTTTCTTTTTTATAATTTATATAAAAAGAGGGGTAGAAAATTCTACCCCATACAAAACTATACTAACTCTCCCTTTGCAATAACTTTTTTAAGTCTTAAATGTTTATCTAAAAATACGATATCTGCAAAATATCCAGGTTGTAACTTTCCATACTCATTGTCTATGTTTACAGCCTTAGCTGGATATAAAGTCGCCATTCTTACAGCTTCTTCTAAAGTTATATCACAGTATTTTACCAAGTTTCTAACTCCTGCGTCCATAGTTAAAGCTGAACCTCCTAAAGTTCCATCCTCTCCAAAGCACTTTCCATCTTTATAAAAAACTTTATTTCCTTCAAAATAGAAATACTCCATATCTGTTCCAACTGGTGCAACTGCGTCAGTAACTAAGTACAGTCTTTCTCCCATAATTTTAATAGCTGATTTTATAGCTGAATAGTGACAGTGGAATCCATCTGCTATTACTCCAGCTTTAATATCACTATCAAATACAGCTCCTACAACTCCAGGCTCTCTATGATTGAAAGATGACATTCCATTATACAGGTGAGTTGCAAGAGTTATTCCGAAACCTTCTTTTTCTTTCACTTGCTCATAAGTGGCGTTAGAATGACCTACTGCCACATGAATTCCAGCTGCGTTTAGTTTCGAAATTATGTTTTTATCAGTATTTTCTGGAGCTAATGTAACTATTCTTACATTCTCTTTTCCAGCTTCAATCATTTTATCAATCATATCCGAATCAGCTTTTCTTATAAATTTAGGATTGTGAATCCCTTTTTTCTGTAAAGAGATATATGGTCCCTCAATGTGAAGTCCAACAACTCCATACATTCCTTTATTCTCAATACCTTTAACTAATTCAATAGCTTTTTGAATATTTTCATCCCCTGTTGTTATAAGAGTTGGAGTGAAAGATGTACATCCATATTTTAGATTAGTTTTATGCATTGTTTCTAAAGTTTTTAAAGAGATATCATCATTGAATAGAACTCCTCCACAACCATTAAGTTGTAAATCAATAAATCCTGGAGTTACATATCCGTTTTCAGCATCAATAGTTTCAATATTCCCATATATAGATGTTAATTCATCTTGAGATACAATATCCACTATTCTCTCTCCATCTATAACTAAAACTTTTCCAGTATAAAATTTATTTCCTATAAATAACTCTCCATTAATAATAGCTTTCATTATTAGTTCATCTCCCTATTTTCCACAACTTTTATATAACTCTTCTATTAATAAATCTGTATCTAAATTATTTTTTTCAATATCTTTAAAATATCTATAAGTTCCAACTTTTAGCTCTATACAAGCCGCTTCATCAGAAACTATAATCCCCTTTGGATGTAATTGAAGTGCACTGATAGTCCACATATGATTTACACCTTGCTCTACTGCATGGTGTAATGCTCTTGCTTTATTATGCCCATTAACCATTATTAAAACTTCTTTTGCATCAAGAATAGTTCCAACTCCAACAGTTAGTGATAATTTAGGAACTCTATCAATATCTCCACCAAAGAATCTAGCATTAGCTATAATTGTATCCATAGTTAACTCTTTATCTCTAGTTCTTGAACTTAATGATGACCCTGGCTCATTGAAAGCGATATGTCCATCTGGTCCAATACCTCCTAAGAAAAGATCAATACCTCCTACAGCTTTAATTTTAGCCTCATAGTCTTCACACTCTTTTTTATAGTCAGTTGCTAATCCATTTAATATATTTATATTTTCCTCTTTCATATCTATATGTTTGAAGAAGTTCTCATACATATAGTAGTGGTAACTTTGATCATTTGCTGGAGATAACCCAACATACTCGTCCATATTAAATGTAACTACATTTTCAAAAGATAAGATACCATCCTTATGAAATTGAATTAATCTTTTATACATAGCTAAAGGTGTTCCCCCAGTAGGTAACCCTAAAACAAATGGCTTCTCTGCAGTAGGCTTTGCAGCTAATATTTTTTTTGCAACATAAACCGCTGCCCAATCCCCAATATTTTTCTCAGTTATAATCACTCTCATTAAAAATCACTCCCTTGAATTATTTACACATTCTACAATAAAGTTACCATTTATTTTTAGAAATGTCAATCTTTTTAGAAACTTTTTTTCTTAAAAGTTTTAATAAAATGAATTATATTTACATTTTGTATTTTTTTACACTTTCAACAGCATCTCCAATAAACTTATCTGCTCTCTCTCTATCTCTTTGAATTAGCTTTACATACAGTATATCAATAACCGTTAGTTGAGCCATTCGTGAGGAAAGAGATGTGGATCTTAAATTACTTTTTTCAACTATTGTACTTAAAGATATATTTCCAATATCTTTTATTGGGTTAGTTGCAAATTTAGTTAATGTTATAACCATCACACCTTTCTCTTTAAACTCTAAAATAGTTTGATATATATCCAATGTCTGCCCACTATATGATATTACAAAGACAACATCCCCTTTTTTCGCAGTGGAAGCATTTGTCAATTGAATATGTTGATCAGTTTCAAATATAACATTCTTACCTAGTTCCCAAAGTTTATATTGAAAATCTCTTGCTATTATACCTGAAAATCCAGCTCCTAAAAGGAAGATTCTATCGGCTTTTTCAATAGCTTCAATAGCCTTTTCTATCTCTTGAAAATTTAAAACCTTATATGTATCTTCAACACTTTTAATATTTTCATAAACTACCTTTTTAGCGAGTACCTCAGTATCATCATCTACACTGATTTCATCATATATTATTTGTATCTCTTTTTCATTATTTTTCATAGCTAAATCTCCAGCTAAGGCTATCTTAAATTCTGGAAACCCTTTAAATCCAAGTTTTTTAGCAAATCTTACAACTGATGCTTGACTTACATCACATTTTACAGCTAAATCATATGTATTTAAAACTTTTATCTCATCTATATTCTCCAATAGATAGTGAGATATCTTTTTTTCATTCTTAGTAAAACTTTCTTGAAATTCCTTCAGTTTTATAAGTGTTCCACCCATACTATCATCCCTCCAATATATATTTATACACTCTCTCTTTTCTTAAGCTCTTTTTCAATCTCATTTAAAACTTTTCTTTTATTCAAGCTCCACTTAGGTTCTATAACCTCATCTTTTTTTCCATCCCCTGTCACTCTATGAACAACCATTTTATCAGGTAGAAATTTTAATATAGTAACTACTATATCAACATATTCATCTAAAGTAAAGATTTTAAATTTTTTGTCCTCATATAATTTTTCAAGTGGAGTTCCTTTTATGATATGTAGGGAATGTATTTTTATTCCCCAAGCACCAGATTCAGCGATACACTTAGCTGTATTTAAGATATCCTTCCTCTCCTCACCAGGTAATCCTACAATCATATGTGTAACAAATTTTATATTATTATCACTTAATTTTTTTGATGTTTTCAGATATGTAGACAGTGGATAACCTCTATTTATAATTTTAGCTACCTTATCATCAATAGTCTGAAGTCCCAACTCTATCCAAAAGAAATATTTTTCATTGATCTCTTTTAAAAGGTCTAAAACATCATCCTCTATACAATCTGGTCTAGTTCCTATTGCCAATCCCAAAACCTTAGGATGATTTAATGCCTCATAGTATATCTCTCTTAAATAATTTACATCTCCATAGGTATTTGTAAAATTTTGAAAATATGCTATTACTTTTTTATCTTTAATCTTATCTTTTAAAAATTCTAATTGCTCATCTATCTGCTCAGTGATAGTTTTTTTTCTATTTCCAGTAAACTCTCCACTTCCAGAATCACTACAAAATATACATCCTCCATGTGCAACTTTTCCATCTCTATTTGGACAGGTGAATCCACCATCTAAAGATACTTTAAATACTTTATCTTTAAACTCATCTTTAAAAAAATCATTTAAAGAATAAAATCTTCTATTATTGTGTTTCTCCATCTTCTCTTTCCTTCTCCCTCTCCATTCTCTCAAGTTTTGAGTATATACACCCACAGTAATCCTGTCTGTATAGGTTGTGTTCTTTTGATAAATTTACACTTCTTAAATATCTACTTTTCTTTTTAAAATCTCCTCTTAAAAATTTTACACCATATCTCTCTTCAAGTTCAATTCCAATTTCATTGATCCATTGAGCATTTTTTAAAGGACTAATACTCAAAACAGTGGTGAAATACTCGTATCCAAGTTCTTTTGCTTTTTGTGCAGTAGCTTCCATTCTAAGTTTATAACATCTATAACATCTAGCTCCGCCCTCTCTCTCCTTTTCAAACCCTTTAATTTTTTCTATAAAATCTTTACCTGGACTATATTCTCCCTCAATTATAGTCATTCCAAATTCCATAGCCTCATTAAAAGTGTATTGCTCCTCCAGTCTTGTGATATATTCCTCTTTTTCTGTAATATTTGGATTATAAAAGTATATATCTATGGTTAAATATGTTTTTAAATACTCAAGTATAGCACAACTACAAGGTGCACAACATGAGTGTATTAAAAGTTTTTTTTCACTATTAAGCCCTATTTTATCTAGTTCTTTTTGCATTTCTAACTCATAATTTATTTTCATATCATCATTCCTTTTTTCACATATATTATGATTATATCATATAACCTAGAGTTTTTTTAATGTTTCTGATATAATTAAGTTAATTATTTTTCGGAGGTGTTTTTATGAACAAGAAAATTTTTGTTATGTTAACTAATGGATTTGAACTGATTGAAGCAATGGCACCAGTGGATGTTTTAAGAAGAGCGGGACTAAATGTAGTTACTGTATCTACTTTAGAAAACACTTTAGAAGTTGAATCAGCACAGAAAGTAAAAGTTATTGCTGATGCAAATATTTCTGATATTGATGCAGGAGAGGGAGTTATGGTTATTATCCCTGGAGGATTCCCTGGTTATATTGGTCTAAGAAGTGATTCTAGAGTAGTTGAAATTGTTAAGGAATACTTAAATGATAACAAAAAGTTCGTTGGAGCTATTTGTGGAGGACCAACAACTTTAGGAGTGAATGGATTGATTGGTGATTATAAATTTACATGCCATACATCTGTAAAAGAGGAGATGGGAAGTGAAAACTATATGCATTTAGATGTAGTTATTGATAGAAACTTAATCACTTCACCAGGAGCTGGAAAAGCAGTTGAGTTTGGATTTGCATTAGCCAAAGTTTTTGTAACTGAAGATACATTAACTAAAGTAAAAAAAGGTATGGAACTACTTTAATTCATAGGTCAAAGAAAAAGGAGATTGAAATTTCAATCTCCTTTTTATATATAGCTACACATTAATCAACTAGATAGTATTCAATTGTACTAACCACTCTTACATTTTTAATCTGTGGATTGTGTTGATCCCTATTTGTTATAGTAAACTGCCCTTGATTTGCAGATTTTATCTTTCCTAAAGAGCTATTTGAGTCTTTAGCAAATTTTTCAGCAACCTCTCTGGCATTTTTAGTTGCCATCTCTATCATTTCAGGTTTTAAATCATTAAGTTTTGTGTATATATAGTCAGTTGTTGTTCCATATTGATTGGAACTACCTAAAGCTATATTCTCCTTAACAAGCTCACCTATTTTATTAGTTAATGTATATATTTTATCAACTTTTGATGAGTAAACTGTAATAGTTTGAGTTGCTACATATCTAAAAGCTGCCACATTATTGTCATATTGATATAGCATTTTATCTTCAATTGTTGGAGCTGAAACAGTAATTTCATCACTATCGATACCATTTTCTTTTAAGAATTCAATTATTCTTCCATTATCTCTTTCTAAATTAGAGTAGATTTCTGAAAGTTCATTTCCTGCAACTTTAAAATCAATTGGCCATAAAACTATATCTGCCATAACCTCTTTTTCAGCTAACCCTTTAACAGTTACAACTCTATCCATAGTTTTTGCTTTTAAAAAACTCTCTCCTAAAGTGTAACCTAGAATCCAAAGACCAAGAAAAATAAAAACTCCTAAAATTCCATAACTCGTATTTAACCTATTTCTCATATAATCCTCCTAATTGAAAAATTATTTTATGCTACTCCTCTTCTTCCTCATCCTCTTCAAGGAAGAAATCTTCATACATCTCATCCTCATCATCCACTATAAGAAAATCAATCTCATCTAAACAGTTCTCCAACTTTAAGTTTTCTGGTAATTCTGTCTCTTCAATAAATTTGAAATTTTCATCCTCTAAAACAGCTAAGAATAGATGTGGTAAAAATCTATCAAACTCACTTACATATGTTGTAAATCCAAAAGGTTGTCCCTGCTTTGAATTTTTATTTAGCTCTCTTGAATATTTTGTATGATTTGAACAATCGTGAACAACTATTGGCCAATTCTCTTCACAAGCCTGTTTCATAAGTTTAAATGTAATCTCTCTTGACCAAAGCGGAGATATATATCCTCTTCTAGCCATATACATTCTCTCTCCAACATAGTTGTTTATATTGTCCTCTCCAAAATGAAGTTCAGCACAGTTTATAAAGTCTATACCTGTTCCAAGTATCTTTTCCTTTTTCTTTTGGAACTCATCATAAAATTCTGGGGTCATAGGAGTTTCAATTCCTACCATAGGGATATACTCTTTAGCTATTGCCATATTCTCAATGACCTTATCGCTACATTTTACAGCTCCTAAATTGAATCTTAACTCATTTAAACCAGCTTCTCCTAATTTTTGTAGATTTTCTCTAGTACATAGAGAACCATTTGTATACATATGCTGATAAATACCAGCTTCACTTAGTTTTTTAATAATACCATAGTATTTTTCAATCTCTAAAAATGGCTCTAGGTAAACATAAGCTATTCCACTTGGTTTTTTCTGTATAGATAATAATAGGTCTATATCCTCTTCATAATAAAGAGTTTCTCCAATCTCCCACATACCATCTGGAATGGGCTCTTGGCTATCAATGTTATCATGATAGTAGCAGAATTTACACAGTAGATTGCATTGATGAGTTTTTCTTATTCCTCCAAGTCCATCTCCAAATAAGCAAGAGATACACCCTTTAGGGAATTTTTGTTGATCTCCAACAAAAAATGTTCTACCCTTTAAATTTTTTAAATCAGCTATCTCATCTTTCATCTCCTGATGTTTTTTATTAACAGATAGCTCTATCTGTCTGAGAGTTGAGTCTATAATTGGGCTAAATCTTTTATACACCTCTGTTTTATCCCCAGAAAGTGATGATAAATGACTAAACCACTCTAAAGCATCTTTTTTTGATATTTTCATTATTATTCTCCAATTCTAAAATTAAAATTTAATCTATCTTTAATTATATACCTTTTAAGTAAAGATTACAATATATATTCTTTACTACCCTATAGTTGTAAATGCTAAGTCCACTATTTTAAATCCATCAATAGCGGCACTTATAATTCCACCTGCATATCCAGCTCCTTCTCCAATTGGGTAAAGACCTTTTGTATTTATAGATTCTCCAAACTCGTTTCTTGTAACTTTTACTGGAGCTGAAGTTCTAGTTTCTGGTCCAATTAGATTAGCGTGTGCACTGATAAAATTTCTCTGTGTTTTTTCCCAATACCCCATAGCCATCTTCATATTTTTAGATATTACCTCTGGGAAAAGGTTATTCAAATCGTAACTTTTTAACTCCATCTCATAACTTGATTCTATCTTTCTATTTGTAGTCCTATCTTTTAAGAAATCAAGTGTATTTTGGTATAGCGCTCCATAGTTACCGATTATATCATAAGTCTTTTTTTCTAATTGATCTTGATACTCCATTCCAGAGAATAGTTCATCACCAAACTCATTAGCCTTTACTCCAACAACTAGGGCTGAGTTTGAAAACTTTCCATCTCTTTGAGAGTAACTCATTCCATTAACTAAAGTTCCTCCCTCTTGAGAAGCAGCATTTACAATAACTCCACCAGGACACATACAGAAAGAGAATATTCCTCTCTCCTCCTCTCTGTTATTATAAGTTAAGCTATAAGTAGCAGCTTCTAAATTTGGATGGTTTGCCATTTTCCCATATTGCATAGAATCAATATCAACTCTAGGGTGCTCTATTCTTGCACCTATAGCAAAAGGTTTATTCTCCATAAACACGCCTTTTTTATGTAACATTCTATAGGTATCTCTTGATGAGTGTCCTATAGCTAAGATTACGTGATTAAATAAAACTGTTTCCTCTATCTCAATTTTAGATTTTACATTTTGAATTTTAATCCCCTTAACTTCACCATTTAAAATAATGATATCTTTTATAAGGGTATTAAAGTGAAACTCTCCACCTAATTGTATAATTTTTTCTCTTAAATTTTTTACAACTATTTTTAATACGTCAGTTCCAACATGTGGCTTATAATCCCAAAGTATCTGTTCCTGAGCTCCATTGGCAACTAACTCTAAAAATATTTTATTCATATATCCACTTTTAACTCTTGTATTTAGCTTTCCATCTGAATAGGTACCAGCTCCCCCCTCTCCAAATTGAATATTTGAATTTGGATTGAGCATACTAAATCTTATAAACTCATCTATAGTTTTATCTCTGTCATCCACTTTTTCTCCACGTTCATAAACTATTGGTTTAATTCCTAGCTCACAAAGTCTAAGAGCTGCAAAAAGTCCTGCAGGTCCAGCTCCAATGACAGCAACTCTCTCTATACCACCTTTAGGTTTATAAGTGGGTTCTTCACTCTCTTTAGCTAAATTAACATTTGTTAATAATGAAACATCTATATCTTTTTTTAATTCCACCTCAATGTTGTAAACAAACTTTATATCACTTTTTTTTCTGCTATCTATTGATCTTTTTGAATATTCAATTTTTCCTATATTATCAGCTTTTATTCCTCTTTTAATTATCTCTTTTTTTAGTTCAAGGTTTTGATCTTTTTCAATAGAAACATTAATATTGTTTATAACGACTTTCACTTCACACCTCTTTTTAAATAAAAAAGCTTCGAACGATATTCTTCAAAAGAATTGTATTCGAAGCATTTTGTAATTATACTATTTTTTCCTCTAAAGTCTTTCCAACTCTAAATTTAACAACTTTTTTCTCTTTTAACTTCATTTTCTTACCTGTTTGTGGGTTTCTTACGTGTCTGGCTGCTCTAGTAACTACTTCAAATTTTCCCCAACCGATAAATGATACTGGTTCACCCTCAACTAGCTTTTGTTCAACTAAATCTAAAAATAACTTAACTGCCTTCTCTGCATCTTTTTTAGTGTATTCACCTGTTTTTGCAAATAAATCGATAAACTCTTTTTTAGTCATTGTTACCCTCCTTGAACTATTATAGAATATAGTATACAAGAAACCAAAAACTTGAAAACCCTTTATTTATGGTATCTTTAAACCGATTATACTCAGTAAACCCTTAAATGTCAATACTTTATGAAGATTTTTTTGTTTTTTTATTAAATTTATGGCGATAGAGGTGGGACTTGAACCCACGAAGCTTACGCTCTACACGCGTTCCAGGCGTGCTCCTTAGCCACTCGGTCACTCTACCTTTTCCAACAATTGGTACTTTTTTATGATATCATATGAAGAGAGAAAAATCAACACCCTTACCATTAATTTTTTATTTTATAATTCCTCTCTCCTGATATTTTTTAAATTCAGGAAGCATAACCTTTTCATATAGTTCAGGAACATATATCTTTATAACCTCTGCTCTTTCCAATACCCTTTCCATTGGAGCACTAAATTTTTTCCAAGTATGACCATCAGAAGTTAAATTCTGCATAAATCCTTGATATCTATCACATACATTTGCAAACTTAGCTTCATTACTTTCACACTCTTCAAACTCTAACCAAAGATTTAAAAACTCCTCTTTTTGATCATCTGGTAGGAGAGAGAATAGTTTAACAGCAGCTTTTATCTCCTCCTCTTTTTTATCAGGTCTCACATTTCCAAAAGCTGGAGTATCACCAGCATATATTTCAACTAAGTCATGAATTAAAATCATCTTTAAAGATTTCTCTAAATTCACCTCTCCTTGAAAATACTCCTTTATTGTTAGAGCTACTAAAGCCATATGCCAACTATGCTCTGCGTCATTTTCCTCTCTTTTTCCATTTACAACAAGTGACTGTCTAAAAATATCCTTCACTTTATCAATTTCAAATAAAAATGCCATCTGTTTTTGAATTCTTTCCATTTTTCGAATATACCCCTTCTTTTAGTTTCTTTTTTTATCTTCTGTAACGCTTTTTTTGCTCCTCTATATTTTTTGTCCTTGCGTTTATTTTCTTATTATACTTTTTCTTAGGTAGTTCTAGTGCTGACATAACCCCTTGGTTAAATTCTACTTCCATTTGAGGAATTGAAAAACCAATTGTATTTTCAATCTCTTTTAGCATATCTTCATTTCTATCTGTTACAAAAAGATATGATTCACCCTTTTCTCCAGCTCTTCCAGTTCTTCCAATTCTATGGATATAACTTTCAACATCCTCTGTTATATCATAGTTAAATATATGAGTTACTCCTGTTATATCCACTCCTCTTGCAGCAACATCTGTTGCAACTAAAAATTGAAACTCTACATCTTTAAATGCTTTCATGATTTTCTCTCTTTTTGCCTGTGGAATATCACTGTGTAATTTTTGGCAAGAGTATCCTCTAGATGATAATTCCTCCTCTAAACTATCCACTCTAACTTTAGTTCTACAGAAAATAATTCCCATAAATGGATTTGTATTATTTAATAGTGAGCATAATGTATCTAACTTTCTTCTATCTGTTGTTTTTATAAGATGTTGATTTATATTGGCTAATTTATTTTCATCACTTTCAATTACAATATTTAGGGGTTCTTTAGTTATTCTATAGGCTATTTTTTTTACTGTAGAATCTATTGTTGCTGAGAAACATAGAGTTTGTCTTCTTTTATTACAACTCTCTATTATCTTATCAATCTCATTTCTAAATCCCATCATAAGTATTTGATCCACTTCATCTAAAACCAATGTTTTTATTTTAGATAGATCAATAGCTTTTCTTTCCACTAAATCAACCAGTCTTCCAGAAGTACCTATAACAATATCCACTCCAGTTTTTAAAGTTTCTATCTGCCCTGCAATCTCTCTTCCCCCATAGGCTAACATTATTTTTCTATCATCATAGTTTATCTTATTGCACTCCTCTGCAATCTGTATAGCTAGCTCTCTAGTTGGAGTTATGATTAGGCTTTGAGGAGATTTTACACTTCCACTTAAATTTTGTATGATTGGAATTATAAAAGCTAAAGTTTTTCCACTTCCTGTTGCAGCTTGAGCTATTACATCCTTTCCATTTAAAATTTGAGGAATCCCCTCTTTTTGTATATCAGTTGGCTCTTTTATTCCCATTTTATTTAAAAGTTCAACTATTTTTTTATTGATATTTAATTTATTAAAACTATTCACTTATTCTCCTTTAATCTTAACTTTTTATTTAATTGTTTATTATAACATTTATTCACTAAAAAAGAAATAAATAAAGAGAAGTTTAATTGTACAATTTTAATCTTTGACTTTTGTAAAAAATCTGTTAAAATATATTTATTTATTTTTTTAATGTTTAGGAGGAATTTGTAATGCAAGATTGTCTAAGCGGACAAAAGTATATACTAGTTTTTGGAGCTTCTGTTGTTGATATGTTTGGTTTTTGCAACTCATCATATAAGGCCTGCGATTCTATCCCAGGTAAAATAAAGATATCTTTTGGAGGAGTTTCAAGAAATATAGCTGAAAATATGGCTAGAGTTGGAGTTAAAACTAAATTCATATCTATTATAGGAGATGATGAGATTGGACGTTCAATGTTAACTCACTCTTTAAAAATTGGATATGATATGAGAAACTCTTTAGTTTTAGAGGGAAGAAGTACACCAACTTATATGGCAGTTTTAGATGAGAGTGGTGAAATGGTTTCAGCAGTGGCAGATCTAGATAGTATTAGTGCTATGACAACTGATTTTATAGACTCAAAAGCACCTATGATAGAAAACTCTGCATTTACATTCTTAGATGCTGATGACCCTATTAACTTAGAATATCTATTAACTAAGTTTCAAGGTAAAACAAACTTTATATTAGACCCTATCTCTTCAACAAAAGCTGAAAAGGTTAAGCATCTTATAAAATATTTCCATACAATAAAGCCAAATAGAGTTGAGGCAGAGGTATTATCTGGAATTAAAATCAACACTAGAGAGGATTTAGAAAAAGTTGGAAATCACTTTTTATCTTTAGGAATAAAAAATGTATTTATAAGTTTAGATGCTGATGGAATCTATTACACTAATGGAAAAGAAAGTGGAACTCTAAAAGCTACAGGAGTTACTGTTAAGAATGTAACTGGAGCTGGAGATTCATTTGTTGCAGGATTAGGATTCGGTTATATGAATGACCTTCCTATAAAGGAAACTGTCAAGTTCGCTATGGCGATGTCTATTGTTACAATATCTCATGAAGAAACTATTCACCCTGAGATGGGACATAATTTAATTCAAGAGATAATAACAAAAACAAATTGGATTGAAAATTAAAAAATGGACTACTAGTAGTCCAT
>NZ_DBGBQB010000165.1:0-2442 GCF_048470075.1 Cetobacterium sp. | reverse complement strand
GTTAAAAGAGGGGAGATTCTTATGAGTTTAATTATGGCAATTATTTGTGTCTTGGGAGCTTTGGCTATCGGTGAAATAGTATCTATTAAAACTAGAGCTATCGTTCCATCTGTTTTTATTACTGCTATTGTTTTTTTAATTGGTTATTGGACAATTTTCCCAGAAAATATCCTTGAAATAGCTGGATTTGTAACTCCAATTATTATAAGTTCTATGCTTTTTCTTATTACTCATCTTGGTACTATGCTGAGTTTAAAAGAACTTATTAGACAATGGAAAGCATTTTCAATAGCTATTTTTGGAATATTAGGAATATGTTTTGGAACTTTAGTTTTAGGAAAATTATTTTTCCCATGGGAAATGCTTGTTATTGCTACTCCGCCCCTTACAGGAGGAGTTGTAGCATCAATTATTATGTCTGAAGCAGCAACAGCTAAAGGATTGCCTGAACTTGCAATTTTAGCAATAGTTATGTATGTTATGCAAGGGTTTGTTGGCTATCCGCTCACTGCTCTTGTTTTAAGATCAGAAGGAAATCATCTTTTAAAAAAATTTCGAAAGGGAGAGGTTATTGATCTTGATAAAAAGGAGATTAAAGAGGAGAATATTAAAAGGTTAATCCCTCCTTTACCAAAAGAATACCAAACAACTTATATTGTCCTTTTAAAGTTAGCTCTTTTAGTTGGTGGAGCAATTTTATTTACAGAAGCTATCAATGAAGTTATTTCTAGATATGTTATCTGTCTGTTTGTGGGGGTAATCGGAGCTGAAACTGGTTTTATCGAAAGAAAACCTTTAAATGTATCAGGAACTTTTGGCTTCTATATGACTAGTTTAATGGCATTTATATTTGGAGGATTAGCTAAAGCTACTCCAGAAATGCTTCAACGTCTTTTATTTCCATTTATTGGAATTATTGGATTCGGTGTGACTGGTATGCTTATATTTTCATTTATTATTGGTAAAATCTTAAAAGAATCTTCTCCTATGTCTTGTGCGATATCTTTAAATGCACTGTATGGATTTCCAGCAAATTACGCTTTAACAACTGAAGCTGCTAAATCTCTTGGAGAAACTGATGAAGAAAAACAATTTCTAATTGATGCTATGTTACCTAAAATGTTAGTTGGTGGATTTGTTTCAGTAACTATCGTTTCTGTTATTATAGCTGGAATTTTTGTAAAATTACTATAAAAGGGGGATATAAAATGATTAAAAAGCTTGCAGAACAAAATAAGGATTACATCATTAAAATGAGAAGGGAGTTTCATAAATATCCCGAACCTAGTTTCCAAGAATTTAGAACATCTAAAAGAATTCAAGAGGAGTTATCCAAGCTGGGGATTCCATTTAAAGTGATTGCGGGAACAGGCGTTGTTGGATTTATTAATAAAGGTAAAGAGGGAAAAAAAGTTATTTTAAGAGCTGATATGGATGCTCTACAAGTACAGGAGTGCACAGGAGTTGAGTATTGCTCTACGAATGATGGAATCATGCACGCTTGTGGTCATGATGGCCATTCTGCTATGCTTTTAGGAGCAGCTAAAATATTAAATGAAATAAAAAATACTTTATCAGGAGAAGTTAGGCTTTATTTTCAACCTGCAGAGGAAATTGCTCAAGGCGCTTTAAAAATGCTTGAAGAAGAACCTATCAATGATGCTGATGGATGCTTTGCAATCCATTTATGGAGCGACTTACCTTGTGGAAAAATTTCTGTAGATGCAGGCCCAAGAATGGCTTCAGCCGATATTTTTGAAATTATTGTAAACGGTAAAGGGGGACATGGTTCTCTTCCACATCAGACTATTGATGCTGTTGTTGTAGGTTCTGCTCTAATTATGAATTTACAATCAATTGTGAGTAGAGAGATTAGTCCACTAGAATCTGGAGTAGTAACTGTTGGATCATTTCATTCTGGAACAAGATTTAACGTTATTGCAAACCAAGCTATTTTAAAAGGAACAACTCGTACTTTTAATCCCGAAATTCGAAATAATTTTAAGTCAATTTTGGAAAGAGTTACAAATGGAACTTGTGAGACATACAGAGCTACTGGTCAAGTTAACTATACCTATGGAACTGCACCTTGTATAAATGATGAAAATTGCTCTAAAATAGCTTCGAAATCTGTAGAAACTATTCTTGGAAAAGATGGAATTATAAAAATGGAAAAACTTACTGGTGGAGAGGATTTTTGTTACTTTTTAGAACAAGTACCTGGAGTTTTAGCTTTTGTTGGAGCTGGAAATCCAGCTAAAGATGCCAACTATCCTCATCATCATGAGAAATTTGCAATAGATGAAGATTCTTTAGAAATTGGTACAGCTTTATATGCCCAATATGTTTTAGATTTCTTAAATTGAAAATAGAGATTAATTAAAAAATATTAAGAAAAAATTTAAAGAGAGAGTATCATCATCAGTTGGCTCTCTCTTTGTT
>NZ_DBGBQB010000164.1:0-6073 GCF_048470075.1 Cetobacterium sp. | reverse complement strand
ATATTAGTATACTAAAGTAGAAAATTAAAAGGAAGATTAATCGAATCAAATTCAGTTTATAGGGTAGAAAATTTCTTAGGCTAGTATTAATTTAAGAAGGTTACCTTAAAATAAGGTAACCTTTTTTTATAAGATTAATATGTTTTGGAGCTCAATATAATTTTATTTTTAGATATTGAGGAATTTTAAACACTGGAGGAAGAGATGGAAAATATTTATGATTTAATAATTGTTGGAGCAGGACCAGCAGGGTTAGCAGCAGGAATATATGGAGCAAGAGCCAAAATGAAAACATTGATTTTAGAAAAAGGAACAATTGGCGGAATGGCTTCCAAAACAACAGAGATAGTTAATTATCCGGGTATTCCAAAGACTTCGGGAGAAAGACTAGGCGAGGTTATGTCTAAGCATGCTGAAAATTTAGGTGCAACTATTGTGAGAGACAGTGTTAGAAGCGTAGAATTAGAAGGGGAGATAAAAACTTTAAAAAGTAGAAGAAAAGAGTACAAAGCAAGAAGTATTATATTTGCAACAGGGACAAAGCCGAGAATTTTAGGTATTCCTGGAGAGGTTGACTTCAAAGGAAGAGGGGTGGCATATTGTGCCACATGTGATGCAGAGTTTTTCTCAAATCAAGAGGTAATAGTAGTTGGAAGTGGAGATCAAGCCATAGAGGAGGGAATGTTTATATCTAAATACGCTTCTAAAGTAAAAGTTGTAGTGATTCATGAAGAGGGAATTTTAGATTGTAATAGATTAAGTGCAGAGGAAGCTTTTAAAAATCCTAAAATGGAGTTTATTTGGAATTCAACTTTAGATGAGATTATGGGAGATGAATCAGTAGAAAAAGTTAGGATTAAGAATTTAAAGACTGGAGATATAACTGAAGTACCTTGTAAAGGTGTTTTCTTCTTTGTAGGAATGATACCAAATACTGAATTTTTAGAGGATACAAATGTTAAACTTGATAAAAGAGGACATATCGAGTGTGATTCATTACTAAACTCATCTATATCTGGTGTTTTTGTTGCTGGAGATGTGAGAGAAAAATACCTTAAGCAAGTTATAACAGCAGCAGCAGATGGAGCTATAGCAGCAGTTGCAGCAGAAAAATATCTAGAGGAGATGAATGTTTATATCAATAGAATTAAAGATAAAAAAGTGGCTATTGGATTTTGGAACTCTTTAGATAATGATGGATTAAAATATCTTTCTGAAAAAGAGAAAGAGTTAAAAGATGAAAATATAAGTGATTTCATATATATTGATATTAGAAAAAATAGATATTTAGCAAAGTTTTTTAATAAAGAGAATATAGATAATCCAGAATTAATAATTAATAGATAAAATACAAAGGGGAGGTTTAAAATGGGTCATCCAACTATTTATCCAACAGGGGCAACAATTTATAATCCAGAAAAAGCGTGGAGTGGGTATACATTATTTCCTTTAAAAGGACAGGGAGTGATGTTAATTGATATGAATGGAGGAGAGATTAGGCTTTGGGAAAATTTAAAAGGATTTCCAGCAAAAATGTTTCCAGGAGGATATGTTCTAGGTAGTAAAAGAGAGAGAAGTTCAAAATTTGGAATGCAAGATTATGAGGATATAGTGCAACTAGATTGGGATGGAAATGAAGTTTGGAGATTTGATAGATATGAATATATTGAAGATGAAGGGCTAGAACCCAGATGGATGGCTAGGCAGCATCACGATTATCAAAGGGAGGGAAATCCAGTAGGGTATTATGTACCTGGAATGGAGCCAAAAGTTCATGGTGGAAAAACTTTAATATTGGGACATAAAACTGTAAGAAATTTAAAAATATCGGATAAGTTATTGTTAGATGATGTTATTTATGAGATAGATGAAAATGGAAAAATAATTTGGGAATGGATCTGTAATGAGCATTTTGATGAATTCGGATTTTCAGAAGAGGCAAAAAATGTACTATTTAGAAATCCAAATTTAAGAAGTGTAGAACCAGAAAAAGTTGGAGATTGGATGCATATTAACTCCATGTCAGTTTTAGGTCCAAATAGATGGTATGATGCTGGGGATGAAAGATTTCATCCAGATAATATAATTTGGGATGGAAGAGAAACAAATATAATTGCAATTATTAGTAAAGAGACAGGGAAAGTTGTATGGAAAATCGGACCATATTATGATACTCCTGAGTTGAAGCACTTAGGATGTATAATAGGACAGCACCATGCTCATATGATACCAAGAGGTCTTCCAGGAGAAGGGAACATTATAGTCTTTGATAATGGAGGATGGGCAGGATATGGTGCACCAAACCCTGAGTCTAAATATGGTGAAAAAAATGCAAGAAGAGACTATTCAAGAATATTGGAAATAGACCCAATTACATTGGAGATTGTATGGCAATACACACCAAAAGAAGCTGGTTTTGTAATGCCACTTGATGCATCGAGATTCTATAGTCCATTTATAAGTGGAGCGCAGAGACTGGCAAATGGAAATACTTTGATAACAGAGGGTTCCAATGGTAGATTGATAGAAGTAACTTCTAGTTATGAGATTGTTTGGGAATATATAAATCCATATTGGGATAAAGAGATAATGAACATGAATATGATTTATAGAGCATATAGAGTACCATATGAATGGGTACCACAACTTGAAAAACCAGAGGAAACACCGATAAAGAAAATAGATGTTTCAACTTTTAGAGTACCTGGTTCAAAACCTTTAGGAGGAGCTACAAGAATAAAAGTTGAAGGAGTTTCTCCATGGGAGAAATCAAATGCTTTAAATGCTTGTGTTGCAGCTGGAGATGAAACAGAGGAAAAACCAAAACTATTTAATATAAATTCAAAACTTTTTGCACATTTAGATGAAAAAAATATGGCGGATGAACTATCTAAAGTAGAGGATATAGGATTAATATTTGTGGGAGCGGAGAGATGTAAAAATTGTATGGCTCTTCAACCTATATTAGAGGAACTGGTACCTATTTATAAAGAGGAATCAAATATGGTTGCATATCATTTAGATGCTGATAAAAACAAGGAGTTCATGTTAAAAAATAACTTAAAATCAATACCAGTATTGCTACTAGTAAAAGATAGTAAGGTAGTGGATAGACTTTCAGGATTTAATCCTATAGATGAAATTGAAGAGTTTATAGAGAGAAATCTATAAGGGGGATTAAAAATGGGAAAGATAGAGAGTGAAAGAGCCTTAAAAGGCTCTTTCTATATAATAAAAGGTGATTTTTACAAATGGATTGGGACCTTTATAACAATGTTTATAATTTGGACTTTAACACAGCGATATAGTTTAGATTATAAAACATCAATGTTTTTTATAATCACTGTATTTGGTGTATTACTCTGGTGTTTTTCATTGATTCCAGATTCTATAACAGGATTGTTACTTCCTGCATTGTATGTGATATTTAAGATTACAACTCCAAACATTGCATTTAAGCCTTGGACATCAACGATACCATGGTTAGTTTTGGCAGCTATGCTAATGTCTACCATGTTAAATGAAACAGGGGTGGCTAGGAGAATTGCAATTTGGAGCATAGCAAAGTTTGGAAAAACTTTTGCAACAATTCTTTTAGGAATAACTTTGGCAGGAATAATAATAACACCCTTTATACCATCTGTTATAGCCAAAATTGTTATTTTTAACATCATAACTATGGGTTTAATAGAGACATTGGGTTATAAAGCTAAGAGTTTAGAAGCAACACTATTAACATTGGCTGGGTTCTTTGCTATTTCAACTTTTAGATTGGGATTTGCAACTGGTGATTCAGGAATAATAATTGGTTTAAACTATGCTCAGCAAGTAACTGGTCAAACTCTGACTTGGACTCAGTATTTAATTCATAACTTACCATATATTTTTTGCTACACCTTTGGTTCATTGGGAGTTTTAATTTTATTTACTAAAAATACAGAGCCTTTAACAAGAGAAAAAAGAGAACTGTTACAAAAGAGATATTTAGATTTAGGTAGAATAAAAGATAAGGAAAAAAAAGCTTTTATAATGATGGGAATAGCACTTGTATTTATGACTACAGAAAGCATTCATAAAGTGAATTCCGCTTGGATTTTAGTAGTTTTATCTACACTGTTTTTTGTCCCAAAAATAGATTTATTAAACAATGATAGTTTAAAGAAAATAAACTTATTACCTCTTTTATTTATTGTAGGAGCTATGAGCATAGGAGCAGTAGCTTCTGAGACTCAAGCTATCAATATAATTAAAGACTTTTTACAACCATTTTTTAAAGGAAATACCTTCTCAATAATAACAATATCCTATATTTCAGGTATTTTATTAAACTTTTTACTTACACCTCTAGCAGCTATGTCATCTTTCACAATGCCTTTAATACAACTTGGAATTGAAAACAATATAAATCCTTATGTGATGACCTATATATTTCAAGTTTCATTAGATCAATATCTACTACCATATGAGTTTGCAGGACTATTATTAGTTTATACTTCAGGATATGTCTCTTTAAGTACTTTAGTAAAAATTCTTATGGTGCGTATGTTTTTAGGATTAGCTATTTTATTGGGAATAGCCTATCCTTGGTGGAATATTTTGGGAATAATATCAATTTAAAAAGGGAGGCTTTATGAAAAATAAAAGAGAAATACCTTTATATATAGCACTATTGCCCATATTTTTTCTCCTTATTATAATATCTTATGCTGTTATAATAGCTAAATTACCTGTGCATTTTCCTGTTTTTGCTTCAGCAATGTTTGCAGCTTTAGTAGCAAAGGTTTTATTAAAATGTAATTGGAAAGATTTAGAAAACGGAATTTCAGATACCCTAAAAATGGTTGTAATTCCAATTATGATATTACTAGTTATTGGAATGTCCATAGGAACATGGATATTATCAGGAGTTGTACCTACAATGATATACTATGGACTTAAAATGATAACACCAGATATATTTTTACCTGTAGCTTTAATTAGCTCATCATTAATATCAATCTCAACAGGAAGTTCTTGGACGACAATGTCAACAATAGGAATTGCCTTAATAGGAATGGGGGAAGGACTAGGAGTTCCTCGAGAAGTTATAGTAGGAGCTGTAGTATCTGGAGCATATTTTGGCGATAAGATGTCGCCATTATCAGATACCACAAATTTAGCTCCACTTATGGCCGGAGCTAAACTATTTGATCATATAAAACATATGCTTTATACAACTGTACCAGCATATATTTTAGCTCTTATAGGTTTTATTATTTTAGGAAATAAATATTCTAATGCAATAGTTGATGATATTGGAGTAGATTTAATGTTAACAACTTTAAATCAAAGCTTTACTATAACACCTTGGTTAATTTTAATTCCAATTTTAACAATAGGATTAGTCATGAAGAAAGTTCCAGCTTTACCAGGATTATTTTCCGGTGCTTTATTAGGTGGAGTTGCAGCAATGGTAATTCAAAAGAAAACTTTAATAGATATTATGAGGGTTTTGCAATTTGGATATAAAAGTAATACTGGAGTTAAAGCTATTGATAGTTTATTGACTCGTGGTGGAATGTCTTCAATGCTTATGACAATATCCTTGATTATTTCAGCTCTAGCTTTTGCAGGAATAATGGAAAAATCTGGAATGTTAGATAAATTAGCAACAACAATATCTAAAGTGGCTAATACTAAGAATAAAATTGTAGTAGCTTCTGTAATTACTCCAATTTTAACTAATCTGTGTGCTGGTGGACAATATATGTCAATTGTAATAACTGGTAGAATGTTTAGAAAAAATTACGAGGAATTAAATTTAGCTCCAAAGAATTTATCAAGGGCTTTAGAAGATGGAGGAACTATAACATCACCTTTAGTTCCATGGACTGTATGTGGAGCTTTTGTAGCAAGTACTTTTGGAGTTCCAACATATATTTATGTACCTTTTTGTTTATTTAATTTAATTTGTCCTGTTATTTCAATATTTTATGGAATTTTTGGAATAACAATAGAAGAAAATAATAAATCCGTTTTTTATGAAGGGAGTTTTTTAAAAGAAAAGCATATTGAATAGTCACTCTATTCAATA
>NZ_DBGBQB010000163.1:0-3660 GCF_048470075.1 Cetobacterium sp. | reverse complement strand
GGGGTACCCAGAATTACAGTTATAAGGCTTGTAAAAAGAGAATTTTTCATGGCTAAAAGAAAGTTGCTCCCCTCTTTTGTAGAGATATTCAAAAGCTTTTTATAATTAAAAAAACTAAAAGATTTTGGGAAAAATGTATCTCTGTTACTAAAAATATCTTTTTCATGTCCAATACTTATGATAAAGCACCAAAGGATAGGACCTAATATTAAAAAGAGAAAAATAACAACACTGATCCAATAAAGAAACTCCTCTTTTTTATTTTTCATACTGTTTCCACCTCCTATTGAGAAAGGCAATATAGATATAACCTAAAACTCCACATAAAAGGGTGATTGTATAGGATATTGCACTTCCATATCCAATATTAAAAAAAGAAAATGTTTGATTATAATTATATATCATAAAAGGTTCGCCAAGTTTACGAAAACCTACAAGTGCAACAAACTCATCAAAAACATTTATACCTATAAGAGTGAGATTTGTTACAACAATAAGAAATGTAGGTAAAAGCATAGGCAGTATGATATTTTTTATCTTTTGAAAGGAGGAAGCTCCATCAATTTCAGCCGCTTCAAATATCTCTTCGGGTATTGCTTTTATATTGGCAAGAAGAAGAATAGTGCAAAATGGAATAGCTCTCCATGCAACAATAATTCCAAATATAATAAGCGATCCATATTGAGAGTTTAGCCAAAGTATTGGTCTATCAACAAGATTAAAGTAATAAAGAAGTTTATTTATAAAACCAAACTCTGGATAAAAGATAAATTTCCAAATAAGACCATTGACTACCGGGGGAAGTGCCCAAGGTATAATTGCTATGGCAGTGAGTAAATTTGTAATTTTATTTTGTCTTTCAAGAATTAAAGATACAAGAAAGCTAAAACTTACTCCTAAAATTAATAGAACTAATATGACCAATGAGGTATTAATAAGAGCTGAGTAGAATTCAGAGTCTCTAAAAATATCAACATAGTTTTGAAGCCCTATAAATTTTCTACTATAGGGCTTTGTAAGTTTATAGTATTCTAAACTATAAAATAGAGTTAGAATAATAGGATATAGTACTGTAGAAACTATAATAAAAATAGATGGTAAAATTAAACAATAGGGAAATAGTTTAGTTTGTTTAATTAGTGTTCTCATTTACTTTTGAAGAAGACCTTTAATTTTAGAATCAATCTCTTCTACAGCAACTTCAGGAGTGATATTTCCACTAGCCATTTTATTGATAGCATTGTAGATTATATTACTCATCTCAGCATAATAAGCTGGAACTCCATTTGGAAAAGGAGATTTAACTAATAATGAAACCTCTTTCATAGCTCCAGAATTATTTATTTCACCAGCATCTATAACTTCATTTAAAACAGAAGTTCTTGTAGGAATAGCACTTAATTCCTTAAAGAAAGCTTTTTGAGTTTTCTTTGAAGTATACCATTCTACAAATTTTTTAGCAGCTTCTTTATTTTCAGATAAAGATGATACTCCCACTGCCTCTGTAAGAGCCATAGTTTGAGTAGCTTTTCCATTTTCACCAGGAGGAACAATAACCTCAATCTCTCCAATAACTTTAGATTGGTTTGGATCAGTAGCTCTTGCAATGAAAGATGTTGGTCCAACCATAAATGCAGCATCTTTTGAAAGCAGTTCTCTATATGTATCAATAGCACTCATTGTTAGATTAGCGGGATTTATAAGTTCCTTTTTTACCATCTCATCTATAAAATTTAATGTTTTAAGAGCATTTTCCTTATTGAGAGTATTATCATCATTAAAAACTTTTCCATCTCTTAAAAAGGTCATCCAAATAAATGATGTAGTAGTCCCTTCATTGGCATTTAGAGGGAATGTATATGGATATTTAAGAATATTTTTTTGTCTTAAAGTTTCCATATTTTTAGCTACATCATTCCAAGTTTGAGGTTCTTTTAAATCTGCACTTTTATAAAGCTCTGTGTTATAATAGGCTATACGAAAATCGTTAGCATATGGAACAGCAAGTATTTTTTCATTTAGTATAAATGTTGATAAGCTAGGTATATCCTTTATATCTTCCTGTGAAAGAGTTAATGGCTCTAACCAATTGGCACTATTGAATTCCCCGACCCAAGACCAATCCACTTCAAAAACATCTGCAGCAGCTTTTTTTCCATTGGCAGCAATCGCAATTTTATTTCTAATATCATCCCATGACACAGTTTCAATATTTACTTTAATTCCAGATTCATTTTGAAACTCATCAAGCATAGCCTGAGGTGGGACACCCCAATCCGGTATCATAAAACTTATCTCTGTGGATTTTGGATTTTGTGTAGTTTTTTCAGATATTTCTTTAGAACAACCAGTAAAAAATGTAATTCCTGCTAGTGCAAGAAGTGAATAGGTAAAAAAGTTTTTTTTCATAGTTTAATCTCCCAATAGTTTTATATTAAATCACTTTAGATTTTTAAAATTAAAGCATTTCAACGAAAGCTTCCAATCTTGTTCTTATTTGCCCTTTATCAGAGGTAGAGTAGTCAGTCTCTATAGATATAAAAGGAACTCCTAGATTATTGACATGTCTTTTGATATTTCTGGTTTCAATGGCATAAGTATGGCAAGACTGTAAAATAATCTCTACTACCCCATCCACTTTATAATCTTCAATAAGTTTTGAAAGCATCTCCTCTCTTCCTTTATTTGGACTCATTACAGAACAAGGAATAGAAAGATATTTATCGGCAATAGCTTTTATAGGGGCCTCATTTTCATCAACTAATCTCTCAGTATTTTTTGTTCCACCGCAATTTTCATAGACAACTACAACAGCTCCAACCTCTTCCAATTGTTTTATGATTTTATCTGCTACTCCTCCAAGAGGACAACCAGTAATTAGAATCCTAGGAGCAGTTTTAGATATTTTACACTCATTGTTGCTGTGCATCTCTTTAAGAGTAGCTGTAATTTGATCAAGTTTTGCAATTTGTTTCTCTTTATCAAAAATATACAGAACTCCATTTAAAATAGTAAACATATCATATCCCGAAATTGGAGGAGGAACAAGTTTTCCTAATGAGTAAAAGTTTGTAAGACTAACCCTTTCTCTATTACATAAGTTTATACTTTTACGTAATTTTTCCTCTGTTATAGATGTAGAGAATTTTGATTCAAGCTTCTCTTTGAATCTTATCACTTCATTTTCCCACATATTTTTTGCGTATTCAGAGTCTTGCGAATGTGGAAGTTGCATTACATAAGTATCTTTAATCTCTCCCAATAACTCATACATCTTCTTTTTTCCATCACATGTAGTCTCTCCTACAACTAAATCCGAAAAATACATATAAGGACATTTATCAGAAATAGCATAGCCATAACTAGATTTTATTAATGGGCAAAGATTTTTAGGTAAATGAACTTCAGCAGCAGGAATAGTATCATTACTTACACCACATAGAGTAACTGGAGTCCCCCCGGCAGCATAAACAATCTCTTTTGGTGTATAGGTACAAAATGTACCAACTATATTAGCTCCTTGATCTTTTAGTTCTTTTACTTTTAAAAATCCGTTTCTTCTAGCTTCAGCGAATTCTTCAAAAATTTCATTTAAGTCTACTCTCATTTTTTCTCCTTAAAATACTGATTTATAAATTTTGTACATTAGTAATTATATAA
>NZ_DBGBQB010000162.1:0-2616 GCF_048470075.1 Cetobacterium sp. | reverse complement strand
AAACAAGAGAGATTTTATGATGATTTTAATGATTTTAAAAAACTTTCAACAGCTTTAACAATCAGCGAAATGGAACATGATGAAATTAATTTTGAAGAAAAAGAAGAAAAAAATATAGTGAAAGAAATCAGTCTGAACTTAGTTCTCGAAATGCTAAATATGATGCCTGAAAAAGCAAAGAAATTAAAAACTATGTCAAAGGCAGTAAAAGAGGCTTTGGAGAGTTATGGTGAAGAAAAAGTTAAAGCTGCAATTATCTATATGAATAAACAAAAAAAATTAACAAGTCCAAGAGCTTACTTTCTGAAATGTTTAGAAAATAACTGGGCAAATGATATTTTAATTGATTTTCCGAAAAATAAATCCTCTTTAGAAAAAATTGAGGATAATATGGAGGACACTATAGCTATGGATATTTTAAAAAATAATAAACAAAATGAAGTTATGGAACTGTATTATAAACTTCCAAGTGAAGATCAAGAGAGTATAGAAAGAATAGTTTATAAAAACTACATAAAGAAATGCGGTCAAGAAACTAAAATCCAAAAAATAGCATTTAAAGCTGGTAAAAACTCTTTGATTGCATCGTATTTGGTAGAGAATGATTATTTTAGTAGAACATTAAAGTTAAAAAGAGAAACTACTAGGATAGAAAGTCCAAAAGAGGTCGTTGAAAAAGAGGAAACAGATATAATTAAAGAGGTAGAAAAATTTAATGAGTATGTAAATGAAAGTATTAATCTTTATAAAATTATGTTATCTTTAGATGATGATAAAGTAATAGATATAAAAAAAGAGATTTTAAGGGTTTTAGGTCCAGTCTTTATGAGAAAAGAGCTAAGAACTTCAGAAATAGATAGATTTTTAGTAGATAAATTTAAATAGAAAAAGTCCCTTAGGGACTTTTTTGTTTTTCTACTAAGAGACACAATGTCACTTAGTTAGATTTTAACTTAAAACTAAAAGACACAGTGTCTCTTAGTTCATATGCGTCTCCTACTTCATGAATAGTTTTATCACCACAAGTGGAGCTAGCCAAATTAGTAAATACTTTTAAAATAGGTTCATCTAGGCTAATCAGAAAGAAACATTTTGATTACTCAAGAGCATTTTGACAAAAACTGTAGATAAATTAATTACCTACAGTTTTAGATACAGAATACTATTTAGTTAAAATTTCATAGATTTCGCTTAAAAGTCTTTCAACTTTTTCTTTATCTTTTTCTTTCAATAACATCATTCTTTCTTGAAAGTTATTAAAAATATTAAAATCGTAATAAAGTGATTTAGGAGTTGAAGCAAGTTCTCTATTTTCTGTTATATTAAGAGTTAATAAAGATTCTGAATTTTCAGCCATATTGATTAACCCAATAGAAGTTTCTTTATCTTTATATAGCTCCTCAATAACTCTAACAGGTAAAAGTGCAACAATATCTTTTTTATTTTCATTAACTTCATTGTAAAGTTCAAATCTTTTTCGATGTCTTAGAGCAGTTTTTTTATTGTATCCATGTAATTCAAGCCAATTTTCATAAAGACCATCAGTAGACCCTTGCTTAGATAATTTATTAAAGACATTTGTAAAAATCTCTCCTAACTCTAAAGAAGTTTTTGCTTGAATATTTATTAACTTAAAACTTTCAATTTTTAAGAAATCTTTTACTTCATCCCCTTCAATATTATTTAATAAGTTATTTAAATAATCATATTTAAAATTTTCTTTTTGAATAAGAAAATTAGAGTTCACAATCTCTTTTGCTTCCCTAGAATTTAATTTTTCTTGTAATCTTGCAGCTAAATCAAGTTTTGACATATAAAATCCTCCTAAAATTACATTTTACTTAAAATCTCTAATAAAATCTCTTGAACTTCATTAGCTTGTTTATTTGTATATTCCCAAATACTTTTCTTTTTATCTAGCATCTCCTCAATAAAAGCTAATTGAGGAATAGGCTGTGGGAATATAATATCCGTATTAGATATTATATTTTTCATCTCTGCAAGATATTTATTTTGAATTTTAGTATTTTTATATCTGTTAATTAAAATTGTATGAATTTTATTAACATCTATTTCATTGACAAGATTAAGAACTCCTTCCATAGTAACTTCATCACAATAGCTAGGAATAATTATTTTATCAGAATGTTCTAAAAAAACAGCATCAATTTTCAGTGTTGGGACAGAATCAATTAGAATATAATCATATTCATCTCTCAATTTTTCAAGAAAATTGGGCATTTCATTTAAAAAAGTGGCAGAAAACTTGTTGTTCTCTAAAGGAAGGAAATAAAGATTTTTTCTTAATCTAAAATATTCTCCATCTCCATTAACAACCTCTGATTTCAAGCCTTTTTCAAATGCTTTATCCCCTTTTAATAAATAGTTAAATAGGTTGTTTTGGGAATCTGAAGTCAAAAGTAAAACTTTTTTATTTAATAAAGATAGTCCAGCACCAAGTTGAGCTGTTAAAAATGTTTTTCCAATTCCCCCCTTATTAACTTTGACTGTATAGATTTTACCCATATTACTTTCCTCCATTTTGTGAATTTGAATTTTGTTATCTAATTTTTCAATTTTTATTTTTTTATGATCTTTATTTATTCCCATCTCATT
>NZ_DBGBQB010000161.1:0-14723 GCF_048470075.1 Cetobacterium sp. | reverse complement strand
GAATGTAACTTCTATTCCATATATTAAAATCAAAATTAAAAGATAAAAATAATGAAAATATCGTTTTTTTCTTTTTTTCTTTTTTCAGTCCAAAAATACTTAACAACTTTCTCACTTTTTATCCTCCTCTCTTTTTTTACGCTTTGAAAAGTATATCATACCTTTTTAAATTTGTAAAGTAATATTTTTTAGTGTGTCCAGTGCAAAATCTATCTCTTTCTCTGTATTAAAATAGCCAAATGAAAATCTTACAGCTCCTATCTCATAGGTTCCAATAGCTTTATGTGCCAATGGAGCACAGTGAAATCCAGGTCTCACTAAAATTCCAAACTCCTCATCTAAAATCTGTGCTAAGTCTCCACCATCTATTCCCTCTATATTCAAACTTACCACAGGACCCTGTTTTTCAGTGAAACTTGTATATATTTTTAATTTTTCTATTTTTTTCAATCCCTCTATAAATCTTTTAGATAACATATCCTCATGCTCTCTTATGTTTTTTAAACCAATCTTATTTATAAAGTCTATTCCAGCTCCTAAACTCAGTATCCCTGGTGTATTTAATGTTCCTGCCTCCAACATCTCTGGCATCTCTTTTGGTTGTCTTGAAAGTTTTGAAAAACTTCCAGTTCCACCCTCTAAAAGAGGTTTTATTTCAACTCCATCCCCTATACAGATAGCTCCTATTCCCTGTATTCCAAAAAGTGATTTATGCCCTGTTAGACACAGTATTCCTATGTTATCCCTTTTCATGTCTATATCCATATATCCTGCACTCTGTGAAGCGTCCAATATAAATAAAAGATTGTATTTTTTACATATTTTTCCTATCTCTTCTATATTTTGTACAGTTCCATTTACATTGGACACATGATTAATTACTACTGCCCTTGTTTCTGGAGTTATGTTTTTTTCAATCTCTTTATAGGTATCAATAAAAGTCAATTTTACATTTTTCTCATCCTGCATATAAAACAGAGGTCTTAAAACAGAGTTGTGTTCAAAATTACTTGTAATAACATGTGCTCCACTAGGAATTCCCCCTTTTATTGCAAAGTTTAAAGACTCTGTAGCATTGGCTGTAAAAGCGATATTTAAGCTATTACTCACATTAAAAAGCTTTGCAACTTTTTCCCTCACTTCATATATTTGTCTTCCTGCTTCTAAAGCCTTTCTATGTCCAGCTCTACCAGGGTTTGCATTATACTCCTTCATCGCTTCCTCTACAGCTTTGTACACTGATTCTGGTTTTGGCGAACTTGTTCCTGAGTTGTCAAAATAATATATCTCCATACTTTTTCTCCTCTTAAAAATAGTGAAAGAGAGGATCTCTCCTCTCTTTTATCTTAGTTTATTTTTGCAAAAACTTCAACTATATTGTATAAATGATCTTTTATTCTTCTATAGTTATTTAAAATATCCATATATCCAGTACTTAGCATAGCTGGCATTACATTTTCTGAAACGTGCTCTAAGTGCTCAGCTCTTGCTCTTTTGTACTCCTCTTTAATAAAAGTACATTTTTTTATTGTTGCTACAAATAGATCTTTATCTCTTAACTCATAAGCTCTATTTATGTCATTAAATAAATCCTCTACATTTACATGTAATTGATTTAATGTAGCTCTCTTATACTCATTTAATTCAATTCCATTATCCTGCATTTTCTTTAATGTTTTAGCTATTCTAAGTAGATAATCACTCACTGTCTCATATTCATCACAAGTTTGTAAGTTTTCTCTTGTATCCTCAGTGTTAGAGTTATCAAGTGTTCCATTTAATATATGAAAGTTAACATCTGAAATCTCTTTTTGGAATAGATCAAGAGTATCTTCTAATTTTTCTATTTTTCCAACTTGGCTATCAATTTTTTCTCTACCAGCTAATACATTATCTAGCTTTGAGAAAATATCTTTTATATGAGTTCCCATAGTTAAAATCTCTTTTTGTGTTTGTTCAACTACAACTGACGGTGTATCTGCCATTAAAATATCCAAGTGTGTAACTCTTTCCTTTGCAATTGGTGAATCTGATTTTACAACCTTGCATAAGAAGTCTGCTAGATATCCTATAAATGGTATGAATAGACAAACGTTTAAGATATTAAACATTGTATGCGCTGTTGCAATAGCTGCAGTTAAATTATTATCTGGATCTAAAATATTTTCTAAGAATCCCAAATAGAATCTAAATATAGTTGTAGCCCATAAAACCCCTACAATGTTTATTATTGTATGTGCATAAGCCGCTCTTTTAGCATTTGCTGTTGCATTTAATGATGCTAATAACGCTGTTACTGTTGTTCCTACATTCTCTCCTAAAACCAAAGCTACTGCTGTTGGATAATCAATTAATCCCTGTACAGCAAGTGTTATTGTAATACCTAGTGTAGCTGAAGATGATTGTACCACTGCTGTTAACAATGCTCCTACTGCTGCTGCCTTTAATACTCCAAAATATGTATCCGCTGTAAATGCATGGAAAAGTGACACGAACTCAGGTAAAGATCTCAATGGTTTTAAACCATCACTCATTAATTCCAATCCAAAGAATATAAGTCCTAATCCCATTATTGCCATTGCTCTTGTTCTAGCTTTTTCACTTGTGAAGAACATTGTAGAAATAGCTGCCGCTCCAGCCATTGGAAGTCCATATTTTCCTATTTTTAAAACTAGTATCCATCCAGTTATTGTCGTTCCTATATTAGCTCCTAGTATAACTCCTAGTGCTTGCTTTAATGTTAATAGCGATGCATTAACAAAACCTATTGTCATTACAGTACTTACAGATGAAGATTGAACTAGTGCTGTTACAAAAACTCCCATTCCTATTGCCATAAAACGGTTTGTTGTAAGCATAGCAAGAATTTTTTTCAATCTTTCCCCTGCCATTTTTTGCATTCCTTTGGACATGTTTTCCATTCCATACAGGAACAGCCCCAGTCCTCCTAGAACCTTAAAAAAGATATCTAAGTACATTTTTCCTCCTAAATTCTACTTTTTATTTTAATTTTTCTGGTTAAATAGTCAATCAGCTAGATTTTAACACGTATTTTAATAAATGTAAAATAAAAAACCATTTTTTAACTTAAAATTTACACATTTTTAACATTAAAATATTTTTTCATTGGTACAAAAAAAGAGATGTTCTTTTCAACATCTCTTTCAAGTACCAGTTTTCCTAGCTTTTTTTATATATTATCAAAAAATTCTTTCGAGTTTTTTTCTAATTTAAATCCTGCAATTTTGTTTACAATAATAGCTATTGCTCCATCTCCAGTTACATTACAAGCTGTTCCAAAACTATCCTGTGCTAGATATAACGCTATCATTATTGATGTTAATGTTGGTGGGAATCCTAACATTGTCTCTATAATTCCTAGTGCAGCCATTACTGCTCCTCCTGGAACACCTGGTGCTGCAACCATTGTAACTCCTAACATCATTATAAATCCAAACATTGTTCCAAAAGTTATACTCATGCCATTTAACATCATTATAGCCATAGCACAACTAACTAAAGTTATTGTACTTCCAGATAGATGGATTGTTGCACATAGTGGCACAACAAACTCGGCAATACCTGTGTTTACTCCATTTTCTTTAGTTTGATTTAATGTCACTGGTATTGTAGCAGCTGATGACTGTGTACCAATAGCAGTAAAGTATGCCGGTAACATAGTTTTTATAAGTCTGATTGGATTTGCTCCAGCCATTCCTCCAGCTATAAAATACAGTATCAATAAAACTGTTATATGAAGTATAATAATCACTGCAAAAACCTTTGAGAACACTGTTAATATTGTTGCTACTTGCCCCGCATATGTCATATTTGCAAAAATTCCAGCTATATGTAGTGGTAAAAATGGAATGATTATATTTCTTATAATTCCCTCTACAACTTTTTGGAACTCATTCATTACATCCTTTATTGCATGTCCCTTTACTATTGCAATTCCAATTCCCAAGATAAAAGCCATAAGTAAAGCGGTCATTACATCCATTATAGGTGGCATATTCACTGTTAAATATCCTGATAACAATGCATGCTCCGGATTATCTGCCGTTTCTAACATCGATCCTGTTTCTAAAATCATTTTAAATACCGCTGTATTTACAAAATATGTAAATGAACCTGCTAAAACAGTTGAGATATAAGCTATCGCTGTTGTAATTCCTAATAATTTCCCTGCTCCAGTTCCTAGATCACCAATTCCAGGTGCAACAAATCCAATTATGATAAGTGGTATTGAGAACTTTAAAAAGTTTCCAAAAATACCGTTAAATGTTGCTAAAACCCTTATAGGTACCTCCATTCCCAGCATTCCAACTCCAATACCAATTATAATTGCTAAAATCAGTTTTGGTAAAAGACCTATTTTCTTCATTTTTCTCCTCCCAGTATTTAACTTTGTTTATAAAAGAATCAATAATATATGTAATACTACATTTTTTTCGGATTTGCAAATATTTTTTATAGAACTTTCATTAAATTTGTATTTTTTATATATATGTAGTAAAATTAATATAAAAACTTAATTATATTAAGATAGAGGATGTGAAATATGATAAAAGGTAATGTTGAAGGAGTTAGAGATTCCATTTTAGCAGAACTAGATACTATTTATAGTATGAGTGTTGAAAAGGGAAGACTTGTCAGTCCTGAGATTGTTGCACTTATTACTGATATGACTAGAGTCATAAATCGTGAGATTAGTGTTTCAATTGATAGAAAAGGAAAAGTATTAGAAGTTGCTATTGGAGACAGTAATAGTGTTGAACTACCCATTCTAGAGATCTCTAGTAAAAAATTAAGTGGAGTTAAAGTTATTCATACTCATCCCAGTGGCTATTCAAAACTTTCTATGATAGATATCTCCGCTTTATTAAAATTAAAATTAGATGCTATTTTAGCTATTGGTGTTGGTGAAACAGATATCACTGGTATAAATATCGGATACTGTAAAATTGCCAATCAGGAACTTACTTATGAAGAGGTTGAAAATCTTTCTTTAGATAAAGTGATTTCAACTGATTATTTAGATAAAGTTTTAGAGATTGAAGCTGAGCTTAGAAAAAGTGATGTTGTTGAAGATGACAGTGAATATGCTATTGTAGTTGGTGTAGATTCTGAAGAGAGTTTAGATGAGTTAGAGGAGCTTGCTAGAGCTTGTGATGTAAATGTAGCTGGAAGAATTTTTCAAAAGATAAAAAGAATTGATAATATCTTTTATATCGGTAGTGGTAAAGTTAGAGAGTTAGCTTTACTTAGACAGATAAAAAATGCAAATCTTATAATCTTTGATGAAGAGTTAAGTGGTGTTCAAATTAAAAACTTAGAAGCTGTTACAGGGTGTAAAGTTATTGATAGAACAATCTTAATTCTTGAGATTTTCGCTAGAAGAGCTAGAACTAGAGAGGCTAAAATACAGGTTGAATTAGCACAGCTTAAATATAGAAGCCAAAGACTTATTGGTCTAGGAAGTATTATGTCTAGAACTGGTGGTGGAATTGGTACTAAAGGTCCTGGAGAGAAAAAATTAGAGATTGATAGAAGAAGAATCAAAGATGAGATTTTTGCCTTAAAGCAAGAACTTGAAAAAATTAAAAAAATTAGAGCTTTACAAAGAACTAAAAGAGAGAGCTCTGGTATTCCAAGAGTCTCTTTAGTTGGATATACAAACGTTGGTAAATCTACACTTAGAAATCTTCTAGTTGAAATGTACCCAAGTGATAACACTGTAAAAAAAGAGGCTGTATTTGCTGAAAATATGCTTTTTGCAACATTGGATGCAACCACTAGAACTATGGTTCTCCCAGATAAGAGAGTAACCGCTCTAACTGATACAGTTGGATTTGTTAGAAAACTTCCTCATGATCTGATTGAAGCTTTTAAATCTACATTGGAAGAGGTTATTTTTTCAGACCTTCTTGTACACCTAGTTGATGCTTCAAGTGAAACAGTGGTTCAACAGATAAAATCTGTTGAAAATGTTCTAACAGAGTTAGGAGCTATAGATAAACCTACTATACTTGCCTTAAATAAGTGCGATATTGCAACTGATGAGCAGATTGAAAAATTAAAAGAGCTATACTCTCATATGGATATTGTTGAGATTAGTGCTAAAAATGAGATTAATATTGACTTATTAATGGAAAAAATTACTGAGTCATTACCTAGAACTATGAAAAAAGTAGAGCTTTTAATCCCTTATTCTGAGAGTTCAATCAATGCTTATTTACATAGAAATGCCATCATTGAAAGTGAGTCTTATGAAGCTGAAGGAACTCTAGTTATTGCCACTGTTGGAGATGAGGCTTTCAATAGATGTTCTAAATTTATAGTGAAAGAGATTTAGTGTATAACCAAGATAAAAAGTCGAGAATCTCGACTTTTTATTTTTTTAAAATTTTAAAAAATTGCATTGACATTTTTTATACATTATGATACTATATTTTTGTGATTGCGGGAGTAGCTCAGTTGGTAGAGCGTCAGCCTTCCAAGCTGAATGTCGCGAGTTCGACCCTCGTCTCCCGCTCCACTTTAATATACGGTACACTTGCCCCGTTCGTTCAGTGGTAAGGACAATAGATTTTCACTCTATAAACAGGGGTTCGATTCCCCTACGGGGTACCATTTGGGGATATAGCTCAGTTGGGAGAGCGACGCACTTGCACTGCGTAGGTCAGCGGTTCGACTCCGCTTATCTCCACCATTTGCCTAGATAGCTCAGTTGGCTAGAGCACTCGGTTCATACCCGAGCGGTCGAAGGTTCGAATCCTTTTCTAGGCACCATTTGAAACTTTACACTCTTAAATAGGAGTGTTTTTTTATTTTTTCCTATATTCCTCTTTAAACAATCCCATATTAACTGTGTCATAATATATTCCATGTCTATATAGCTCTTTTCTATTTATTCCTTCCTCTTTAAATCCAACCGCTTCATAACATCTTTTTCCCGCTTCATTAAATTCAATATAGTGTAATTTTATTTTATGTATATTCATCTCTTCAAATATGAAGTTACAAAGAATCCTAAGAGCTTCAGAGCCTAACCCACATCCTTGATATTTTTTACCTATCCATATTCCAATCGTAGCTATACTATTTTTTCCATCTAATTTATTTATTGCACAACTTCCTATATATTCATCAGTTTCAAGTAAATCAATTGCAAAAGTAAAAAGTTCATTAGTCTGAACTAATTTTTTATCTACGAAACTTTTTCTACCTTCATATGAAATTGGAAAATTAATTGCCATTGTCGCAGTATCCCTTATCTCTTCCTCTCCATATAGTTCAAAAACCCTTTTAACATCATCTGCCCTATAAGCTCTAAGTCTAATTTTATTTCCCTTAAACATAATTATTCCCCCTTTAAAAATATTAATAATCATAATTTATCACCATAGATTTTTAAAGTCAATTAAATGATAAAATTAAAAAGACCGTAAATAAATAGTTATCTACGGTCTTTAAATCATTGTAATAGTTTTTATCTATCGTATTTTATATACTTTAATACTTGGATTATTAATGTTGGTATAAATGCAAGAGTTGTTATCTCTGCAAAATTTATCACAGTTAAATCAGCCACTGCAAACATCTCATGGAATGATGGAACTAATAAAACCATATACAGTAGAGCTGTTCCTAATAAAAATGCATATATGCTAAACATATTTTTTGTTATTCCCAATTTAATTACAGAACCATTTCCTCTACAGTTAAATCCATGGAACAATCTTCCCAAACACAGAGTGGAAAATGCCATAGTGCTTCCAAGGGCTGCATCTCCTTTTGCATACCCTAAATAAAATGCTACCATTGTTACAAAGGCAATCAGTAATCCTTCCATCAAAATTCTACTTGATAGTTTTTTATCCAATAATGGAGCATTAGCTTCTCTTGGTTTTTCATCTAATACGTCCCCATGAGAGGGTTCCATTCCAATAGCTATAGCAGGTAAACTATCTGTTAGTAGGTTTATAAATAATAGATGAACTGGAGCAAATATTACAGGCAATCCTATCAATGAAGCATAAAATACAGCTAATATTCCCGCTGTGTTTCCTGATAATAAAAATCTTATAGAGTTTTTTATATTGGCATATAAGTTTCTTCCTGTTACTACTGATTTTATTATTGTTGAAAAGTTATCATCAGTTAATATCATTGAAGCTGCATCTTTTGAAACCTCAGTACCAGTTATTCCCATAGCTATTCCTACATCAGCTTTTTTTAGAGCAGGTGCATCATTTACTCCATCCCCTGTCATAGCACAAATTTTACCTAATTTTTGCCACGCTGAAACAATTCTAATCTTATGTTCTGGTGAAACTCTGGCATAGACAGATATTCTTTCAACATGTTTTATAAGCTCTTCATCACTCATTTTTTCAATCTCAACACCATTTAATGTTTCATCACCATCTTTATATATACCTATCTCTTTAGCAATGGCTTTTGCTGTAACTTTATAATCCCCTGTTATCATAACAGGTTTTATTCCAGCTCTTATACAATTTTTTACAGCTTCTTTAGACTCCTCTCTTGGAGGATCAATCATACTGATTAAACCTATAAAGATAAATCCATTCTCATCTTGGAACTCTAACTCTCTCACTTCATCCATCTCTTTCATAGCAAAAGCTAGAACTCTCAATCCATGTTCAGCAAAATTTATATTCGCCTTTTTAATCTTCTCTATATCTAAATCTGATATTCTCTCTATATCCCCATTTTCTCTTAGTATATACTTGGCTCTTTCTATTACAACATCTGGTGCACCCTTAGTAATCAAGTAGTTTTTACCCTCAATCTTATTTAAGGTACTCATCATTTTTCTGTCTGAATCAAATGGTAACTCCTTCAATCTTGGATATTTATTTCTGATCTCTACCTCTGCTAAATCATATTTATGCCCCACATTTACCAATGCTACCTCTGTTGGGTCTCCTATCTCCTGCCCATTGTTATTCACAGCATCGCTACATAAAATTGCGCTTCTTAGAAGCCCTATCTCTATTTTTGAATTCAAATCGATATTCTCAGATTCAATCACTTTTCCATCTACATAAAGTTGTTGAACTGTCATTTTATTCTGAGTTAATGTCCCTGTTTTATCGGAGCAGATTACAGAAACGCACCCTAAAGATTCCACTGAGTGAAGTTTTTTTATAATAGCATTCTCTTTTGCCATCTTTTGAGTTCCAATCGCTAGAACTATTGTTACTATAGACCCCAATGCCTCTGGAATTGCAGCTACCGCTAAAGCTACTGCAAACATCAATGACTCTAACATATTTATTCCTCTAGCTACACTCATCAAGAATACAACTATACATAAAACTATTATTGCTATTGATAATTTTTTTCCAAATTTTTCCAATGATTTCTGTAAAGGTGTCATTGCATCTTCAGTTTCATCCAATAGTGAAGCTATTTTCCCAAGCTCTGTTTTCATTCCTATTGTTGTCACTAAAAATTTTGCTCTTCCATAAGTGACTAAGCTTCCTGAAAACACCATATTTTTTTGGTCTCCTACAGTTAATCCACCTATATCAATGGTTTGTGAAATTTTTTCTACACTTTCTGATTCTCCTGTCAATGAACTCTCATTTACCATTAAAGAGTGTGTTTCTAAAACTCTACCATCGCTTGGAACAACATCTCCAGCTTCTATCAACACGATATCTCCCGGAAGTAACTCAGATGAATTTATCTCCTGCTTTTGACCATCTCTTATAACTTTAGCCTTTGGTGATGACATCTTTTTTAAACTTTCCAATGACTTTTCTGCTTTTAAATGTTGAACTGTTCCTAAAATAGCGTTCATTACAATTACCGCTAAAATAACTATTGTACTCTCTTTATTTCCTGAAATAAACGAAATTGCTGCTGCAACTAATAGAATTATTACAAGGAAATCTTTAAATTGCTCTAAAAATATCGCTAAAGCTGTTTTCTTCTCCTTACTATTAAGTATATTCTCTCCGTACTCCTCCTTTAACCTTTCTAAATCTGCTTTTTTCAATCCCTGTTCAGAGGTATCAAAATATCCCAATAACTCCTCTTTGCTTTTTGAATAAAAATCTTTCATAGATTTCCCTCCATATTATTTTATATTTTTAATTATTTACTGACCTAAGATATATTTTCATTTTCCAAAAATAAAAAAAGACTTTCAGTGTAGGTTAAAACCTACACTAAAAGTCTTGTCACCATTTTTGGCGTATAGCACCAGATTTAAAAAATCGAGATGTTGATACTACACTTTTGACTACTCCCTTTGAGCATATCTTCATTTATATATCATTTAATGCAGTGTATACTTTTTTTTCAGTTTTGTCAACTGTTTTTATATCTGTGCAATATCAAATACGTCTAAGTCCATCTTATCAACATTTAACTCTTGAACTTTTATTATCGCATTTAATGTATCTATTGATGTTAATACCTCAACTCCATACTCAATAGCTGTTCTTCTTATTTTAAATCCATCTCTTTGAGCATCATTTGCCTTAGTTGGAGTATTTATTAATAGATCTACCTCTCTATTTTTTAATAGATCTAAAATATTTGGAGATTCCTCATTTATTTTTCTTACAGCTGTTGCTTCAATCCCCTTTTCTGCTAGATATCTTTGAGTTCCCTCTGTTGCGTATAGTTGACAACCTAGATTCTTTAATGATTTAGCCACTGGTAAAAACTCATCTTTATCCTTATCTCTTATTGTTAGAAGAATCTTTCTGTTTCTTACATTCTGAACTCTTCCTCCACCTAAAAGCCCCTTAAATATAGCTTCATCAGCTGTATGTCCAACTCCTAAAACCTCTCCTGTAGATTTCATTTCAGGTCCTAATGAAACCTCAACTCCTGATAGCTTCTCTGTTGAGAATACTGGAACTTTTACAGCAACCACTGATGGTTTTTTATAAATCCCTGTTCCAAATCCTAAGTTTTGAAGCTTTTCTCCCATTATAACTCTTGTAGCTATATCTATTACAGGTACACCTGATATTTTAGCGATATATGGAACTGTTCTTGATGATCTTGGGTTTACCTCAATCACATATAACTCATTTTCATATGCTATGAACTGAATGTTCATCATACCCTTTATCTTTAATTCCTTTGCAATCTTTCTTGTAATTTCCTCTATTTTTTTCTCAGTTCCCTCATATAAATTCTGTGGAGGATATATTGTAATTGAGTCTCCAGAGTGTATTCCAGCTCTCTCTAAGTGCTCCATAACTCCTGGTATTAAGATATCTTCTCCATCACAAATTGCGTCCACTTCCACTTCGATTCCATTTAAATATTTATCTATTAAAACTGGATTTTCAGGATCTCTTTCAAAAGAGGCTTTTAAGTAATTTACAAGGTTATACTCATCATGACAAATCTCCATTCCTTGTCCACCTAAAACATATGATGGTCTTACTAAAACAGGGTATTGTACCTCAGCCGCTATCTTCTTTCCAGCTTCAATATCCCACACTGCTCTTCCTTTAGGTCTTTTTATATCTAGCTTTTCCATTATATCTTCAAACTTTTCTCTGTCCTCTGCTGCATCAACCATCTCTGCTGAAGTTCCAAGTATTGTAACACCTCTATCTCTTAAATCATTAGCTAATTTTATAGCAGTCTGACCTCCAAACTGGATAATAACTCCTGCTGGTTTCTCTTTATCTATGATATTCATAACATCCTCTGTCACTAATGGCTCAAAATAAAGTCTGTCTGCTGTTGAGAAATCTGTAGATACAGTCTCTGGGTTATTATTGATAATAATACTCTCTACTCCCATATTTCTCAAAGTTTTTATTGAGTGAACCGTACAGTAGTCAAACTCAATTCCTTGTCCTATTCTTATTGGCCCAGATCCTATTACGATAACTTTCTTTTTATCTGTTACATCTACCTCATCAAATTGATCATATGTTGAATAGAAGTAAGATGAGTCTGCTGCAAACTCCCCTGCACATGTATCAACCATTTTATAAACTGGCTTTATTCCATAATCTCTTCTTTTTCTAGCGATATCTTGCTCTGTTACATTTAAAAGTTGAGCTATTCCCTTATCTGAGAAACCTTTTTTCTTTACATTTTTTAAGAACTTTTCATCTAAATCCTTAAGTTTCATCTTTTTCATCAGTTCCTCTTGTTTAACAAGCCACTCTAGCTTTTCCATAAAGAACTTATCTATTCCAGTTAACTTTTGTAACTTCTCTTTTACATATCCTCTTCTTAACATCTCAGCAACAACAAAGATTCTCTCATCATCAGGTCTTACAACTACCTCTTTTAGCTCCTCCATAGTCATTTTCTCTACAACTGGGTGCTCTAAATTATATCTTCCAATCTCTAAAGATCTCAATCCCTTTAAGAAAGCAGCTTCAAAGTTATTTCCAATAGCCATAACCTCTCCTGTTGCCATCATTTTTGTTCCCAATCTCTTGTTAGCTTTTTTAAACTTATCAAATGGCCACTTTGGAATTTTTACTACTATATAGTCCAGTGCTGGCTCAAAACATGCAAATGTTTTTCCTGTTACCTCATTTATAACCTCATCTAATGTGTATCCTAGAGATAGTCTAGTTGCAACTCTCGCTATTGGGTACCCAGTAGCTTTTGAAGCTAGAGCAGAGGATCTTGATACTCTTGGATTAATCTCTATAATAGCATATTCAAAAGATTTTGGATGTAGAGCAAACTGAACATTACACCCTCCAACTACTCCAATCTCATTGATTATCTTCAGTGCTGACGTTCTTAGCATTTGATACTCTCTATCTGAAAGTGTCTGTGATGGAGCTACAACTATTGAATCTCCTGTATGGATACCAACTGGATCTATATTCTCCATATTACAAACAGTTATACAGTTTCCATCCTTATCTCTAATTACTTCGTATTCAACCTCTTTCCAACCTAAGATTGACTTTTCTATCAGTACCTGTCCAACTCTCGATAATTTTAACCCTTTTAATAGAATATCCTCTAACTCCTGTGGATCATTGGCAATTCCTCCACCAGTTCCTCCAAGTGTATACGCTGGTCTTACAACTACTGGGTATCCTATCTCCTTAGCTACTTTAAATCCATCCTCTAAATCTTCAACTATTCTGCTCTCAATAGTAGGCTCTCCTATCTTATCCATAGCCTCTCTGAATAGCTCTCTATCCTCTCCCCTTTTAATAGATTCAATAGATGTTCCAATAACTCTTACATTATATTTTTCAAGTATTCCCTTGTCATTTAACTCAACAGCCATATTTAAAGCTGTTTGTCCACCCATTCCAGCTAATATTGAATCTGGTCTCTCTTTTGCAATTACTTTCTCCACAAATTCCGCTGTGATTGGCTCTATATATATCTTATCTGCAACCGCTTTATCTGTCATTATTGTCGCTGGGTTTGAGTTTATTAAAACAACCTCTATCCCCTCTTTTTTTAATGTTTCACAAGCTTGTGTTCCCGAATAATCAAACTCTGCAGCTTGACCTATTATAATTGGTCCCGATCCTATTACCAGTGTCTTTTTTATCGATTTATCTAACATTATACGCCTCCTAAAAACTCTACTTAAATAACCTCAAAAATTATCCTTCTATTACTTTTAAAAAATCATCAAACAGATACTCTGAATCAGCTGGTCCTGGCCAAGCTTCTGGATGGTATTGAACACATAAAATTCTATGCTCTTCACTTCTCATCCCCTCAATAGAGTTGTCATTCAGATTTATATGTGTCACTTTCATTGATTCAGGTACTTTATCCACTACATATCCATGATTTTGAGATGTTATAAAAATTCTATTTTTCTCTAAATCTTTAACTGGATGATTACATCCTCTATGTCCATATTTTAATTTTGTTGTAGTTCCTCCCAAAGCCCAAGCTAATAACTGGTGTCCTAAACAGATTCCAATAATTGGTAACTTTCCAACTAATTTTTTTATTTCGTTTATAACTCCAGTTAACTCTGCTGGATCCCCTGGTCCATTTGATAGAAACACTGCGTCTAAATCGTGCGATAATAGCTCTTCTGCAGTTACATTCCATGGGAATACGATTTGATGAACCCCTCTTTTTTCAAATGATCTTAGAATATTTCTTTTAACTCCAAAATCGATTACTCCAACTCTTTTCCCTGGTCCTGGTATCTCATATATCTCTTTTGTACTTACTTTTTCTACTGCATCACTATTGTTAAATTTAGCAAAATGCTCATCAATCTCTTTTTGAGTTAAATCTTTAGAAGTTATAAGAGCTTTCATAGCCCCTTGTTCTCTAATTATTTTTGTTAAATGTCTTGTATCTACCCCTTTAAATCCAACTACATTATACTGTCTTAAAAAACCGTCTAAAGTCATCTCACATCTAAAGTTATTTGGAAGCTTTGCATCCTCTTTAATTATGAATCCCTTTAATTTTATTCCATCTGATTCCATATCCTCTAGATTTATTCCATAATTTCCAACCATTGGATAAGTCATTACAACAATCTGCCCATAGTATGATGGATCCGTAAGTAACTCTTGGTACCCTGTCATCCCTGTATTAAATACAAGTTCTCCAACGCTTTCACCTAATTCTCCAAAAATTTTTCCATCAAAACTCATTCCGTTTTCAAGAATTAACTTCCCCTTCATTTTAACCTCCTAAATTTTTTGCATAAAAAAAGGAATATGAAAATCATATTCCTTGTCTATATA
>NZ_DBGBQB010000160.1:0-7272 GCF_048470075.1 Cetobacterium sp. | reverse complement strand
GAATAGCATAACTTCTTATTCTATGATATAATAAATCTGTTAAATTAATTGAGATAGGTGATAAAAAGATGTATAAGTTTCAATATATTATATTTAAAATTTTTCGGTATATTTTACTTTTATTTCCAGAAAAAATAAGATTTAAATTTGCTGAAAAATTAGGTATTATAGGTTATTATCTTATAAAAAAGAGAAGATTAATAGCTTTGGCAAATTTAAAACTGGCTTTTCCAGATAAGACATTTAAAGAAAGAAAAAAAATAGCAAAAGAGTCATACAAAATAATGTCAAAAGCTTTTCTGTCAACACTGTGGTTTGAGGATTATTTAAAAACTAATGTTCAATTGGAAGATTTTAACAGATTAGTTTCAATTAAGGAAAAGGGAAATGGAATAGTGGTAGCTCTTATTCATATGGGAAATATGGAAGCTGGATTAAAGGCCGGAGAGAAGTACAGAATTGTAACTGTGGCAAAGGCTCAAAGAAACCCTTATATTGATGAATTTATAACAGAAGCAAGAAAAAAAATGAATGTGACACTACTGAAGAAATCTAAGCAAACATCAAGGGAGCTATTGGAACAGATAGAGGAAAAGAAAGTGATAGCCCTGTTCACTGACCATAGGGATAAAGGGACATCAGTTAAATTTTTTGGAGAGGAAACAGTGTCTCCAACAGGAGTTATAAATATAGCATTAAAACACAATCTACCCCTAGTTATAGGTTATAATGTGATGCATGAGGACAACACATGTACAACTTATTTCTCAAGAGAGTTAGATTTAGTAAGAACAGCTTCATTTAAGGATGATGTAAAGGTAAATACTCAAATGATGATGAGTATCATAGAAAATATAATAAAAAATTATCCAAATCAATGGATGTGGTTCCATGACAGATGGAAACTTTATAAAAAAATAGATAAGAACGAGATTAAGAATTAGGAGGAAATATGTTATTAGGTATAATAGGAGCAATGAATGAAGAGGTAATTCAATTAAAAGAGGTGATGAATTTAGAGGAAACAAGAGAGATTGGTGGATATAAATTCTTTAAGGGAACGCTTCTTAATAAAGAGATTGTGTTAGTTGAATGTGGAATAGGAAAAGTGAATGCAGCAATATGTTCAACACTATTAATTCAGGAGTTTAAAGTTGATAAAGTTTTATTTACAGGAGTTGCAGGTGGATTAAATCCAGAGATAAATATTGGGGATATTGTTGTATCAACAGACCTTATAGAGCATGATTTTGATTGTACTGCTTTTGGATATGATCATGGAGTAATCCCTAGAATGGAAAATTCTACTTTTAAGGCTGATAAATCTTTAGTAGATTTAGCAAAAAAAGTGGCTGAGGAAAATTTTGGAAAAGGTAGAGTTTTTGTTGGAACTATAGTTAGTGGAGACACTTTCGTTGCTTCAAATGACAAAATTAAATGGTTAAGAGACACTTTTACAGGTGAGTGTACAGAGATGGAGGGCGCTGCAGTAGCTCATGTTTGCTATGTATTAGGAAAGCCTTTTGTGATAATAAGATCTATTTCAGATAAAGCGAACCACGATGCCAATATGAATTTCGATGAGTTTGTAAAATTAGCTGCTCAAAACTCAAAACTAATAATAGAGGGTATGCTAAAAGAGATATAATTAATAAAGGGGGGAATTTTGTGAACATTGAAAAACTATTGGAGGAGTTATACTCCTACTCACTTCACGGAATAAAACTGGGTTTAAAAAATATTGAAGATATTTGTAAAGCGATGGATAATCCTCAAAAAAATTATAGAACAATTCATGTGGCAGGGACTAATGGAAAGGGCTCAACTTCAACAACAATTGAAACCGTTCTAATAGAGCAGGGGAAAAGAGTTGGAAAGTATACATCACCTCACATTTTGAGATTTAATGAGAGAATATCGGTAAATGGAGATGAAATAACAGATGAAGAGATTGCTCACTATTATTCCTATGTCAAAGATATAATAAAACAATTGGACATAACGCCAACCTTTTTTGAAGTGACTACAGCTATGATGTTTAAATATTTTTCAGACAAAAAAGTTGAATATGCAGTGATAGAAGTTGGAATGGGTGGAAGATATGATGCTACGAACATCATAGATTCTGATATTTGCGTTATTACCAATGTAAGTTTAGATCACACAGACTTTTTAGGGAAAACAATATATGAGATAGCCTGTGAAAAGGCTGGAATAATAAAGAAAAATTCAAAAGTTATTGTGGGAAGTTCAGAACCTGAATTTTTAAAGGGAGTAGAGGAAAAAACTAAAAACTATGTAAATGTATGTGAAAAATATAGACAGAGCACTTACTTTTTAGATTTTAAAAACTATAAAACTGTTATAAAAATAGAGGGGAATACTTATGAGTTCTCCCTTTTTGGTGATTATCAATATAAGAATTTTTTATGTGCCTTTGAAACCTTAAAGGAGTTAGGAGTACCTTTAGAGATAATCAAAAAAGGTGTAGAGAAAGTAAAATGGCAATGTAGATTTGAGATTATTCCATCTGACAATAGAGTGCTTATTTTAGATGGAGCTCACAATGAAGATGGAATGAGAACACTTTGTGACACTTTAAAATTAGGGTTTAAAAAAGAGGAGATAGTAGCTATTGTATCGATATTAAAGGATAAAGATTCTAAAAAAATCTTGGAAATTTTAGAGAGCACAGTGGGAAAAATAATATTTACCTCTTTAGCTGAAAATAAGAGAGGGCAGAGTGCTCTAGAACTTTTCAATAACTCTAATAGAAAAGATAAGGAGTACAAAGAGGATATCAATGAAGCTTATAATTTAGCAAAAGATATTGATTCAAAAGTTATTTTACTCTGTGGTTCATTCTATCTATTAAGTAAATTTAAAGAGGAAGTATTGGTTAATGAAGGGTAATGTTTTTTTTAAGTTATTCACAATTGTAGTGACTATAGTAATAGGTTATTTTTTGTATGAACATATAAAAATATTAAGAAATGAGTATTTAAAGAGAGAAGAACAAAAAAATCTATTTTTAGAAAAAATTGATAAAACTTATAAGGAAAGAGATAAAGAGTTTTATAAAAGCAACTAGAGGAGCTTAAAATGGAGAAAAAAATAGCAAGAAAATTTCCAAAAGTCAAAGATTTGGCTAATGTTTTAGGACTTGTTCCACTTTTAGATGTAAATATGGAAAAAGAGATTAAAACACAAAGTGTCTACAGAGTTGGGTATGAATTAAGCGGTTTTTTTACAGATGGAGAAGAGCTATACAGTAATGTAAATGTTTTAGGTAGAAAGGAGATTGGATATCTTGAACAGATTGAATCAGATAAAAGGAAAAAGATTCTTGAAAGATATTTAAGTTATCCATTTCCTACTTTGATAGTAACTGTGGAAAACCATATAGTGGATGAGATTGTTGAAATAGCGAAAAAATATCAAAAACCAGTTTTAAAATCTAATAATAAAACTATTGAGTTCATAAGAAATGCCAAGTTCTATTTGCAAAAGGTTCTAGCTGAAGAGATTATAATAGATAACTGCATATTGCTTGATGTATATGGAGTGGGAATACTATTAAAGGGTTATGAAGATGCACGATTAGGAGCAACAGTAGAACTTTTAGAAAGAGGACATAAGTTTATAACTGATACAAGATTAAAGATTCAAAATATAGCAAATAGATTTATTTTAGGGTCTAACACAGCTGATAAAGAGAGTGGGGACAGTCATTTTTATCTCTTTGGAAAAGATGGAAATGATATAGATGTAACAACTCATTTTGGAATAAAAAGCACAAGAAAAAGAAAAAAGATAACATTATTAATTGAACTTGAAAAATGGGATGAGAAAAAATTTTATGATCGTTTGGGATTGGATGAAATCTATGAGGAGTTTTTAGGATTTAAAATTCCTAAGGTAACTCTACCTGTTAGAAAAGGAAGAAATTTAGCCATTATAATAGAAACAGCGGCTATAAACTATAGATTGAAAAAAACAGGGGTTAATTCAGCAGAATATTTTTGGAAAGAGTCTAAGAAATTAATTGAAGAAAATAGAGAAAATAAAAAGAGAGGGTTAGTTGTGAATGATAAAACAAGTATGCCAGTTAGATATATAAAAACAAGATTTAATTTGAATGTATTGAATGGAGAAGAGTTTTTAGACAGTAAGTATATTACGACAACAGGTGTTTACAGACCATCACTAGCTCTTACAGGGTATTTTGATATGTATGGAGAGGATGGTTATAAGGGTTTACAACTATTTACTGATACAGAATTTAAATATTTAGAGAGCATTTCAGTTGAAAATAGGGAGAAAAACTTAGAGCGATATTTAGATGAAGATTTTCCTGCAATAATAATCTCTGGTGTTAAAAATATTCCAGACTATTTTTTACGTAGAATCATAGATAAAAAAATAATATTGTTAGAGACAAAATTAGATAGACCTAGCCATGTAGTTGCTACGTTTAGTGCGTATTTAGAGAATTACTTTGCACCTTCAACGTCGGTTCACGGAGTTTTCGTAGAGCTATATGGTTTTGGAGTTCTTTTAACAGGAAAGAGCGGTATAGGTAAGAGTGAGACAGCTTTAGAACTTATCCACAGAGGTCATAGATTGATTGCAGATGACTCTGTTAGATTTGAAAAGGGTGTAATAGGAGATATAACAGGTAGAGCATCAAAATTACCATATTTTATGGAGATTCGTGGTTTAGGTATAATAGATGTTAAAGCTTTATACGGTGTTGGAGCAGTTAGAATTAGTAAGAGATTGGATATGATAATTGAGCTTCAGGAATTAAAGAGTGAAGATTATCTAACAGCCATGGATTATCAAGAGTCCACAGAGGTGTTATTAGGAAATGAGATTCCTAAAATAAAACTGTATATATCTTCAGGTAGAAATGCAGCTGCTATGGTTGAAATTGCAGTGATGAACCTAATGGCTAAAAGAATGGGATACAATTCAGAGGAAGTTTATTTAAAAGAGTTAAAAAATAAAAACTATAACAATTAAGAACCGGGGGATTTGAATTGAAAAGAAAAAAAATTAAGATTTTAAGAGAGTATATATACATCTATATAGGAACATTGATAGCGTCAGTTGCCATTAATGCCTTTTTAGTTCCATCTAATTTAGCTCCAGGAGGTGCTACAGGACTTTCAATCTTAATAAATTATATGACTGGAATACCTGTTGGAACATTGATATTTCTGATAAATATACCATTATTTATAATAGGAGTAAAAATTTTTGGAAGATCATATGGAGCTAAAACTTTAGCAGGAATTTCATTTTTATCTTTAAATGTGGAATTGATAAAAAAAGTTATACCAGAGATAGATAAAATAGTTGATTTTACAAATCCCAGCAATATATTTCTAGGTACACTGTATGGTGGATTATTAATGGGAATAGGTATTGGAACAGTGATAAAAAATGGTGGAACTACAGGTGGGAGCGATATAGTATCTGGAATTTTAAATAAATTCTTTAAAATACCCATTGGTCAAGCTTTGATACTGATTGATTCCACAGTTGTTTTATTAGCTGCATATATTTTTGGAGCAGAAAAAGCTCTGTATGCATTGATAAATCTATATGCAACTGGAATTGTAATAAATAAACTGATAAATGGATTAGGAAATGCAAAAATGGTATATATCATAACTTCTGAAATTGAAAAAATTAGAAAAATAATTGTTGAAGATTTAGGGAAAACTGGAAATTACTATCAAGCAGAAGCACTATATTCTAAAAGTAGAAGAGATGTAGTGACAACTGTTCTTAGGAATAGAGAGATTTACTTATTAAAAGATCTTATAGCTGAAGCTGATAAAGAGGCTTTTGTGGTTGTTTCCGATGTTCACGAGGTATTGGGAAGAGGATATACCTTTGATATTGACAATGTTGTAAAAACTAGAAAGGAAAAATAATGAAAGAAATAAAGGAAAAGATAGAGCAGAGCAATAATATAATTATAGCAGGACATGTAAATCCAGATGGAGATACAGTGGGAGCTGGTCTGGCCCTTTTATTAGGACTTGAAGAGAAGTATCCCAATAAAAGAGTGGATTTTGTGTTACAGGATAATGTTCCAAAAAATATCTCATTTCTAAAGGGGAGTGAGAAAATAAAAAAAATAGAGGACATAAAAGATTCAAACTATGACTTAGCTATATTTGTTGATTCTGCTACAATAGATAGAGTTGGAAAAGTTGCAAACTTAATAGGAGATATATTTAAAATTAATATAGATCATCATATAAGTAATCCTAAATATGGAGATATCAATATAGTAAAAGATATATCTTCAACATCAGAGATAATGTATTCATTTTTAAAAGATTTAGATATAGAGATATCTTTAGAGATGGGAGAGGCTATATATCTAGGGCTAGTTAATGACACTGGAAACTTTGCTCATAGCAATGTGACAGATAAAACATTTTTAGTCGCTTCTGAGTTAATGAAAATAGGAGTAAATAACAATAAGATTGTAAATGACTTTTTTAAAACAAAATCTTATGAAAGAATGAGAGTCTTGGGAAAGGCCTTAAGTGAAATGGTCTTTGTAGAGGAAAAAAAATTGATGTATTTTTATCTTTCGTATGAGTCTCTAAAGAGTTTAAATGCTATAAAAGATGATACAGAAGGTATTGTAGAGGAGTTAGTAAACTATAGTGGAAGTGAAGTTTCTTTATTCTTAAGACAGGAAGAGAATGGAAAGATTAAAGGTAGTTTAAGAAGCAAACATAGTATTGATGTAAATAGAATAGCTGGAATATTTGGAGGTGGAGGTCACATAAAGGCAGCTGGCTTTACAACAGAGCTTCCAGTTGAGGAAATTATAAAAATAGTAGTAGAAAATTTATAAATAGTGTATAATTTTATAAAAAAAGGAGGGTGTATAAATGGCAGATTTTGATATAATTTTTTTAAAACCCACAAGATTTGAGGATTGTATAAAATGTGTTGAACATATAAAATCTGAAAAGATAGTTCATATAAATTTATGTGACTTGGATTCTGAGAAATCACAAAGAATTTTGGACTTCATCAGTGGAGCTGTGCACATACAGGAGGGACAAATAATAAATCCTGGAGATAAAATATACTGTTCAATTCCTAAAAATAAAACATATGAATTAGATTATAAAGAGTTGACAAATAACATAACAAATCCAAGATTTGATGAAGAGGAAGAGATAATTCCAAGATACAATAGAAGATAAAAAAAGGGACTTTTAAAAGTCCCTTTTT
>NZ_DBGBQB010000159.1:0-1993 GCF_048470075.1 Cetobacterium sp. | reverse complement strand
ATAATAATTTAAATTATTATAATTTAGATTATATAATATGGATGAGGTGATAATTATGAACTTTGTAAATAGACAACAAGAGATGAAAACTTTAAATAAAGAGTTTAAAAAAAACTTAAGCTTCACTGTTATTTATGGAAGAAGAAGAGTAGGAAAGACAACGCTTATAAAAGAGTTTATAAAGGATAAAAAAGCTTTTTATTTTTTTACAGATAAACAGAATGAAACTATACAAATAAATAGATTTAAAAATCAATTGGGAGAATACTTCGATGATGATTTTGTAAAAAAAATTGAGATAAAAGATTGGGATACATTATTTGATTATTTTATCAGTAAACTTGGAAATGAAAAATTTGTGTTGGTAATTGATGAGTTTCAATATCTTTGTATGATAAATAAAAGTTTTTCATCTATATTCCAAAGAATCTTTGATGAAAAATTAAAAGAAAAAAATATTATGATAATTCTTTGTGGATCATTAATTTCTATGATGTACTCAGAGGTTTTAGCTTACGATAGCCCACTATTTGGAAGAAGGACAGCTCAAATAAAATTAAAACCAATAGATTTTAAATACTATTCAGAGTTTTTTAAAGATATATCTCATCATTCATTAATTGAAATGTATTCAATAACTGGTGGAATTCCAAAATATATTTTAAGTTTTGATAGAGAGAGAACTCCTCTTTGGAATATAGAGCATAATATCTTTGATAGAGATAATTATTTGTATTCTGAGCCTAAATTTTTGCTTCAAGAGGAGATAAATGATTTATCTAGATATTTCTCTATTCTACTATCTATCGCTACTGGAAATACAAAAATATCTTCAATCTCATCACAACTAGATATTCCATCTAGTGGTTTAACTCCATATATCTCTAAACTCATAGAGTTAGATATTCTTGAAAAAGAGATTCCTGTAACTGAGGATATAAAAAATAGTAAAAAAGCTCTTTATAAGATAAAGGATAATTATTTGAACTTTTGGTTTAATTATGTCTATCCTTATCAAAGTTATTTAGAGATTGGAAACTTAACTTATCCTTTGGAAAAGATTAAAAGCACTTTTGATCTGTGGGTTTCAAAAGTTTATGAAAATCTTTCAAGAGAGAGTTTAATGTGGAATAACAAAATTCCATTCCTTATAAGAAATCTTGGAAGATGGTGGGATAAAAATGAGGAGATAGATATAGTTGCTTTAGGAGAAAATGAGATTTTATTTGGTGAGTGTAAGTGGTCAAATAAACACGTAGGATTGAGTGTTCTTTATAAACTTAAAGAGAAAGCTAAAGTTGTTAAATGGAAAAATGATTCTCGTAAAGAATACTATATATTATTTTCAAAGTCTGGGTTTAGTGAGGAGCTTATAGAGGCTAGTCAAAAAGATTCTTCAATTATTTTAAGTGATTTTTAAAATAAATTTAATTAGACGTCAAAGTTTTCCCTTTGGCGTCTTTTCTATTTTTTAATTTAGATTAACCTAAGCTATAACTGTGTCCTTGGCTAATAATTCCAATTTTTTTATATTGACCTTATAACCTTTTTTAAGTTTTATAAGCACCTCTTGCTCTAAAAACTCTTTAAAGATATATAGAAGTTGTCTATAACTTACCCCTAGATATTCCGCTGTTTCAGTGTGTTTCTCTAAATATATCTCATTGCTTTGAGACATTAAAATATATCCAGCCAATCTATTTTTTAAACCATAATTTTGATTTTTAGAGTGGAAGTAAGTTCGTTCTAACATTTTACTTCCAATAAATTTAGATAAATCAAATAGAAATTGAGTGTCTTTAATTAACTCTTTTTTAGCTAGAGACATATCAATTGAAACAAAAATCGATTCTGTAATTGAAATAACCTCCTTAGGGTCTTTTTCAATCTCTAAAAAACTCAGTTCTCCCAAATACTCCCCTTTTTTAACAAAATGAATTATGGATTGCTTTCCATCTTCATGGACAAAGAGTATCTTGGCTCTCCCTTGAAT
>NZ_DBGBQB010000158.1:0-3522 GCF_048470075.1 Cetobacterium sp. | reverse complement strand
CATCTGTAATAAAACCTAAAAGTTTAGATATTTCCATTTCAAAGATAATCCCTTTAGCAACCCCTTCTCCATGGGACATATATTGATAATCAAAAATTGTCTCTAAAGCATGACCATAGGTATGACCCAGATTTAAAAAAGCTCTATCCCCTTTTTCAAACTCATCTTTTTCAACAAACTCTTTTTTTATTTTACAAGATTCATAGATCATCTCAATTAAGACCTCAGGTTTTAATTTTAAAATATCTCTATGAGCTTCAGTCAAAAATTTAAAGTAAGATTTATTCTTAGATATAATACTATGTTTAATAACCTCTCCCATTCCAGATTTAAACTGACATGAAGGTAGGGTTTTTAAAAAATCAATATCTATAAGAACACCTATAGGTTGTTTAAAAGATCCGATTAAGTTTTTTCCAAGAGGGTGATTAATTGCAACTTTTCCCCCTATACTAGCATCAACTTGAGCCAAAAGAGATGTAGGAACCTGTAAAAAATCCAACCCTCTCATAAAAGTAGATGCGATGAATCCACCTAAGTCGCATACCACTCCACCTCCAACACATACAATCAAAGAGTTTCTAGAGAAGTTATTTTCTATTAAAAATGAAAAAATTTTCATAGAGGTTTCCATATTTTTGTGGATTTCCCCATCCTCTATCTCATATTTATATGTCTTTTTTTTTGGAAGATTACTAGCAAGTTTATGACTATATAGATTGCCAATGGTTTTATTTGTAAGTAGCAATATTTTATCATAGTTTTCAGTAAACTCATTAAGTCTATTTATTGTATTTTGTCCAATAAGAATGTCGTATGAATTTATAGAAGTCTTCATAACCAGATTTTTCATAATTGGTCTCCTTTTAGTTTAGTATATATATTAAAGTATAATATTTTTATAAAAAAAAAGCAAATTTAGCAAAAAAATGTTTGCATAAAACACAATAAAGCTTATAATATGAACATAAAGAAGATTTCGGAGGGGAAAATGAAAAAGAGAGTACTGTTTTTATTAGCACTTAGTACAATAGTGTTGGCACAGGGTGAAAAAGCCTATATTGGTAAAGGAAATGGCTATGGTGGAGAGTTAAAAGTAAATGTAAAAACTAAGGGAGACGAGATAGTGGATTTAGAGCTGGTATCCCATAAGGAGACTTCACCAGTTGTGAAAAGAGCTTTTCCTATAATTAGAGATAGAATTTTAAAGGCTCAAAGCCCTATTGTAGATAGTGTATCAGGTGCAACTTATACATCTTTTGGTGTAAAAAGAGCTGTGGCTCAAGCACTGAAGGCTCAGGGGAAGGATTATGGGAAAATAACAATGAGCACTAGCGCACCTGAGGAAAAGATAGCTTATTTGGAACCTGTAAATACAGATATAGTAATAGTTGGAGGAGGGCCAGCTGGGCTTGCAGCAGCTATATCAGCAAAAGAAGCGGGAGCTAATAATATAATTTTAGTCGAAAAATTAGATATATTAAGTGGGAATGGAAAATTTGATATGAACTTTTTTGACCTAATAAACTCAGAGGCTCAGAAAAAAAATGGGACATACGATACTGTAGAAGCTTTTGTAAAGGATAAAGCTAATAAAATGGACACAATAGAAAGAACTCAGGCACAAGCAGAGGGAGCATTTAAATTAGATAGTTGGTTAAGAGGAATGGGAATAGAACTAAATCATAACTATGGACTTAGAAATCATATGGCTGAAAAAAATGCCTATGCAGGAGAGGAGATTCAAGATGGACTTGAAAATAGAGCTAAAGAGTTAGGAATAGATATTAGAACTGGAACTAAAGGGATTGATTTAATTGTTGAAAATGGAGAGGTAACAGGAGTTAAAGTTCAAAATAAAAATAAATTTTATGATATAAATGCTAAAGCTGTTATTCTTGCCACTGGAGGTTTCTCTCACAATAAGGAGTTACTTGCAAAGTATGCTCCTGGTTCAGAGACATTGGCTACATCAAATCAGATGTCAGCCACTGGTGACTTTATTCCAGTGTTTGAAAAAAACAATTTAAAAATGGATAATTTAGATGTGTTAAGTATATTCTCTTTTATACTTGTTCCAAGCAGGGATTTAACAGGTGGTGGAGAGGGATATGTTCTAGTAAATCAGGAGGGAGAAACTTTTTTAAAGGATAAACCTACAAGTATGGAAAGAGCTAAATCCATTGAAGCTCAAACAGGTGGATATGCGTACTACATCTATGATCAAGATCTATATGACTCTTTCTATCGTTTACAAAAACATAATAGTTTAGGGCTTCATACAAAAGCTGAAACAATAGAGGAGTTAGCAAAGAAACTAAACATTCCTACAGATGAGTTAAAAAAAGCTACAAAAACATTAAAAAAGAGTGGTCCATACTATGGTGCTAAAGTGCAATCGGCTGTCCATATGACAAAGGGTGGTGTTGTAGCGGATGAAAAGACACAGGTAATAAATACAAAAGGTGAAAAAGTAAAGGGCTTATATGCAGCAGGAGAGGTAACTAGTACAAGTGCAGCATATAGTGCGGCGGTTGTATTCGGTCGTATCGCTGGAGAGGAAGCTGCAAAATCCTTAAAATAGGCAAAAGAAGAGGGATATAGATAGAATTATCCCTCTGTTTATTTACAAAAAATAAAAAATATGATATTTTATAGAAAAGTCAAAAAGACTGGAGGTAAAAAAATGCAAGGTTTAAAAACATTTATATTAATGCTAGTAATGACCTTATTGCTATTATTTATAGGTGGAGCTATAGGTGGAAAAGCTGGGATGACAATAGCCTTAGTTCTAGCAGGAGTAATGAATTTTGTATCATACTGGTTCAGTGATAAAATTGTACTTTCTATGTATGGTGCTCAAGAGTTACCAGAAAATCATAAAGTTTATTGGATAACAAAAAAATTGGCTGAAAGTGCTGGATTACCTATGCCAAAGGTATATATGATAAACCAGAGTCAACCTAATGCTTTTGCAACTGGTAGAAATCCACATCATGCAGCAGTTGCTGTGACAAGGGGGCTAGTGGAACTTATGGACGACAATGAGCTAGCAGGAGTAATAGGACATGAGCTAGGACATGTTTCTCACAGAGATATTTTGATACAAAGTGTGGCAGCTACATTGGCAGGAGCAATAGCTTACATGGCGAATATGGCAAAATGGGCAGCTATATTTGGTGGTGGTAGAAGAGATGATGATGACAATCATGGAGGTATTTTTGGACTTTTAGCAATCAGTATTTTTGCACCATTGGCAGCGATGCTAGTTCAAATGGCAATATCTAGAAGTAGAGAGTATAAAGCTGATAACTTCGGAGCAAAAGTTTGTGGACATCCGAGATATCTAGCAAATGCTTTAAGAAAATTGGAGTCCTATGCTACAAGAATCCCTATGGATGCCGCACCAGCTACAGAAAATATGTTTATTGTTTCCCCATTGGCAGGAAATAAGATGGCCAATCTATTTAGTACACATCCAAGTACAGCGGATAGAATAAGAAGATTGGAAGAGATGTAATA
>NZ_DBGBQB010000157.1:0-20530 GCF_048470075.1 Cetobacterium sp. | reverse complement strand
GTATTATAATACATATATGTAATCAATAAATCATAGAGAGAAGGAATCTAGATGTATTTTAAACATTTTATCGTTTTTGGAATAACTCATAAAAACTTAGATTTATGCCAAAGAGAAAACTTTATACAAAATGACCCCACTTCTGTTGTTGAAAGATTATTTAAAGAGAAAAAGGTTGTAGGTTATGTTAATTTATCAACTTGTTTAAGAGTAGAGTACTACTTGCATTTAGATAAAGACTATTCAGTGGCAGATTTTCAAAAAGAGATAGGGTTAAAAGATATTTTTATAAAACAGGGACATGATGCAGTGAACTATCTATTTAGAGTTACCTGCGGTTTTGAGTCTGTTATTAAGGGAGAGGATCAGATTTTAGCACAGATTAAAAAGGCACAGTTAACTAGTATGGAAAATAAAATCTCTAGTTCAAATATAAACGTAATTTTTAATAAAGCGATTGAACTGGGTAAAAAGTTTAGAAATAAAAGTAAAATATGCCATAATGCTTTGTCTTTAGAGGCAATCTCCTTAAAATTTATAAAAAATAGGGTATCTCAATTGAAGGATAAAAAAATTCTTATTCTTGGAGTGGGAGATTTGGCAAGGGATATAATGGAGCTTATAACAAAAGAGGAGTATAAAAGCTTAACAATAACAAATAGAAGTTACCATAAAGCTCTTGAGGTAAGTAACATTTATAATGCAAATGTTATAAGTTTTGAAAATAAATTGGAAGAGGTAGCAAAGAGTGATGTTATAATATCGGCAACTTCAGCTCCCCATGCAATTATAAAAAAGAATGAAATACTTCCATTGTTGGATAAAGAGAAAGAGTATGTATTCTTAGATTTAGCTGTTCCTAGAGATATTGAAGAGGAACTTAATGAACTAAAAAATATAAATTTATACAATATAGATGATGTTTGGGGTGTATACTATGAAAATTTAGAAAATAGAGAGAATCTATTGACTAAGTATGAATATATGCTTGGAGAACAGATGGTAAACTTAAAAAAATGGTTTGAATACAAAGAGGGGATAGCATAGTAATGAAAGAGAAAATCGTAATTGGAAGTAGAGGAAGTATATTAGCTTTAGCTCAGAGTGAGATGATTAAAAAGAGATTGGAAAAAAACTTTCCTGAGTTGAAATTTGAAATAAAAGTGATAGTGACAAGTGGCGATAAAGATTTAGTAAGCAATTGGAACAATAGTGATAAATCTTTGAAAAGTTTCTTCACAAAAGAGATTGAGCATGAATTATTGGAGGGAGAGATCGATTTAGCAGTTCATTCAATGAAAGATATGCCTGTAGTTTCACCTCCTGGATTAATATGTGGAGCAACTCCTGACAGAGAGGACAATAGAGATGTTATTGTTTCAGCTAGTGGGAAAAAATTATTGGAACTTCCAGAGGGAGCAGTTGTAGGAACAAGTTCTTTAAGAAGAACTATGGGACTAAAAACATTGAGACCAGATTTAGAGATAAAACAGCTTAGAGGAAATATTCATACAAGACTTAGAAAGTTGGATGAGGGGCAGTATGATGCAATTCTTTTAGCTGCAGCAGGATTAAAGAGAGTGGGATTAAGAGATAGAATAACTGAGGAGTTAGACTATGACTTAATGATGCCAGCTCCAGCTCAAGGAGCATTACATATTCAGTGTAGAGAGAATGATGAGTATATAAGAAATATTTTAAAATCTATACATAATCCAGAGATAGAAAAAATTGTTGAGATTGAAAGAGAGTTTTCAAGAATATTTGATGGTGGCTGCCATACTCCAATGGGATGTACAGGAGAAAGATTTGATGGGAAAATCTTTTTAAGAGGAGTGTATTGTCAAAATGATATTATGTATAAGGCTGAAGTATTAGAGGATGAAAAGTTAGGAAAAGAGATAGCTCACAAATTAGCTGCAAAAATAAGGGAGAAAATAAATGGTTAATAATAAGATGGGGAAAGTTTATATAATCGGAGCAGGCTGCGGGAACATTGATCTTTTAACATTAAAAGGTAAAAGATGTATAGAGGAAGCTGATTGTGTAGTATATGATAGATTGATAGATCCAAAAGTATTAAAATTAGCTAAAGATGATGCAGAGATGATATATTTAGGTAAGGGTAATACTGAGGGTGGAGTTATACAAGATGAGATAAATAAAACGCTGGCTAAAAAAGCTTTAGAGGGAAAAAATGTAGCGAGAGTAAAAGGTGGAGACCCATTTGTTTTTGGAAGAGGTGGAGAGGAGATAGAGGAGATAATAAAATATTCTATTCCTTTTGAAATTGTTCCAGGGATAAGCTCTTCAATAGCAGTTCCAGAATATGCAGGGATTCCAGTGACTCATAGAGGGTTGGCTAGGTCATTCCATGTATTTACAGGGCACACAATGGAAAATGGAGAGTGGCACGATTTTTCTACAATAGCTAAATTAGATGGAACTTTAGTATTTTTAATGGGAATTAAAAATTTAGATTTAATAACAGGTGATTTAATAAAAAATGGTAAAAATCCTAAAACTCCAGTAGCAATAATTGAAAAGGGAACAAGTGAAAATCAAAGAGTGACAGTTGGAACTTTAGAGAATATAGTTGAAAGAGCTAAAAATGAGGGAGTAGTTCCACCAGCTATAACTATAATCGGCGAAGTTGTAAATATGAGAGAGAGCTTTAAGTGGTTTGAAAATCAACTGCTTTCAGGAAAAAAAGTGTTAGTGACAAGAGATATCAATCAATCTCAGGAGTTTAGTGAAAAACTGAGAGTGAAGGGTGCCACTGTGAGAGAGTTACCTTTTATACAGATAGAGAGTGCTTATAATTTCAATGAGAAGGATTTAAAAGAGTACAGTGCCTTATTATTTAATTCTCCAAATGGTGTGAAGTATTTTATGGAAAATATAGGTGATATAAGATCGTTAGGACACTTAAAAATAGGGGTTGTAGGAGCTAAAACAGATCAGTTATTGAGAGAGTATAAGATAGTTCCAGATTTTATTCCTGAAAAATATATGGGAACAGAGTTAGCTAAAGAGGTTGTAAACTATACAAAGGAAAATGATAAAGTGTTATTTATAACTTCAGATATATCTCCAGCTAAGTGTGAAAAATGGAGTGAAGAATATAATAGAAAGTTTGAAAAATTAGTAGTATATAAAACTGGAAAGCATATATACCCTAAAGATGAAGTGGCAAAGGCTTTGGCTGATGTGGAGTATATAACTTTTTTAAGTTCATCTACAGTTGAAGCGTTTAATGAGAGCATAGAGAGCGATTTAAAAATGGTAGAAAATAAAAAAATCGTATCAATAGGACCAGTTACCACAAAAACTTTAAATGAGTTGGGATATAGTGTGGCCTTAGAAGCAAAAGTTTTTGATGTTGATGGAGTTATAGAAGTTATAGGAGAGGAGTAGTATGTTTAATAGAACAAGAAGACTAAGAGGTTCTCAAGTTATGAGAGATTTAGTGAAAAATATAGATTTTACTTTAGATAACCTTATATACCCACTATTCATAGAGGAGGGAGAGAATATAAAGGTTGAGATTCCATCTATGAAAGGTCAGTATAGAATATCAATAGATAGATTGGAAGAGGAGTTAAAGGAGTTAAAGGAGTTAGGAATAAAGTCACTGCTTCTATTTGGAATTCCTCAAAAGAAAGATCCTGTAGGAAGTGAAGCATACAATGATAAAGGAATAGTTCAAGAGGCTATAAGATTTATAAAAAATAGATTCCCAGAGTTTTTAGTGGTTACAGATGTATGTCTATGTGAGTATACATCTCATGGACATTGTGGAGTTTTAAAAGGTGAAGAACTGTTAAATGATGAAACTTTAAAACTTTTACAAAAAGTGGCACTTTCCCATGTTAAAGCGGGAGCAGATATGGTAGCCCCATCAGATATGATGGATGGAAGAATAAAAGCTATAAGAGATATTTTAGATGAAAATGGGTATGTAAACTTACCGATTATGGCTTATAGCGTAAAATATGCCTCAGCTTACTATGGACCTTTTAGAGATGCAGCTGACTCTGCACCAGCATTTGGAGATAGAAAGACATATCAGATGGATTTTAGAAATTCAAAAGACTACTTAATAGAGGTTGAAAATGATATTTTAGAGGGAGCAGATATAATAATGGTAAAACCTGGAATGCCATATTTAGATGTGGTAAAAGGGGTGGCTGACTCCATATCAAATCCAGTTGCCATCTATAATGTGAGCGGTGAATATTCAATGGTAAAAGCAGCAGCTGAAAATGGTTGGATAGATGAGGAAAAGATAGTGATGGAAAATATGTATGCTATGAGAAGAGCGGGAGCGGATATAATAATAACTTACCATGCTAAAGATATAGCAAAATGGTTAAAAAGAGGTGCAAATTAAGTGAGATATAGCAATTCAGAAGAAATATATAAAAAAGCTGTAAAAATTATACCAGGAGGAGTAAATAGTCCTGTTAGAGCGTTTAAATCAGTGGATAAAACATATCCAATCTTTGTGAACAGAGGAAAGGGATCAAAAATATATGATGAGGATGGAAATGAATATATAGACTATATCTGCTCATGGGGACCGTTGATTTTAGGTCATAATAATGAAAGAGTTTTAAAAGGTGTTCGAGAAGCTATAGAGTTGGGAAGTTCTTTTGGATTACCAACTAAGATGGAAGTTGAACTGGCTGAATTAGTTTGTAAATGTTATCCATCTATGGATATGATTAGATTTACAACTTCAGGAACAGAAGCGACTATGGCAGCAGTTAGAGTTGCAAGAGCATTTACAAATAGAAATAAAATATTAAAATTTGAAGGTTGCTATCACGGACACTCAGACTCTTTATTAGTTAGCTCTGGATCAGGACTTTTAACAGATGGATATCAAGATAGTAATGGGATAACAGAGGGTGTATTAAAGGATACCTTAGTTGCTCCTTTTGGTAATATCGAAAAGGTTAGAGAGATTTTAGAAACAAAAGAGGTAGCATGTTTAATAATGGAGCCTGTACCTGCAAATATGGGACTTATAAATAGCTCAAAAGAGTTTTTACAAGAGATGAGAGATATCTGTGATAAAACAGGAACACTACTGATATTTGATGAGGTAATATCAGGATTTAGAGTGGCCTTAGGAGGAGCTCAAGAGTACTATGGTATAACTCCAGATATAACAACTTTAGGGAAGATAATAGGTGGAGGATATCCAGTTGGTGCTTTTGGTGGAAAGAAAGAGATTATGGATATGATAGCCCCTGTGGGAAGAGTGTATCATGCTGGAACTCTATCTGGAAATCCAGTTGCTGTTAGAGCTGGATTTGAAATGGTGAGTCATCTATTGGAGAATAGGGATACTCTTTATAAGGAGTTAGAGGAAAAAGTTATATATATGACTGATTCTATTGAAAAAATAGCTGAAAAATATGGAGTATCAATAACTATAAATAGATTGGGATCTCTATTTACAATATTCTTTAGTGATTTAGATGAAATAACAGATTTAGAGCATGTTATAAACTCTAACACAACTCATTACTCAATATATTTTAATACACTATTAGACAATGGAGTTGTAGCTCCACCATCTAAATATGAGGCTCATTTTGTATCTATGGCACACAGCAAAGAGGATTTAGATAAAACATTAGAGGTTATGGAGTTAGCATTTAAAAAAATTGGTGAATTTAATGGAAAGTAAAAAATCTTTTTTTCCACTTTTTATAGATTTGACTAATAAAAACTGTCTAGTAGTAGGTGGGGGAAATATAGCTGCAAGAAAGGTGAGAAGTCTTGTTGAGTATGGAGCTAGAGTTGTAGTTATAGCTCCCTCTATACTTCCTGAAATTTTAGATCAAGATGTGGATATTGAAAAAAGAGGTTTTAAAGCTGAAGATATAAAGGATAAATTTTTAGTGGTGGCAGCAACTGATGATGAAAAATTAAATGAAATGATAGTTGACCTCTGTGAAGATAGCAGCATACTGGTGAATAATATTACTTCAAAGACATATATGTCAGCTAGATTTACAGCTCATATAGATAATAATGAATATCAAATTGCGATTTCAGCAAAGGGAAATCCAAGAGAGTCTGTGAAACTAAAAAGAGAACTAATGGAGTATCTTAAAAATAGAAAAGACTAGAAACATCTGTGTTTCTAGTCTTTTTCTATATCTAAATCTTGAAAAAGATCCAATACATCTTTGGAATATTTACCAGTGCTATCATGGGAGATAAAAGGTGGAAGAATAGTCAAAGAGTCCTTTCCATTTCTGATTCCTTCAATTAAAAGTATTTTAGCTGGCTTATCAATTTTTGAATGACAAAATTGCACTTTTTTAGGAGCTATACCATACTTTCTCATAGCATCAACAATCTCTAAAAATCTATCTGGTCTATGAACCATTGCAAAGTATCCTCTATCTTTTAAAAGTTTGGAGGAGATCTCAATAAGTTGATCTAAATCAATGGTTATCTCATGACGAGCCAAAGTGAGTTGATCCAAATTATTTAACTGATTTTCATTTCCATGGAATTTAAAAAAAGGAGGATTGGTTATAACCACATCTTGAGACCCACTTTCAAAGTGTTCTTTCCAATTTTTCATATCATCATGAATGATTTTAATCTGATTTTGTAAACTGTTTAACTCTATATTTCTTTGAGCTAAGTTTGCAGAGATTTCTTGAATTTCAATACCAGTAATTTTAGCTCTAGTTCTCTGGGAAAGAAAAAGGGGAATAGCTCCATTTCCTGTTCCTAAATCCAATATTTTATTTGCACCTCTTGTTAAAGAGATAAAGTTAGAAATTAAAAGGGAATCCAAAGAAAAGTTAAAATAATCAGTTCTTTGAATTATTTTTAGATTTTTATTTAATAGGCTATTTATAACCTCGTTTTCATTAAGTATCATTTCGTACCTCCAAAGTTATTATAACAAAAAAGATACAAAATTCAAGTCTAGATATCTCTAGTTAAAACAATATTAGCATCAGTACCTAAAATATTGTTTAAGACAATAGTTCCAATCTTTTGGGGAGATTGAATTTTAACATCTTTTAAAAGCTCCATACATTGAAAAATTAACTCTTTAGGAATAGGTTTATCTGTTTTCACAGGAACCATATGATGTATTCCTCCCACTACTCTAACAATAGAAGTGACTACTCTTTTTGGGGCTATAAGTTCCTCTTTACCATAAATTGCACCTTTTGGGCAGGAATTACCTGAGACTTTATAATCGTTTTCAATATCAATATTTAAGTGGCATCCCATAGGACATAAAATACATATCATCTCTTTCATTACTATACCTCCTGTAGCTCAATAACAATATCTTTAGAAATTCTTTTTAATAATACCTCAGGAAGTAGAATTTTTTCCATCTCCCCTGGAGCTAGATGTCCCCTTTTAAAGCTAGCGATAATATTATCACCCTCTCGAACAACAATTTTTTTATCTTTATAGATATTGTTTACTCTCATAAAAATTTCCAATCTATCTTGTAATTTATCCAAGTTGATAACTTGAGGCACAGTGTAGACAATACCATTACCATTTTTTATATTGGATACGTTTTCTAACTTACAATTTTCCTCAGCAATATAGCAAGCTGCAAATTTACCAGCTCTTTCTCCCTCTTCACTAACAAAATCTACAAGGTCATGTACATGAACGACATTTCCACAAGCAAATACACCAGGGATACTAGTTTCCATAGAGTTGTTAACAATAGGTCCATTAGTTCTGTTATCTAAAATAACTCCAGCCTCTTTAGAGAGATCATTTTCAGGAATAAGTCCAACTGATAGTAGAAGAGTGTCACACTCATACTCAATTTCAGTTCCTGGGATAGGTTTTCTATTTTCATCAACCTTGGCTACAACCACCTTTTCAAGTCTATCCTTTCCTTTGATATCTATCACTGTGTGGGAAAGAAGTAATGGAATTCCAAAATCATCAAGGCACTGAACAATATTTCTATTTAAGCCACCAGAGAATGGCATCAATTCAACTACAGCTTCAACTTTCGCACCCTCTAAAGTCAAACGTCTTGCCATAATAAGCCCAATATCTCCACTTCCAAGAATCAAAGCTTTTTTTCCCACCATATACCCTTCCATATTGATATATCTTTGAGCAGCTCCAGCTGTAAATATTCCAGAGGGTCTTTCTCCAGGGATAGCGATAGCTCCCCTAGTTCTCTCTCTACATCCCATAGCTAAAATAATAGAACCAGCTTCAATCTCCTGATATCCATCTGTGGGATTTATCATAGATACAACCCTATCATTGGAGATGTTTAAAACCATAGTTTCAAGTTTTATATCAATGGGATATTGTTTGACAAACTCAATATATTTTTGAGCATATTCAGGTCCAGTTAACTCCTCTTTAAATCTATGAAGACCAAAACCATTATGGATACACTGTTGTAAGATTCCACCAAGTTCCTTATCTCTTTCTAAAATAACTATATTTTTAGCACCATTTTCATAAGCTGATTTAGCAGCAGCAAGGCCAGCAGGACCTCCACCTATAACAACAATATCATATCTCATTATTTTTTCAACTCCTCTATTAGAATATAAGAATTAGCTTTATCTAAGATCACGTCTTTAATATCCTCATTTAACTCTCTAGCTATAATCTCCTGAACTCTAGGACCACAGAATCCACCTTGACATCTTCCTGAACCTGGTCTACATCTTCTTTTAACAGCGTCCATGGTTGTGGCTTTAACAGGTCTATGGATAGCTTCTACAATCTCTCCCTCTGTAATCATCTCACATCTACAGATGACTCTTCCAAATCTATTGTCCTCTTTAATTTTTTGAGCTTTTTCCTCTGGGGAAAGTTGCATAAAAAGAGTGTGTTTTCTAGGAGCTATAAACTCCTCTTTTCTTATAAGGTGAGCACCACTTGCTTTTAAAAGATCAAGAGCAGCTAAAGTTATAGCTGGAGCTGCTGATAACCCAGGGGATTTTATTCCAGCTATATCAAAGAAGCCTTTAACAGATGATTCTTCAACAATGAAATCACCCCTATCAGATTCTGCTCTAATTCCAGCAAATGTTCTGATATTCTCTCTAAAGTTTATCCCTTTTATAGAGTGACTACCTTTAAATTTAATATAGTCAAGTCTATCAGTGGCAGTTGAAACATCATATCTATTGTTGATATCTTGGGCATTAGGTCCAACAAGTAGGTTACCATGAACAGTTGGAGTTACAAGGATACCCTTTCCAAGTTTAGATGGGCATTGAAAAACAGTTTGATTGACTCTCTTTCCCTGATTTTTATCTAAAACAAAGTATTCACCTTTTCTTGGAAGTATTTTAAATGATTCAGGTGCAATCATTTTATGAATGATATCGGCGTGAACCCCTGAACAGTTAAATACATATTTTCCGTGGAAAATTCCAGTGGTTGTATGCACATGGAAAATATCATCACTCTTCTCAATATTTTTAACCTCAGTATTTAGAAAAAGATCCACACCATTTTCAACAGCATTATCCATAAGAGCTTCAGCTAATTCCCAAGGTGAAACTATCCCTGCAGAGGAACAATATAGAGCAGCAATCGCCTTTTCATCAACGTTGGGTTCAATCTCTCTCAATCTATTTTGGTCAATAATCTCTAATCCAGGGACTCTATTTATAATACCTCTGTTATAAAGGACATTAAGATGTTCAATATCTTCATCATTAAAGGCTAAAACAAGGGATCCATTACGTTTGAAAGGAACAGAAAGCTCACTGCATAGATTTTCATATAGGGAGTTACCTAAGACATTTAGCTTAGCCATAAGAGAACCCTCTTTGGCATCATATCCTCCATGGACAATTGCACTGTTAGCCTTTGTAGTCTCATTAGCCACATCAGTATCTTTTTCTAAAACTGCAATATTTAATTTGTACTTAGAAAGCTCTCTTGCGATACCAGTTCCAACAATACCAGCACCAATGATTAAAATATCATACATAAAATATCCTCCTAGTTTTTAATAGCAAAAAAGAGAGCAGAAAAAGGTGGTAATAAAATTACCAACACTTTCTTAGCTCTCTTCATCTCTATTGCTATATTTAATTTTTATTTAATCTAAATATACTACTTTTTTTTAAATTAGTCAAGCTCCCAATTTAAGGATCTTTCAACAGCTCTTTTCCACTTGCTGTGTTTCAAGTCTCTTTCCTCTTCACTCATAGTTGGAGTAAATGTTTTTTCAAGACACCAGTTTTGTTTAATCTCATCTTTACTATTCCAGAATCCAACTGCAAGTCCTGCAAGATATGCAGCACCTAAAGCTGTTGTTTCAACTGTTGATGGTCTGTGAACCTCTTTACCAACTATATCAGATTGGAATTGCATTAAAAAATTGTTAGCAGAAGCTCCACCGTCAACTTTTAAAGCTTTTAACTCAATTCCAGAGTCCTCTTGCATAGTCTCTAAAACATCTCTAGTTTGATATGCAATTGACTCTAAAGTGGCTCTGATAATGTGATTTTTATTGGCTCCTCTAGTCAGTCCAAGAATTGCTCCTCTAGCATACATATCCCAATGAGGTGTTCCCAGTCCTACAAAGGCAGGAACAAAATAAACTCCACCATTATCTTTAACTTTAGAAGCAAAATACTCTGTATCCTTAGAGTCAGTGATTAATTTTAGCTCATCTCTTAACCACTGAACAGCGGCACCAGCAACAAAGATACTACCCTCAAGAGCATATTCGATTTTTCCATCCAATCCAATAGCAATAGTAGTCAAAAGCCCATTTTTACTTTGATACATTCTGCTACCAGTATTCATAAGCATGAAACATCCAGTTCCATAGGTATTTTTAGCTTCTCCTTTTTCAAAGCAAGCCTGTCCAAATAGAGCTGCCTGTTGGTCTCCTGCAACACCGCAGATAGGAACTCTATGTCCACCTTTTCCACCAAGATTAGCGTATCCAAATGTTCCACTACAATCTTTAACTTCAGGAAGCATAGATTTAGGGATATTTAATTCAGTTAAAAGTTTTTCATCCCAACAAAGGTCTTTGATATTATAGATCATAGTTCTAGATGCATTAGTATAGTCCGTAGCATGTGATTTACCATTAGTTAGCTTCCAAATTAACCATGTATCAACAGTACCAAATAGTAACTCTCCTCTTTCAGCTTGTTCTCTAGCTCCTTCAACATTATCCAAAATCCACTTAATCTTAGTTCCAGAGAAATAAGCATCAACAACGAGTCCAGTGTTATCTCTTATATAGTCAGCTAGTCCTTTTGCTTTTAAATCATCACAAATATGGGCAGTTCTTCTACATTGCCATACAATTGCATTGTAAACAGGTTTTCCAGTTATTTTATTCCAAACAATAGTAGTTTCTCTTTGGTTAGTAATTCCAATACCGATTACGTCATGTTGGGAAACTCCTGATTGTGCGATAGCTTCAGCTAAAACTCCACTTTGGCTAGCCCAAATTTCCATAGGGTCATGCTCAACCCACCCCTCTTTTGGATAGATTTGTTTAAACTCTTTTTGTGCACTTGCCACAATATTTTGTTGTTCATCAAAAATAATAGCTCTTGAGCTAGTTGTTCCTTGATCTAATGCGATTATATACTTCATAGAAAAACCTCCCTAATTTCTTATAATTTAATTGAAAAGAGCTGCAAAAGTAATAGCACCGATAATTCCACCAACGATAGGACCAGCGATAGGAACCCAAGCATAAGACCAATCAGAATCACCCTTATTTGCTATTGGTAAAATAGCATGCATAATTCTAGGTCCAAAGTCTCTGGCAGGGTTAATTGCGTAACCAGTAGGTCCACCTAAACTCAATCCTAAGCTCCATACATAGAATCCAGCTAGTAATGGTCCTAAAATACCTGTAAATCCTCTTACTACATCACCATTGGGTAAAGTTGCACTAAAAGCCTGGTTATTTACATGACCTATAGCTAATAGTCCAAAAACAAGCATAAAAGTACCGATAGCTTCAGTTACAAAGTTCCACTTTAAATCTCTGATTGCAGGACCAGTAGAAAAAGAACCTAGAATAGCTCCAGTATCAGTTGTCTCGTCATAATGTCTTTTGTAAGCAAGATATACAAAAATTTGTCCAAACATAGCTCCTAAAATCTGGGCAATCACATAACCTAAAACAAGATTTGCGGGGAAAAGCCCTGCAACAGCAAATCCAATAGTCAAAGCTGGATTTAGATGAGCTCCACTGATCCAACCTACGCAGTAAGCTCCAGTCATAACCGCTAGACCCCATGCGGTTGTAATAACAATCCAACCAGAATTTTGTCCTTTACTTTTGTTTAGAACTACGTTTGCAACAACACCATTACCAAGTAAAACAAGAATTGCAGTACCTATAAACTCAGCTACAAAAACATTCATGATATCCTCCCATATTATTTTTTTTATATTAAAAAAAGCTATTCAAAAAAAGAGAACTCTAAGAAATTCTTTTTAATTGAATAGCTTCTCTAATATCTCTAGCTAAACTAATTTATAATATTCAGTTTTGTTGTAGATATAGCTACAGCTCCACTGTTTAAAGCTAGATTGACATCCTCTTCATTAGATATTAATCCGCCAGCAATAATTGGAATAGAGCTTTGCTCCGAAATTTGTTTGATAATTTTAGGCATAACTCCAGGTAGAATTTCAATTGCATCAATATATGTCTCATTAAAAAGTTTTTCAGTTGTTGTTAAGGAAAGTGAATCGATTAGGAAACACCTAAGAATAACTAAAAATCCAATTTTATGGGCATACTTTGCCACTTGAGATTTTGTAGTTATAATCCCATCTGCAAAAGTATTATCTTTTAAGTAATCAATAGCAGAACTGTCTTTAGTATTTAACCCCTGTATCATATCAAGGTGTATAAAGCACATTTTACCACTTGCTTTAATAAAACGGGTAGTTTCCTCTATTGAGCAGATATCACTACTTAGAAGAAATATTATTTTAGAAGAACTTAAAAGAGCTTTTTCTAAAGATTGTGTATCTTTAACAGCAAGTATTTTATTATTTTTGATTAAAATTTTTTCAAAATTTGCGTTCATTTTGCTCTCCTTTTGTCTCTTATCAATATCAAGTATACTATATTAATTTTAAATGTCAAGTTAAATAACAGTTAATTTTTTAAATTTGACAAAAAAACATTAAAGGGGTTATAATAACCCCTTTAATTTCAACATCTTATATGTTTTTAGATGGTTTAGTTATACCTACTAACACACAAGTAACTAGAGAACCGATAGCAACAGCCAATAGATACATCAATGGATTAGTGATGATTGGTAAAACGAATAATCCACCATGTGGTGCTGGTAATTGACACTTAAATGCCATAGATAATCCACCTGCTAAAGCAGAACCGATAACACAGCTAGGGATAACTCTAATAGGGTCAGCAGCAGCAAAAGGTATAGCACCCTCTGTTATAAATGAAGCACCCATAATATAGTTAGTTAAACCAGCTTCTCTCTCTTCTTTAGAGAATTTATGTTTAAAGAATGTAGTAGCTAGTGCAATTCCTAATGGTGGAGTCATACCACCAGCCATAACAGCTGCATGTGGATAGTTGTTTCCAGCAGCGATTGCAGCAATACCAAATGTAAAGGCAGCTTTATTGATAGGACCTCCCATATCAATAGCCATCATACCACCAACAATAGTACCAAGTAGTATAAGGTTACCAGTACCAAGAGAGTTTAAGAAGTTAGTAATTCCACTATTTACAGCGGCTACTGGAGAGATAACAACAGTGTACATAAGAACACCAGTGATTAAAACTCCAAATAGTGGGTATAGAAGTACAGGTTTAATTCCCTCTAGCTTTTCTGGAAGTTTAGCAAATACTTTTTTTAAGAATAATACAACATAACCACCAAGGAATCCTCCAACTAAACCACCAAGGAATCCACCACCATTATTAGCAGATATTAATCCACCTACCATAGCAGGAGCAAATCCAGGTCTATCAGCGATACTCATACCTATAAATCCAGCAAGAACAGGAACCATTAGGAAGAAAGCATTTCCTCCACCAATATCCATTAAAAGTTTTGCAATAGGGCTAAAACTTGCATCACTTGGATCAGATGCCTTAATACCAAATATAAATGAGATTGCAATTAAGATACCTCCACCAACAACAAATGGTAACATATTTGAAACACCACTCATAAGGTGTTTATAGAAACCTTTTCTTTCTCCAGTTCCTGAAGAGGAAGTTGAGCTTTCTTTACTTGAGTATAGAGGAGCCGTTTGAGTCAAAGCTTTTTCTATCAGCTCCTGAGGTCTTTTAATCCCCTCTTTAACACCGACTATCTCAACGTGTTTTCCGCTGAATCTAGCCATCTCTACATTTTTGTCAGCAGCTACAATTATTCCTTTTGCATTTTTGATATCCTCATCAGTGAGTCTATTTTTTACTCCTGTTGAACCATTAGTTTCTACTTTTATTTTAACACCCATCTCTTTAGCTTTTTTATTTAAAGCTTCAGCAGCCATATAAGTGTGAGCAATTCCAGTGGGACAAGCAGTTACAGCAAGAACTTCATAGCTATTATTCTCATCTTCAGGCTGGACAAGAGTTTCACCAATTTTATCCTCTTTTAAAAGAATATCCAATACATCTTGCTCTGTTTTAACCTCTAAAAGTTGCTCTCTAATATCATCATCTAAAAGAAGAGATGTCAGTTGAGATAGTGTTTCAATATGAGAATCAGTGGCATCAGCTGGAGCTGCTATCATAAAGAATAGCTTAGATGGTTCTCCATCTAAAGAGTCATAGTCAATACCCTCTTTGGAAAGACCAAATGCAACAGTAGGAATTTTAACAGATGATGATTTTCCATGGGGAATAGCTATTCCCTCCTCTAGACCAGTTGAACTTTGTTCCTCTCTATTTAGTATAGTTTTTCTAAACTCCTCTTTATCATTAAGTCTTCCAGCACTATAAAGAAGATCCACAAGTTCATCAATAACTTCAATTTTACTTTTAGCTTTTAAATTTAACTTTATACAACTTTTAACTAACATTTTATCTAACATTATATATCCTCCTAGTTATAATCTTGTAATCTCAATATCTTTTAATAGATTTGTCATAGTATCAAAGGTAGCTAATCCCTTAGAAAAAGCGGTTGCACTACCAGAAGCGATTCCAATTTCATAGCACTCTTTCAAAGATAGATTTTTATTAAGTCCATATATAAATCCACCAATCATGGAATCTCCTGAACCATTTGAACTTATTAGAGTACCTTTAGGAACTCCACTTATAAAGATCTCTTTCTCTGTTATAAAAATAGAACCTTTAGCTCCTAAAGAGATTAAAACATTTTGGGCACCCATATTTTGCAATTTTTTTCCAGCTTGGATTAACTCCTCGGTAGTTGCAAAATTAGAGTTGAAAAATTCATTTATCTCATCTCTGTTTGGCTTTATTAAAAATACACCTTTTTTTAAAGCTGCTTCAAAAGGAAGCCCTCTTGTATCTAAGATAACTCTAACTCCTTTTGGAATAGTGTCAATTATATCCGCATATATAGATGCAGGTAGTGAAGATGGAACACTTCCAGATAAAGCGAGGATATCCCCCTCTTTAAGATTGTTTTTTAAAAAGTTTAATAACTCTTGCATATTATCTTTTGAAATTGTTGGAGAGGTTCCAGCTATTTCGCTTTCAAGACCATTGTTATTTATTTTTATATTTATACGAGTGTCATCTTTGACACTGAAGAACTTAGTATTTAATCCATCATGGGTTAAAGTATTTTTAATAAACTCACCTGTAAAACCACCGATGAACCCCAGACAAGTGGATTCAGTATCAAAGTTTTTTAAAATTTTAGAAACATTGATGCCCTTTCCTCCAGGAAGTTTATATGTTTCTTTAGGAGTATTTAAGTTACCTTCAACAAAAGAGTCAAAGGTTAAAAAATAATCTAAAGCAGGATTTAAAGTTAATGTGTAAATCATTTTGTTACCTCCACTTTTACTATATTTTTATATTCTTTAGAAAGAGGTTTATCTGTAATTAAAACTCCCCTATCTAAAGTAGAAAAAATAGTAAAACTACTTTTTCCAATTTTTGAGTGGTCACAAAGAAAAAATGTGTGTTCACTTTTATTGATTGCTTCACTTTTTATAAGGGCTTCTTCAGAATCAGGGGTACTATACCCATCTAGATTAACTGCATTAACACCGATAAAAGCATATTGAAAATTAAAAGTTTTTAGATATTGGACTGCTGAAAATCCAACGGTACAGCTAGTTTTACTTTTGATTTTACCGCCGATTAAAAAACTTTCAATATTATATTTTTCTAACTCATCTATTAGGTTTAAACCATTTGTTACAACTTTTAAATTAAGGTTTTTTAAGTGCTTAATCATACAAAGAGTTGTCGTTCCAGCATCAAGAAAAATACAGGAATCTCTTTTAATAAAACTAGCGGCATATTTGGCTATTTTTTCTTTTTCCTCTCTATTTAGATTTCTTCTGAATTGAATGTTAAAATCCTTTGTAGTATCTGAAGAGTTATTTAAAATAGCTCCACCATGCACTCTCTTAATAAGTTCTTTTTTTTCTAGAGAAGCTAAATCCCTTCTGGCAGTAGCTTCAGAAATACTTAAAAGTTCAACAATTTCCTGTAATTTAACAACCTCTTTTTGTTTTAAAAGTTCTAAAATTGAATTTTCTCTCTCTATATTCAACATAAAAATCACTTCCTTTATGAAAACTATATTATCATAGTGTAAAATAAAAATCAATCATTTTCTTTCAAAAACTTTCAAAATCAATCAAACATAAAAAAATGAAGGATTTTTTTCAAAGAAAGATTATAATAGAGTTATTAGGAGGGTGTTATGATAAACATAGATTTTACAGAAAAGATAATAGGAAAAGAAAGATATTTTAATTCGGCAGTTATTGCCTTAGTTGTTGAAAAGGGAAAAGAGAGATATTTTTTATTTGAAATAAGAGCAAAAGAGGTTAGACAAGGAGGAGATATATCCTTTCCTGGTGGGAAGATAGAGAAGGGAGAAACAAGTTTAGAAGCTGCTCTTAGAGAGTGTAAAGAGGAGATTGGATTAAAAGAGATAAAGGTGGAGGGAAAGATAGGAACACTTGTGATTCCATCTGGAATAATGGTAGAGGCATTTTTAGGAGTTGTGAAAGAGGAGGAGTTAAAGAACCTAAATCTGAATAAAAGTGAAGTGGAGGAGTGCTTTATGGTTCCTGTTGAATTTTTTAAAAACAACGCTCCAAGAGTTGAAAAGTTAGAGGTTGAAACAAAACCATACTACTATGAGAATGGGGTGAAATATGAGTTTCCAGCAGTGGAGTTAAATCTACCTAAAATGTATCACTCCCCATGGAAGAGTTCTCCAAGAGAGGTATTTTTATATGTATATGAAAGTCGAGTAATTTGGGGATTAACAGCTGAAATTATAAAAGAAGCTGTAAAATATCTGTAAAAATAGATAAAAAAAGAGGCTATTTAGCCTCTTTGAAATCCATTAAAAATATTTTTTTATAAAAGATAAAAACATTGTAATCGCAAGAAGATCTGCGGCTCCTCCAGGACTTATTCGTTTACTGATAAATTCATTTTCTATCTCACTTAACAGGTTCATATCTAGGTCTGAATTATCAAATTTTAAGTGTAGATCATTAGCTCTACTCCTTACAAAGTTTAAAATTTCAATATCATGTCTATGTAAAATGGTTGTATCTTCAAGATTTCCCATTAAAAATATGAGAGTTCTAAGCATAGCATGATTAATGTGCTCACCAGCGTTTAAAGAGTTTTGAAACACTTCAATAGAACCGTTAAAAATAAGGTCTAAACCATTTTTTACAACTCCTCTAACCCCCACAATACCATGTTTAACATAGAGTTTTTCTCCATGTGTAAGAACAGTCTTTTTGTGGATATTATCAAAATCTTTTAAAATATTTCGGCACATCTCTTTAATTAAAAGGGATATATCATTGAAAGGTAGTTTTTCATATTTTGCTTTAGCTGCCAGTGCTGCAGTGATACCCATTAAAAAAATCATACCTTTGTGAGTATTGACATTGTTAGTAGCTGTAAACATCTCTATTTCAGCGATTTTTCCCATATGTCTTATCTTTTTAAAAATCAAATCAACTGATAGGGGGGAGTAGCCAGCCTCAATAACCTCTTTAAAATAGTTATTTAAAGAAAATCCACTATCAATAAAGGTAAAAAAGTCCATATCTTCATGAGAACCCTTAGTATGTGGTGAAACTAAACCAAAGGATGGAGAGGCAGAAACCTCTAAAATAATAGCCTTTAAAGCCAAATTTGAAAAGCTATTAGTAGTTTTAGCCTTGGAGTTCTCCATCATTAAGTAACTCTCTAATTTGTTTGAGATAGCTTCTTGTACCTCCATTTGAGTGTGGGTTCTATTTCTTCCACATAGAAAAGCCATTTGGTCACAAAGAAGACACTGCCTTTTCTCTCCACCAAAATCTTTTCTAGAGAAAGGGTATCCATCTTTATCAAATACATCTATGTCAACACATCTACCTAAAATATGTGAATCCTCTATTTCCATAGCAATTTTTTTAAGCTCTTCACCAGATGATTTAATAGCATATATATATGTGGGACCCTCAATGGAATCAATTTTTTTAGTGAATATAATATGTGAATTAAAGATTTGTAAAATCTCCTTTTTCATAATTTCAACAATGTATTTTGGCACAAAGTTATTTTTTTCCTCTCCAGGATAGTTAGCTCTAAGAACTAAAATCGGTGTTTTAAACTCCTGGATAATCTCATTTTGAATCTCTACTCTTTTTTCTCTCATCAATAAAAACTCTTCTAAGTTAAACATTCTATAATTAGTGAACAGAGTTGGAATTTTTAATTCTCTCTGTAATCTCCTTCCCTTTTTCAGAAGTTAAATAATCAAAGGTACACTTTGGAACTAAAGATTTAACCTCATCTAATCTATCAGCCTTTAAAAGTGCTCTAACTTGAGAAGCACTAATAGCACAATCTCCCATCTCTTTTCTAGGGATTATACAAACTTTTAAATTGTACTCTTTAAAAGTTTCTATCATAGTTTCATTATATTTTTTTGTTATATCACAGTAGGGCTCTTCACCTACAAATCTAGTTGATATATTAAGTTTTTTACAAAAGTGTTCAGCTGTTATTTTTGTATCCAATTTCATAAACTCAATTAAAGAGTCATCCTCTTTTCTAAGGAAATAGTTAGGGAAAGTTGCAGAGGAGATAACATACTCTGTACTAGGTAAAACAGTAACATTGTTCAAATGTGAAGTTCCCTCTTTAACTAACTTGATTCTATCTATAAATGGAAAAGATGACTTATCCTCCTCAACAACTAAAACTAGGATATTATCCATAGTTTTAGCAGCAGTTTCAATTAAAAATTGATGACCTAAAGTAAATGGATTACAATTCATAATAAGTAGACCATTGTCACTATTTTCAGACCAATTCAGTTGAGACTTAATTTTCTCAATAGTTTTATCAATAGAGTTCATTCCAATTTCAAGGAGAGCTACTTTGTCAGTCTTTGAAATCGGTTTGAATCCCACTCCTTTAAAAATATCTTCATTTGAAGGTTTTGTAAAAACAAAAGAGTGAAAAATACCTTGGTCAAAAGATTTATTAAGAAGAGTTGTGACAAGTGTATTTGTAACACCCTCCCCTCTTAAAGAGTCATCTATAGCAAAACACTTTATGATATTTTTGCTCTTGGAAGCGGTTGCGACAATCTCCTCATCTTTTCTGATAACCAATGAGTAGTCAATAGTTTCATCAAAATTCAGTTGAAATTTTTTCAGAAACTCCTTCAGTTCGTTTTTTTGATATTTACTATTTAGGTTTAGTGTTTCTATATTCATTGTGTTTGAGTTACCCCCTCTTTAATAAGCTGAAATTTACTATTTATATCATCAATATACTGAATAAATATATTTTGAGATTCTGCTAGAATCTCATTTTTTGAGATACTGTAGACCACATAAACTTTATTATTTTCTGTCCAATTATCTTTTTCCACAGATTTTTGTACAAGTTGTGTAGCAGTATAATCCATTAAATCAGGGAGTGCAGAGGAAAGAATTTTTTTTGTATATGGATCAGCTGAAACTAAAAATGATTTAAAAATAATATCCTCTTCAGATAAAATTTTAGATTTTAATCTGTCTTTTGCCTCACGACTTGCTTTACCATTTGCAACTAATGTTCCACTACTCCCAATTTTAGAAGAGCCAATTCCAATTACCTCATTTTCTGAGTCTACAGATGTAGTCATTTTATCGCTCTCTTGAAAGCTTTCCATAGGGTTTGGAATTGAAAGATTATTACATCCCATCAATAAAAAAGCAAAAAGTAAACCTATAAATTTTTTTAACATTGTAGTCCCCCCTTTATAAATTTAGTTATATATAAGGTATAAAACCTAGAATTTTAATATCTAAATCTTTAACC
>NZ_DBGBQB010000156.1:0-1712 GCF_048470075.1 Cetobacterium sp. | reverse complement strand
TCTAGAAGGTCTGCAATTATTATTTACACAAAATTATTTATACTCCCTTAAAAGTCATCCCTTTTTAAATATCCATATTATACAGATTCACTTTATCAGAGAAAGTGCGTATTCTAAAACTTTTTCACCTTTCATCATTCCATAATCGATAGTATTTATAACTTCTAAAGGTTTTCCAGCCTCAGCTGCAATTTTACTCAATTGATCTTTTTTAAATCTAATTTGTGGCCCCAGTAAAAATACATCAAATATTTCTAGATTTTCCTGTAACTCCTCAACAGATTTAGCTTCTATTAAAACATTTATATTTTTTTCAGTAGCGACCTTTTTCATTTTATTAACAAGCATTGATGTTGACATACCAGCTGCACATAAAAGTAATATTTTTTTCATATTTCCTCCAGTTATAATTTTAGATTTTTAAATTGAGGTAGATATTTTCTATTTTGTTTAATAACTTCATTTAAAAGTGTTTTTACAACATGTCCACTAGTGACAAGGGGATTTATTGTAAGAGCTTGAATAGCTTTATTATAATCTCCATTTACTCCAGCTTCTATTGTCATCTCTTCGTAGTTTTTCATAAGTTGCAAAATCCCTCTGACTTCAATTGGCATGGGATCTTGTGGTAGTGGTTCAAGAGTGTTCTTAAAAACTTTAACAGTGATTTCAACAGCACAGTTATTAGGTAAACAATCAATTGTTCCATTATTTTTAGTAGAAACTGTCATAACAGTTCCTAAATCGTTATAGATTGATGAGATTAGCTCACAAGCAGCATCAGAATAGTATTGTCCCCCTCTTTTTTCTAACTCTTTTGGTTTTATATTCAAATTTGGATCTTTATATAGTTCAAAAAGAGATTTTTCAACTTCACGAACTTGTTCTCCTCTAGTTCCAAGTCCACTACGTATCTCTTTTAACTGCTCATTTAGCATTTCATCTGTTAAATAATAATATTTATGATATCCACAAGGAATCATTTTCAAATCTCTAATTTGTTCATTTAACCACTGAGCTGAATTCTTCAAATTAGCTGGAAGATTATCTGACTCTTCAATATTTTTTTCAATAACCTTTTGAGTTACATCTATACCATTATGTAAAACTTTTCTTCCCCATAGAAAGTGATTTAACCCTCCACATATAAATTCAATCTCCGATTCAGGAACATCTAAAGTTTTAACTACACTTTTTTTCATTCCAATAGGTACATTACATAGTCCTACAACTTTTATATTTGGATAATTTTTAATTACAGTTTCAGTTATAATACCACTTGGATTTGTAAAATTTACTAGATACGCGTTCGGACAAAGTTCAGTTATATCTTTACAAATATCTAAAATAACTGGAATAGTTCTCATAGCCTTAGCAAAACCTCCAAGACCATTTGTTTCTTGACCAATCATTCCAAAATTTAAAGGGATTTTTTCATCTCTAATTCTAGCTTCTAAAAGACCAACTCTAAATTGAGTTGTCACAAAATCAGCATTTTTTAAGGCTTCTCTTCTATCTAAAGTTAAATGGATGAACATTTTATCTTTTAATCCAGCTTTTTCTATCATTCTTTTAGCTAAAGCACCAACTATTTCTAATTTTTCTTTCCCATCTTCAATATCAACAAGCCAGAGTTCGCTCACAGGAAGTTGCTCATATCTTTTTATAAAGCCTTCAATAATTTCAGGTGTATATGATGATCCTCCACCAAT
>NZ_DBGBQB010000155.1:0-3287 GCF_048470075.1 Cetobacterium sp. | reverse complement strand
TAGGATAGCTAATAGGCAAAAAATATATATATTATAAAAAACAACCAAAAAGAAGTTTAAATTAATAAAAAAAATAAAAAATAAACTTTATAAAAAACAAGTTAAAAAAAATTAATAGAATATCGTTCTAAAATAAACCATATTGACATAAAAAAGAAGATAGAGTATATACTTTACTAATAAGAAAAATGAAAGTGTATACTTTATTAATGAAAAAATAATTGAGGAGGAGTTATTATGTCAAAAGGATTTGCCCCAGAACCATATAAAATAAAGATGGTTGAAAACATGGCTATTATGACAAAAGATGAGAGAAAGGAGGCTATTGAAAGAGCTGGATATAACACATTTTTATTGAGGTCTGATGAGTGTTATATAGATCTACTTACTGATTCAGGAACAAATGCTATGAGCGATGCTCAGTGGGCAGGATTGATGATGGGAGATGAAGCATATGCAGGAAGTAGAAATTTTTATCATTTAGAAAAAACAGTACAAGAACTTTTTGGATTTAAGTATGTAGTTCCAACTCACCAAGGAAGAGGGGCAGAAAATATTTTATCAACATTGACAATAAAACCAGGGGATTATGTTCCAGGAAATATGTATTTTACAACAACTAGATTCCATCAGGAGAGAAATGGAGCAACTTTTAGAGATATTATAATAGATGAGGCTCATAACTCTCAAATAGATCTACCGTTTAAGGGAAATGTAGATTTAAATAAACTTCAAGCACTGATAGATGAAGTTGGAGCAGAAAAAATACCATATATTTGTTTAGCAGTAACAGTTAACTTAGCAGGAGGACAACCAGTGTCAATGGCCAATATAAAAGCTGTTTCAGAACTGGCTCATAGATATGGAATTAAAATTATGTATGATGCAACTAGATGTATTGAGAATGCCTATTTCATAAAGGCAAGAGAGGAAGGTTACGCAGATAAATCTATAAAGGATATTGTAAAAGAGATGTTTTCCTATGGTGATGGATGTACAATGAGTGGAAAAAAAGATTGTTTAACTAATATAGGTGGTTTTTTATGTATGAATGACTATGAACTATATTTACAAGCTACGGCTACAGTTGTGCAATTTGAAGGTATGCCAAGCTATGGAGGATTAGCTGGAAGAGATATGGAAGCTATGGCAATCGGACTTAGAGAGGCAGTTAATTATGAGTATATAAGTCATAGAGTTAATCAGATAAGATATTTAGGAGAAAAATTAGATGCAGCAGGAGTGCCAATGGTAAAACCTTATGGAGGACATGCTATATTCCTAGATGCAAAAGCTTTTTTACCACATTTAACTCAGGATGAGTTTCCTGCTCAAGCATTAGCAGCAGCCATTTATGAGCACTCTGGAGTTAGAACTATGGAAAGAGGTATCGTTTCAGCTGGAAGAGATATAAAAACAGGTAAGAATCACTATCCTAAATTGGAAACTGTTAGATTAACTATTCCAAGAAGAGTGTACACTTATGCACATCTAGATTATGTGGCAGATGCAGTTATAGAGCTATATAAAAATAGAGATCAGATAAAAGGATTGAAATGGGAGTATGAACCACCTTGTTTAAGATTCTTTACTGGAAGATTTTCTCAGAAATAGATATTCAAATTTAAAGTACTATAAGTCTATACTAGGGATATTTTAATTTAAAAATACCGACATAAATTTTCTACTAAAATAGAGATTAGGAGGTATGTGATGGGGTTTATAGATTCATTGTTATCACCATTAAAGACAACAGTGAGTGCATTAAATGGTTTTTTATGGGGAGATATAGTACTGTTTAATGTGGGAAAAACTAGTATTGGATTGAGTTTATTGGTTTTAATGTTAATTCCTACGGGGTTATACTACTGTTATAAGACTAAAATGTTATCTTTTAGATTGTTTCCAGAGATGATAAAAATAGTTTTAAAAAGTAAAATTAGTGAAGATAAAGAAGGAATCTCTGGATTACAAGCACTGTTTATAGCTACAGCCTCTAGGGTAGGAATGGGGAATTTAGCAGGTGTAGTAGCAGCTGTTTCCTTTGGAGGACCTGGAGCTATATTTTGGATGTGGATTGCGGCAATAATAGGATCAAATACAGCTTTTGTAGAGAGCACATTAGCTCAAATTTATAAGGAAAAAGATCCTCTGTATGGTGGATGGAGAGGTGGACCAGCCTATTTTATGAATAGAATGGAAGTAATAGTTGAATCTAGAAAAAAAGACCCTTTTGAAAGGGACTTAGAGATAGATTCGGATATCATATCTAAAAATGAGAAAAAATTTTATAAAAAATCCTCAAACTTTAGAATTTGTGGTATTTTATTTGCTATTTCAGGACTGATAACTTGGGTTGGAATAACACAAATAATATCTAACTCTGTCTCTGAATCTTTTAGTAATGCATTTGGAATAGCACCTCTATATACATCAATAGGAATGACTGTATTGGGAGCAGTTGTTCTATTTGGAAAAAGAGGAAAAGATGAGATAGTGGAAGTGCTGAATAAAGTGGTTCCAATAATGGCAACTCTATATCTTATACTGACTATATATATACTTATAAAAAATATAGGAGCAGTTCCAGGTATGTTTGCAGAGATATTTCAGGAAGCCTTTGGAGCAAAACAGATAGTTGCTGGTGGCTTTGGAGCAGTTTTAATGCAGGGAGTAAAAAGAGGGTTGTTTTCAAATGAAGCTGGAAGTGGATCGGCTCCTTGTGCAGCGGCAGCAGCAGATGTGGAACATCCAGCTCAACAGGGATTAATTCAAGCACTGGGAGTTTTTATAGACACATTACTAATATGTAGCTGTACAGCTTTTACAATGTTATTAGCGCCTTTATCTGTGAGAGAGGGAAAAGTGGGAATGGACCTTCTTCAAAGTTGTATGAACTATCATATAGGAAGCATAGGAACACCTTTAGTGGCTTTAATACTATTCTTATTTAGTTTCAGTACATTTTTAGGAATATTGTTTTATGCCCGGTCCAATATAGCATTTTTATTTGGTGATACAATGAAGGCTCAAGATGCCTATAAAATTTTAGCATTGATTATGCTATTTGTTGGTGGAATGGCTCAATATCTATTTGTTTGGGAGTTGGGTGATTTAGGAGTAGCATTGATGACAGTATTCAATATTATTGCAATAGTTCCATTATCTAAAATAGCATTAAACTCCTTAAAAGACTATGAGGGGATTTATATAAGGAAAAATAAAGTGGCGGTAGAGAAGTAGCAGATGATTGCCTCAGATTAATTTTGAATTAATCTGAGGTATTT
>NZ_DBGBQB010000154.1:0-8849 GCF_048470075.1 Cetobacterium sp. | reverse complement strand
GAAAATATAGAGATAAGTAATAAAAAACTAAATATAAAAGGAGAAAGTAAATTAAAAAGAATTCTGATTTTTTCAAAAAAATTTAATACGTATATAAAGGACATAAGCATAAATATAGTTAAACCTGAAAAAAAAGATCTTCAAATAAATTCTATTATGGATTTTATACCTATATCCACAAAAGTCTTGGGTGAAATAGGTACAGGAATTACTCATACATTAACAGGAGTTGTGGTTATGCTCACAGGAGCAGATGAAAATGGAAATCAAATATGTGAGTTTGGAAAATCAAATGGAATTTTGAGAGATGTAGTTAAATATGGAAGAGTGGGAACCCCTGAAATAGATGATTGGATAATACATATTGATATAGAAGTTTTTAAAAATGCTTATGTAGAAAGAGCATGTATAGATTGTTGCCATGAGATATGTGACATTTATATGGATGAAATAAGGGAAGTGCTTAGAGTAAAAAATGGAAAAGATGCAAATGAAAGGCATGACTATATAGATATACCTAATTTTAGTGGAAAGAAAATTATTATTTTAAAACAGGTAGCTGGACAAGGGGCTATGTATGACACAAGATTATTTTCAGAGGAACCTAGTGGATTTCGCGGAGGATATTCAATAATTGATTTTATGAATATACCTATTTTTATAAGTAAAAATGAATATAGAGATGGAGCTATAAGAGCTATGCATTAATATTTGGATAAAAAGAGATATAGGAGGGAGAGAAATGGGAGTTGGACCATCTACAAAAGAAACAACGCTTCATCATTTTAGGGATCCACTTTTAAAAATATTAGCAGAAGATAAAGAGTTTAATCTCTTAGGAGTTGTAGTTGTAGGAACACCTCAGTCCAATAGTGAGAAGTATTTTGTAGGGAAAAGGGCAGCAGTTTTAATAAAAAGTATGGGAGTTGAAGGGGTTATTTTTTCTCTTGATGGTTGGGGGAATAGTCATGTAGATTTTGAAAACACTATAAGAGAGTTAGGAAATAGAGGAGTTTGTGTTGTAGGAGTAAGTTTTATAGGGACACAAGGAAAATTTGTTGTAAAAAATAAATATATGAATACCATTGTGGATATAAATAAAAGTATTGAAGGGATAGAAACAGAGGTTGTTGGAGAGAATAGTGTTTCAATAGTAGATGCTAAAAAAGCTAGTGCACTTTTGAAATTAAAAATGAGGAGAGATAAAAATGAAAATTTCTAAGGAGATTATTGCGGTAGATTCTCATACTATGGGAGAAGCAACAAGAGTTGTTATCAGTGGTTTTCCATATATACGTGGAAATTCAATGCAAGAAAAAAAGAGTATCCTTATTGAAAATTTTGACTATATTAGAACAGCAATAATGCATGAACCTAGAGGACATAACGATATGTTTGGATCTGTTATTGTACCTCCAATAAATCCAGAGGCTGATTTTGGAATTGTATTTATGGATGGAGGAGGATATTTGAATATGTGTGGACATGGAACTATTGGAGCCATGACAATAGCAGTTGAGATGGGATTAGTTGAAAAAATAACTGAACCAATAACTAAGATTATATTAGAAACTCCAGCAGGATTGGTAAAAGGAGAAGTGCTTGTGGAAGGTGGAAAGGCAAAAGAGGTAAGTTTTAAAAATGTTCCATCGTTTCTTTATAAAAAAGATATTTTAGTGGATGTGCCAGAATTTGGAAAAAAATTAAAATTAGATGTGGCATTTGGTGGAAGTTTTTTTGCCATTGTAGAGAGTAAAGACCTTCAAATAGAGATTTGTCCAGCTAATGCAAATGAGATTAATAAAATAGGAATGGCAATTCTTAGAGCTGTGAATGAGCAAGTAAAAGTAGAGCATCCAGAACTAAAGCATATTAAGACAATAGATCTTGTAGAGATTTATGGAGCTCCTAAAAATCCAACTTCAACTCTTCAGAATGTTGTTGTATTTGGAGCAGGGCAATTAGACAGATCTCCTTGTGGAACAGGGACATCAGCTAAAATGGCCACTCTTTATGCAAAAGGAGAATTAGGAATAGGAGAAGTTTTTGTATATGAGAGCATAATAGGAACTCAGTTTAAAGGAAAAATTTTAGAAACTTTTGAAAAAGCTGGAATCACTTATATAATTCCAGAAATTACAGCAAGTGCATACATTACGGGGGTAAATCATTTGCTAATAGATATAGAAGATCCTCTTAAATATGGATTTTCTCTCAAATAAAAAATGGTGGGGGTGAGCGGATTGAATTTAGCCAATGTTCTTTTAGTAATTTTGGTAATAGCAGGGCTTATATTTTTATTTTTCTTTGTACAGGATTATAGAAATTCCTACTTAAATGGTGAGGTAGAAAAAGAGGGAGGAGTAGTTGTATTTTCTTTAACAGGATTAATTATAAATTTTTTTGATACTCTGGGAATAGGAGGTTTTGCTCCAATGACTGTTATCTTTAGACAGTTTAAATTAGTAAATGATAGAGTGATTCCAGGAACACTTAATACAGCAATGTGCATTCCAGTTGTAGTGGAGGCTCTTATATTTATTAAAGAAGTAAAAGTTGGTTCAATAACCCTTGTTTCAATGATTTTTTCAGCAGTAGTGGGAGCAGTTTTTGGAGCGGGAATAGTTTCTAAAATGAGTGAAAAAAAAATCCAAAGATGGATGGCAATAGCATTATTTGCAGTGGTTGTAATTATGATAGCTGGAAAGTTAGGGATAATGCCAACAGGAGGAGAAGCAACTAGACTTACAGGAGTTAAGCTTTTAATTGCTATAGTAGGAAACTTTATATTGGGAGCTTTGATGACGTTAGGAATTGGATTGTATGCGCCATGTATGGCGCTGGTATACTCTTTGGGATTGAGTCCAATAGTTGCATTTCCAATTATGATGGGATCATGTGCGTTTTTAATGCCAGCAGCAAGCATCAGATTTATAAAAGAAGATTCTTATAATAGAAGAGCTACATTAATCATAACATTGACAGGAATTGTGGGAGTAATTATAGCAGCGTATATAGTAAAAACACTGCCTTTGAATGTATTAGGATGGTTAGTTATTGTAGTAGTATCATATACAGCAACAAAATTAATGCTAGATTCTAGAAAAATTGATACTAATATTACCTAGAATATAGAAGAGGCTGTTCGTTTTTGAACAGCCTCTTTATATATTTCTTTAATGCTAAAGATATTTAAAAAATTATTGTGTTATAAGTTCTAGTTCAACAGGAATAAATTGAGGAACAGCCTCTTTTTTTACAATTTTATCAGCAGCTTCTATTCCCTTAGAACCAATTTCAGCTGGTTTTTGAGCGACAGTTGCAGCAAGTTTACCCTCTTTAACAGCTTTAACAGCATCTTCAGTGGCATCAAAACCAACAACTATAATATCATTTCTTCCAGATGCTTCAATAGCTTTTAGAGCTCCAAGAGCCATCTCATCATTGTGAGCGAAAACGGCATTAACTTCAGCTTGTGCTTGTAAAATATTTTCCATAACATTAAGTCCTTTAGTTCTATCAAAGTCAGCGGCTTGTTTTGCAACAATATCCAGCTTATTTTGAGCAGCCTTATTAAATCCTTCACCTCTATCACGAGCAGCTGTTGTTCCAGGAATTCCCTCCAATTCAACAACTTTATTATTTTTTCCATTTAAATTTTCTATGATAAAGTTTCCAGCCATCTCTCCACCGGCTACGTTATCAGAGGCAATATGAGTAACTACCTTACCTCCATTAGAGGCTCTATCTAAAGTTACAACAGGAACCTTATTACGATTGGCAGCTTTAACAGCAGATACAACAGCATCAGAATCAGTTGGATTTATTAAAAGAACATCCACTCCTTTAATAAGTAAATCCTCCACATTTCCTAACTCTTTAGAAGGGTCATTTTGAGAGTCTAAAACAACAATTTCATGTCCCATATCTTCTGCTTTGGAAACAGCTCCCTCTTTTAAAGTAACAAAGAAAGGGTTATCCTGTGTAGAAACTACCAACCCAATTTTAGCAGCTTCTGCCATAGTTCCCATACCTAAAGCGAGAATCATCAATCCTAAAAATCTTAATTTATTTTTCATACTACACCACCCATTAAATTTATTTTGAAGATTTTTTATCTATTAAAACAGCGACAAGAATAACTAAAGCCTTTACCATCATCTGATAATAAGATGATACATTTAAAAGATTTAAAGCGTTTCCAAGAACACCGATAATAATAGCTCCAAGAGCAGTTCCTGCAATAGTACCAACTCCACCAGCTAATGATGTTCCTCCTAAAACAACAGCAGCGATAGCATCAAGCTCATATCCAGAACCAGCAGTTGGTTGAGCTGAACCAAGTCTTGATGTAACAATAACTCCAGCTAATGCTGATAGAGCTCCACAAACTCCATATACTAAAGTTTTATATTTAGATGTATTTACTCCTGAAAGCTTAGTAGCTTCCTCATTTCCACCAATGGCATAGATATATCTACCAAACTTTAAATTAGTTAAGATATAGTATCCTGCAATAAAAAGAGCAATCATTATATAGATAGGGATTGGAATATCAAAAAGATATCCACCTCCTATATTGTCGAAAAAGTCTCCTCCATCTCTAACAGGGATAGGTTTACCATCTGTGAAAACTAGAGTTGCTCCTCTTAAAAGAGTCATAGTAACCAGAGTAACTATAAATGGCTGAAGTTTGGCATATGATATAAGTAAACCATTAAAAATACCAAAGATAGCTCCAATTACAATGGCGATAATAATTGCTAAGATTGGATTTATACCACTGGCTATTAAACTTGCTCCAAAAGCTCCAGTTAAGGCCAAAATAGATCCAACTGACAAATCGATTCCACCAGTTAAAATAACTAAAGTCATACCAATAGCTATCACTGAGTTTATAGATGTTTGTCTTAGAACATTTAGAATATTATTAACTGATAAAAATCTTGGATTTAAAAAAGAAACGATTATAGAAAAAACAATTAAACCGATTAAAGGCTTATTGTTATATATTTTTTTTAACATTATTTATTCAACTCCCACTGCATATCTCATTATTTTTTCTTGAGTAAACTCATTCTTAGAAAGAGTTCCACTTATTTTATGTTCATGGATAACCATAATTCTGTCACTTAATCCCATTACTTCAGGCATTTCAGAAGAGATCATAATGATACTAAGACCTTTTTTCTTTAGGTCATTAATAACATCATAAATCTCTTTTTTAGCTCCAACGTCTACTCCTCTAGTTGGTTCATCTAAAATAAGAATTTTAGGATTAGTTAAAAGAGCCTTTGCAATAGCTACTTTTTGTTGGTTTCCACCACTTAAATTTTTAATAATTTGATTAGGTGAAGGAGTCTTTACTCCAAATTTTTCAATATACTCATTAACCGATTTGTTTTCAGCACTTTTATTTAAACCTAATCTATTTGAGAAAAACTTTAAAGATGAAAGAGTCATATTCTCTTTGACACTTAACCCTAAAACTAATCCGTCCCCTTTTCTGTCTTCAGAAACATAGGCGATACCATGATTAACTCCAGATTCAGGTGATGTTATAGTAGTTTCTTTCCCATCTATAAAAATTTTTCCAGAAGATTTTTTATAATATCCATAGATAGTTTTTGCTAGTTCACTTCTTCCAGCTCCCATCAGTCCAGCCACACCCAAAATCTCCCCCTTTTTTAGAGAGAAAGAGGCATTTTCAACATATTCTCCACAAAGGTTTTCAACTTTTAGAACTTCCTCTCCAGGAGTTACTATAACATTGGGAAATTGTTCACTTAAAGTTCTTCCAACCATTTTTTCAATAATATAGTCCTCATTAATATCTTTAACCTCTGCTTCAGATATGAATTTTCCATCTCTTAAAATGGTTATATCATCACAGATAGCTGGTATCTCTTTTAATCTATGAGAGATATAGATGATGCTTTTTCCTTCAGAAGTTAACTCTCTGATAACTTTAAAAAGACTTTCAGTTTCTTTGTCTGTTAAAGCATCAGTGGGCTCATCCATAACGATAAGTTTAGCGTTTTGAGAAAGAGCCTTAGCGATCTCTATCATCTGCATCTTACCTATAGTTAAATCCTTTACTAAAGTTTTTTCACTATCCTCAACATTTAAAAGGTCTAAAATAGATCTAGCTTCTCTATGCATAAGTGACCAATCAATTTTACCAAGACTATTTGTAATCTCTCTTCCTAGAAAAATATTTTCAGTTATACTCATGTGTTGAATTAAATTTAGCTCTTGGTGTATAATGGCGATACCAGCTTCCTGAGAATCTTTGGTTCCCTTAAAAGTCACTTCCTCTCCATGATAAAAAATTGTTCCAGAATCTTTAGTATAGATACCAGTCATTATTTTCATAAGAGTTGATTTTCCAGCTCCATTTTCTCCCATTAAAGCCATCACTCTACCTTTATAGGCATTTAAAGAAGCTCCATCCAATGCCTTTACTCCAGGGAAAGATTTACATATATCTTTCATTTGTAAAACAATCTCTTTTTTCATTTAAAAAACTACTCCTGACTTTAAAATAATATTTGCATATGGAGTGCATTCACCAGTTCTAACGATTGCCTCACTCTCTTTTGTAATCTCCTTAAACTCTGTATGAGGAACCTCAACAATTTTAGGATTCATTCCATTTTTAATAAAAGTTTCTAAAATTTCGTTGTAAACTTTAGGGTTTATTGATTTAATCTCAGAAGCTAAAACAATCTCTTCAACCATCATCTCACTAAGAATGGCATCTAAAGTTTTAATAAAGCTAGGATATCCAGCCTCAATAGCTAAATCAATTCTTTTTACTCCCTTTGGAAATGGTAATCCAGCATCACAAATTGTAATGTGAGATGTGTGTCCGATTTTCGCTATTTCATAAGAAAGTTCGCTATTTAACAGTTTTCCTTTTTTCATAATCTATTCTCCTTTAAAATTTAATACCTCTTCAAGGGTAGGAATTGAAGTTTGAGCACCAACTCTAGTAACAGATATGGCAGCGACTTTAGTTCCTCTATCAATTGCTTCATCAAATGATAAACCAGAAGCAAGACCATTGACAAAACCACCAATAAAGCTATCACCAGCAGCAGTTGTATCCACAGCTTTAACTTTATAAGCAGGGAATGATTTTTTTTCAGTTTTGCTTATGAACATAGACCCCACACTACCTAGGGTAACAATTAAGCCTTTAACCCCTTTATCTAAAAGTATATTAGCTGCTTCTATAACACTTTTCTCATCAGTGACAGGGATTCCAGATAGAATCTCTAGTTCAGTTTCATTGGGAATTATGTAGTCAGCATTAGAGATAATCTCCTCATCTAATTTATTAGCAGGAGCGGGATTTAAAATAGTTATTTTCCCTAACTCTTTAGCTTTTTTTAATGAATATTTAACTGTATCCATAGGGATTTCCAATTGAGTAACAAGTATATCACAATTTTTTATACTATCTAAATGTCTATCAATATATGCAGCATCCACATCATAATTAGCACCAGGAACAACGATAATTCTATTTTGACCATTTTCCTCTACGATAATTTTAGCAATTCCAGTAGCCTCATCACAATATTCGATGTTAGAAACATCCACTCCATCTTTTTTCATGGAGTTTAAAATAATATCTCCCATACCCTCTTTACCAATCTTACCTAGCATAGAAACAGGAGTGTTCATCTTACCGATAGCAACAGCTTGGTTAGCCCCCTTTCCACCTGGAATTTGCATGAATTTTTTACCTAAAAGAGTTTCACCACCACGAGGCGCTCTCTCACAGATTGTGACTAAATCCATATTTATACTTCCAACAACGACAATTTTTTTCATGTTAAAATCTCCTTAAAAATGATTTATTGTGATTAAATAGTGTACACAATAAGTTTAAAAAATACTTCTTATATTTAATTTAGCACACTAAAAAATTAATGTCAATAAAATAAAAACTGAAACTTTGTGAAAAGTTTCAGTTTGGTTTGGGGTTATTTAGTTGGGATTGTTACCTCTACACGATTTTCATAGGCTTTTTTAATTGCACCTAAAATATCTCCATGGCTATCTCTTAAACTCATAGTAGCACCTGCAGTAATATCAGCTACCTCTTTTTTTTCAGCTTCGGTTAAACTGTTATATTTTTCCTTATCCTTTTCATTTCTGCTATTTTCTTTTAGAGGTCTACCATTTACATCTGAATAAAGTTTTGTGAAAATAAGTTCTAATTCATTAACTGTCTTACCTTTAAATTTCTCTTGGAAAAAATCCATCTGTTCATCCCACTCATTTTTAGGATTCATTCCATAAGTAGCTCCACGCTGTCTTTTAGTTTTCCAGTTGTCAACTTCATTTGCGATATTAGTAGGAGTGTTTTCAGTTTTTCCAATCACTTTTTTAGTTTTATGATCAGTGGAGTTATATCCCTCAGCACCAGGCCAACCAGAAAAGTGTGGCATACTTTCACCATCATAATTTGGAGAACTAACTTCTAAGGCATCAACAACAGCATTTATAATTTTACCTTCAGCGTCAAAAAGTACAGCAGCATCAACATAGTTAAAGCTATAGACCTGTTGTCCTTCACTGTCTTTACCTGGACCTATTCTAAAGTTTGATGTTTGCCCTAAACCTTGATAAACTTTGGTTTCACCAGCAAAAGTTGTAACAGAACTACAAAGTAAAATTGCTGCAAAAGATAATGGTAAATATTTTTTTATCATTAAAATCACTCCTTTAAAATAAGTTAACTGCTAGGTAGTACGTATATACTCTATTTTTTTGAAAAAAACAAGAAAAAATTTTTTTCTAAAGGAATTTTTAAAACAAAAGAGAATAATGTAATA
>NZ_DBGBQB010000153.1:0-12327 GCF_048470075.1 Cetobacterium sp. | reverse complement strand
TGGTTTTAGATGGAAGTAAAAGAGTTGATAACATTTTAATGCAGGCAATGCCATGGGATGTAATGGGAGGAGTAGCAAGAAGAGCTTGGGCAAGAAATCCTCACTCCATTGAAACAGTTATAGAGTTTAATAAAAACAATGAGGGAACAGACCATATAACTTTACCATATATTGTAAATGAAACTTTAATAGAAAAATTGGTGAAATAAAAGGAGCTAAAATGGCAAGTGATTTATTAATTTATAACATAGGAACTCTTGTTACTTCTAAAGAGATAGATATATCTAATAAAAATTCTATGGAAAATATTGAGATATTAACAGATGCATATGTAGCTATTAAAAATGGTACTATTCTTTTTTTAGGGAAAGGACCTTATGATAAAACTCTTGTAGACAGTAAAACAGTTTTAATCGATGCGGATAAAGCTTTGGTTACACCTGGATTAATTGATTCCCATACTCATCTAGTCCATGGAGGTTCTAGAGAAAATGAGATGTTCTTAAAAGCTAAAGGTGCAACTTATATGGATATTTTAAATGCTGGTGGCGGAATTTTAAGTACCGTAAAAGCCACAAAAAAAGCCACAAAAGAGGAGTTAGTTGAAAAAGCTAAAGATAGTTTAAAAAAAATGCTAACATTTGGCGTAACTACAATTGAGAGTAAAAGTGGCTATGGATTAGACTTAGAAACAGAGATTAAACAATTGGAAGTCAATAAAATACTGGATAAAGAGCAACCTATTGATATTGTTTCAACTTTTATGGGAGCTCACGCTATTCCACAAGAATATAGAGGACACGAAGAGGAGTTTATTAAAAAAATTATAAAAATGCTTCCTATAATAAAAGAAAGAAACTTAGCTGAATTTTGTGATATCTTCTGTGAGCATGGAATTTTTTCTATAGAACAAAGTAAAGAGATATTAAAAGAAGCAAAAAAATTGGGATTTAAGTTAAAAATACATGCTGATGAAATTGAAAGTATTGGAGGAGCGGAGTTGGCTGGAGAGCTGGAGACCACGTCTTCAGAACATCTGATGGCCATCAGTGAAAAGGGAATCTTGGCACTTAAAAATAGTAAAGTTATTGCAAATATTCTTCCAGGAACATCTTTTTATTTAAAAAAAGAGTATGCTCCTGTCAGAAAAATGATAGAGCAAGGAGTCCAAATAGCTCTATCCACAGATTATAATCCCGGATCATGTCCCAGTGAAAATTTACAGTTAATCATGCAAATTGCAGCTTTATACTTGAATATGTCCCCTATAGAAGTTATAAAAGCAGTTACAATAAATGGTGCTAAATCTATAAATAGGGAGAGTGAAGTAGGCTCTATTGAAATTGGAAAAAAAGCTGATTTAGTCATTTTCAATTCCAAATCGCTAGAGTATATTCTTTATCATTTTGGTATTAATCATACAAAAATGGTTATAAAAAATGGAAAAATTGTCTATGAAATCTAATAGAAAGGGGATACATCAATTTGATGTATCCCCCCTCTTTTATTTAAACATTAACTCTATTACTGAGAAAAATCCTATTGCCCACATTATTGGTTTCACATGTGATAACTTTCCATTAAATACACATACCAGTATGTATGAGATAAATCCGAAAGATATTCCAATAGAGATACTATAAGTCAATGGCATCATTATTATAATTAAGAAACATGGAATTGCTACCTCTATGTTATGAAAATCTATATCCAATAGATTTTTAAACATAAACACTCCCACTAATATAAGAGCTGGAGCTGTTGCAAAAGCTGGTACAATTCCTATTAGTGGCGAGAAAAATAGTGAGATTGCAAATAGTGCAGCAGTTGTTAAAGCAGTCAATCCAGTTCTTCCTCCAACCGCAATTCCTGAAGCTGATTCAACAAATGTTGTCGTTGTAGATGTTCCTAAAAGTGAACCTATAACTGTTGCTATTGCATCAGCCTCTAAAATCTTACTTACATTCTTTATTTTACCCTTTTCATCTATCATTTCAGCCTCATGAGCACAAGCCATTATTGTTCCTAAAGAATCAAATAGATCAACAAACATAAATGAGAAAATTGATCCTAAGAATATAGGTTTAATTGCTCCCAATACATCTAACTTTAAAGCTATCGGTGCTGGACTTGGTGGCATAGATATTAACTGTGTTGGAAGTTGAACTGCACCGAATATAATTCCTAAAACTGTAGTGACAACTATCCCTATTAATATTCCACCTCTTACTTTTCTCATTTCTAGGAATCCCATAATTGCAAAACCAACTAATCCTAAAACAACATTCAGATTAAATTTTCCTAAAGCCACAACAGTTGCTGGATTACTTACAATTAATCCCATCCCTTGCATCCCTATAAAAGCTATGAATAAACCGATACCTGCTCCAACAGCCAGCCTTATCTCTGCTGGTATAGCATCAATTATCTTCTCTCTCAACCCTGAAAAAGTTAAAGCTAAAAATATAACTCCCGATATAAAAACTACTCCTAGAGCTTGTTCCCAAGTTGCTCCATTTCCTAAAACTAATGTAAAAGTGAAAAAGGCATTTAGTCCCATTCCAGGCGCCATAGCTAATGGTGCATTTACCCAAAATGCTGTGATTGCAGTTCCTATTGCCGATGCTAGACATGTAACCGTTATTAGCGCTCCTTTATCCATCCCTGTCATCGATAAAATTGAAGGATTAACAAATATGATGTAGGCCATCGTTAAAAATGTTGTAACTCCCGCTATTATCTCCTGCTTTACTGTTGTTCCATGTTCCCTTAGTTGAAACAATTTCTCCATGTTTTCCTCCTGAATTTATTTTAATATTTAATAATAATTACCGAATAAAATAAAAAAAACCTGCAAAAAACAGGTCAAAATACTTAATAAAATCTTAAGCTATGACCCATAGAAAGCTATTTAAGGTAGCTCGTAGAAACTCTTCGCCGTATTCGAAGTATATATGGTTCAAGTGAAATATATCTTTATTTTAATATTAAAGATTTATTTTAATTTTGTCAAGTCTTATTTATTTTTGCTTTTTCCAAAGAAAAAAACTATAATGTATTAGAATATTTTTTATTGGGAGGTATTATGGTAATAAAAAAATCTTTTGCTAGTGATAACTACAGTGGCGTTCATCAGAGAATTTTAGAAAAAATATCTGAAGTTAATAAGGGTCACGTAGCGGCATATGGTGCTGATGAGATTACTGAAGAAGCAATCAGCTGTCTTAAAGATATCTTTGGGGATGTGGAAGTATTTTTTGTTTTAAATGGAACTGGTGCTAATGTCCTTGCCTTAGAGGGTATGAAAGGGCGTGTATCTGCAGTTATTTCACCTGAAACAGCCCATATAGTCCAAGATGAAACTGGAGCTCCATCTAAAATAACTGGAATGCAACTGTTGACTGTTCCCAGCATAGATGGAAAATTAGATTTAGATTTAACTAAAAAATGGTTAACTTTTCAAAATAACTTTCATAAGCCTAAAGCTGAAATAATATCCATTAGTCAAACTACAGAGTATGGAACTGTCTACTCTTTGGAAGAGATTAAAAACATCTCAAAGTTTGCTAAGGAACACAATATGTTACTTCACATGGATGGTGCTAGAATTTCCAATGCAGCTGTTGCCTTAGGATGTACTTTTAAAGAGATGACAGGAGATTTAGGTGTGGATGTTTTATCCTTTGGTGGTACTAAAAATGGATTGATGATTGGAGAGGCTTTAATATTCTTCAATAAAGAACTTGCCAAAGATTTCTCTTGGATTAGAAAACAAAATCTACAGTTATATTCAAAAATGAGATTTATGTCTGCACAGTTCATTCCCTATATAAAGGAAAATATCTGGTTTGAATGTGCTAGTAATGCTAATAATGCTGCACAGTATCTAAAAGAGAGTTTAGAAAAAATTGGAATCCCTATCACAAAAGAAGTTTTAGCTAATGCTGTTTTTGCGATATTTCCTAAAGATATTATTCCTAAACTTCAACAACATTTTCATTTTTACATTTGGAATGAAACACTTAGTGAAGTGAGACTCGTTACCTCTTTTGATAGCACAAAAGAGGATGTGGATAATTTTATTAAAAAAATAAAAGAATTACTAGGAATTTAATTAATTTTTATGATATAATTTATTTATAGTACATGAATTTTTCTTTTATTCTTTGTATGCTTTTTTTTAAAAATATTATTGATTTAATGAACTAAATGTGAAATAATATTACATATATTTCGCATTTTATTTGAAAGGAGATTTAACTATGGGATTATTTGATTTCTTTAAAAAGAAAAAAGAGGATGAATGGTTTAATATCTATTCACCATTAAATGGAAGAGTTATTCCTTTAAGCGAAATACCAGATGACGCTTTTTCTCAAAAAATGATTGGAGACGGATGTGGAATTGACCCTACTGAGGGAGCAATCTGCTCACCTGTTGCTGGGGAAATTGATATTTTCGCAACTAACCACGCTGTTAGTTTTGAAGTTCCTAACGGACTTGAATTAATTGTTCACTTTGGAATTGACACAGTAAAATTAAATGGGGAGGGATTCACTAGAATCGCTGAACCAGGATCAACTGTAGAGGTTAAAGATGAGCTTATTAAATACGATTTAGCTTATATTAAAGAACACGCTAAATCAACAAAAACTCCTGTTATAATTGCTAACATGGACCAAGTTGAAGCACTTGAAGTAGTTGCTTCTGGAGATGTTAAAATAGGAGACCTTTTAATGAGAGTTAAAATCAAAAAGTAGTTTTTTAAGAAGGTGCCTCTTTGTTATTTAAAATAAAGATGGTACCTTTCTTTATTAATAAAAAAGCATACACGGAATTTTAAGGAGGAAAAAATGAGAGTACTAGATTTAGATTTAGTTACTAACGAAGTGGCTAGACTTTGTATTGAAGCTAACTATTTTATCGGTAGCGACGTTTTAAACAAAATCAAAGAGTGTCAAAAGAATGAGACTAGCCAACTGGGGAAAGTTATTTTAGGACAAATTATCGAGAATGATGAGATTGCGGCTAAGGATAACGTTCCAATGTGTCAAGATACTGGTCTTGTTGTTGTTTTCTTAGAGATTGGAACTGAAGTTAAAATTAATGGGGATATCTATTCAGCTATCAATGCTGGAGTTGCTAAGGGATATAAAGAGGGATACTTAAGAAAGTCTGTTATTAGACATCCTCTTGATAGAGTTAATACTCAAGATAATACACCTGCAGTTATCCATACAAAACTTATACCTGGTTCAGATAAAGTTAAAATTATCGTGGCTCCTAAAGGTGGAGGTTCTGAGAATATGAGTACTTTAAAAATGTTTAAACCTGCCGATGGTGTAGAGGGAATTAAAAAGTTTGTTATCGATAGTGTTAAAAATGCTGGTGGAAATCCTTGTCCTCCTATCGTTGTTGGAGTTGGTATTGGTGGAAACTTTGAAAGATGTGCTGAATTGGCAAAAGAAGCTCTTTTAAGAGAGATTGAAGATGTTAATCCTGATCCAATCGCTGCGGCATTAGAAGCTGAACTTTTAGATTTAATAAACAATACAAATGTTGGACCTCAAGGTCTTGGTGGAAAAACTACTGCTCTTGCTGTTAAAGTTGAAACTCAAGCCTGTCACTTTGCATCTTTACCAGTTGCTGTTAACTTAAATTGCCACGCTGCTAGACACAAGGAGGTAACATTATGATCAAACTAACTACTCCATTGAGAGATGAGGATATAAAAAAATTAAAATCTGGGGATGCTGTTTCTATAACTGGTGTTATTTACACAGCTAGAGATGCTGCTCATGCTAGATTGGTTAAACTTTTAGAAGAGGGTAAAGAGTTACCTTTTGATATAAAAGGACAAATTATTTATTATGCTGGACCTACTCCTGCTAAACCGGGGCAACCTATTGGAAGTTGCGGTCCTACTACTAGTTATAGAATGGATTCATACTCTCCCGCTATTTTAGATCAAGGATTAAAGGGTATGATTGGAAAAGGAGCTAGAGATCAAAAAGTTAAGGATTCTATCGTAAAAAATGGTGCTGTCTATTTTGCTGCTGTTGGTGGTGCTGCAGCTCTAATCGCTAAATCTGTTAAAAGTAGTGAAATTATCGCTTATGAAGATTTAGGAGCTGAAGCAATTAGAAGACTTGAAGTTGTTGATTTCCCTGCAATTGTAATAAACGACTGTCAAGGAAATGATCTATATGAAATAGCTAGAAATAGCTCTAAATAAAATAAATTTAATTAAAGGGGTAATATATTATGTCTACAGTTTTTGAAAAATCTTTAAAATTGCATGAGACTCATTCAGGTAAAATTGAAGTGGTGTCAAAAGTTGCCGTTACAAATAAAGAGGAGTTAAGTCTTGCTTACTCCCCTGGAGTTGCAGCTCCTTGTTTAGCAATAAAAGAGGATGTTGAAAATGTTTATAAGTACACATCTAAAGGAAACATGGTTGCCGTTGTTACCGATGGATCTGCTGTATTAGGTTTAGGAAACATCGGACCAGAAGCTGCTCTTCCTGTTATGGAAGGAAAAGCTATTCTTTTTAAAGAGTTCGCTGGTGTTGATGCTTTCCCAATTTGTTTAGACACACAAGACACTGAGGAGATTATAAAAGCTGTTAAATTAATTGCTCCAGGATTTGGTGGAATAAATTTAGAGGATATCTCTGCTCCTAGATGTGTAGAGATTGAAACAAGATTAAAGAATGAGCTTGATATACCTGTTTTCCACGATGATCAACATGGAACAGCAATTGTTGTTGTAGCAGCTCTTATCAATTCATTTAAGTTAGTTAATAAATCTTTTGAAACAGCTAAGTTTGTTGTTAGTGGTGCTGGAGCTGCTGGTAGCTCTATTATTAAGCTTCTTATTAAAATGGGAGCAAAAGATATCGTTGTTAATGATATAGATGGAATTATTAATAGAGATGATAAAGCTAACTATAACTTCCTAAAATCAGAGATTGCTGAAATTACAAATCCTGAAAACATTAAGGGTGAACTTAGAGAAGCTGTAGCTGGAAGAGATGTATTTATCGGTGTTTCTGCTGCTAATATTCTTTCTATTGACATGGTTAAAACTATGAATAAAGATTCAATTGTTTTTGCAATGGCTAACCCTAATCCTGAAATTATGCCTGAAGATGCTATTGCTGGTGGAGCAAAAATTGTAGGTACTGGTAGATCGGACTACCCTAATCAAGTTAACAATGTTTTAGCTTTCCCTGGAATTTTTAGAGGAGCTCTTGATGCTAAAGCTAAAAAAATAACTGAAGAGATGAAAATTGCTGCAGCAGTTGGAATAGCAAAATTAATCTCTGAGGATGAGTTAACTCCTGAATATGTTATCCCAGATGCTTTTGATCCTAGAGTGGCTACTGTTGTTGCTGAAGAGGTTAAAAGAATCGCTAAAGAACAAAATATCACAAGATAAAAAAAGGTAGCTTATAAGCTACCTTTTTATTTTTCCTCTTTATCCTCTGAATCATCTTCAGATTTTTTTTCCTCTTTTATTACCAATAACTGATCTATTTTAAAGTTATCCACATCAACTACTTCAAAACTATATCCATCAAACTCTATGTGTGCTCCTTTTTTAGGAATACTTTTTAACATATACATCATAAATCCAGCTATTGTTTCATAGCTATCCTCTTCTGGAAAAGCCTCAATTTCTAAGACCTTCTTAACATCTTCAGTGGCAGTAACTCCATCTATTAACCAAGAGCCATCCCCTCTTTTTATTATGTATTCCTCTTGCATTGGGTAAACCACATCTCCCATTAAAGTAGAGACAACATCATTTAAAGTTATAACTCCTACAACATGGGCATATTCATTTAGAATTACAGCAAAATCCTCTCTAGCTTCATTAAATCTATCTAGCATCTCCGATAGAGTAAGAGTATTAGGGATAATTAGAATATTTCTATTTGTTATCTCCTTTATATTTTGAAGCCCACTTGATTCTCCTTTTAAAATTCTAGGTAGGATATCTTTTGAACCAACATAACCATATATTGAGTCTATATCACTTTCACAAACTAAAAACTTAGAGTGCGGATACTCCGCTATCTTTTGCTTTATGCTCTCCTCTGTTTCCTCCAATGTAAAGTACACAATCTCATCTCTTGTAGTCATTGCTGATGAAACCCATCTCTGTTCAAGTTCAAATACATTTTCAATTAAGTGATGTTCTTTCGTATGTACTACTCCTGCTTCTGCTCCAGCATCTACCAAAGCAAATATGTCATCATGAGTGATTAGTTCATCCCTTGAATTTGGAGTGTTAAAAATTTTAAATACCAAGTTAGCTACTCCACTAAAAATCCAAACAATTGGAGTTAAGATTTTTATTGTAAAAGTCATTGGATTTACTAAAGACAAAGCTATTTTCTCTGGATAAACCATAGCTAATCTTTTAGGTATTAAATCTGCAAATTCAACAAAACATCCAGTCACAAAAGTAAATGAGATTAAAAATGCCACTGTTGAGTTTGCTATATATTTTGTTATAATGGGAGATAGAACTCCGTCTCCTATTATACCAGCTAAAATGGCAACAATGTTTAATCCTATCTGTACTGTTGTAAAAAAATTCCCAGGATTACTTTGTAAATCAATTACTTTCTTTGCATTTTCATTTCCTTCATCCACCAATAGTTGTAATTTTATTTTTCTAGCTCCTGCTAAAGATATCTCTGCCATAGAGAAAAATGCACTTATTAAAATTAAAAAAAGAATGAACACTAATTTTTCTGCTATTCCCATACTACCTCTCCTTTAAATGTGGTCTCTGCTGCTCCTGTCATAAAAACTTCATCTCCTTGTAACTTTATTTTCAATATACCACCTTCAGTTTCCACCTCTACATTTTCATCTACTAATCCCAATAGATTAGCTATATATACACCGGAACATGATCCTGTTCCACAGGCCAATGTTCTTCCTGCACCTCTTTCCCAAGTTTTTATTTTTATTCTATCTCTTCCTAAAACTTGAATAAAATTTACATTAATATTATTAGGGAACAAACTATCTTTTTCAATTTTTTCCCCTAAATGGTTAATATCTACCCCTTCTAAATCTTCACTTATAATAATAGCGTGAGGAACTCCAATTAAAACTGCTGAAAAGATTATATCCTTTCCATCTACACCAATCTTTTCATTTATAACTCTATCACCTTCCATTAAAACTGGAATCTCTTTGGGATTTAATCTAGCTTTTCCCATAGAGATTGTTATAGAATCCACTTTATCATCACTATTTACATCTAAATATGCTACCTTTATTCCATCACCTGTCTCTATTATTATTTCCCTTTTTTTAACAATTTCCTCTTCATAAACAAATTTGGAAAAACATCTAATTCCATTCCCACACATCTCACCTTTTGAGCCATCAGAATTATAGTATACCATCTTTATATCGGCAACTTGACTTTCTTCCGCAATCATTATACCATCTCCTCCAACTCCATAACGTCTGTCACAAAGTTTTTTGGCCATTTTTGAATAATTTTCATATTTATTTTCTACTCCATTAAACAGTAAAAAATCATTACCAGCTCCTTGCATTTTATTAAATTTCAAATTAATCACCCCATAGTATAACTTTTTCATTTATTTTATATTTTACCTCATCCTTTCATTTAACGCAAGTCTTTCAGTTTTGTTTGATTCTACTTTACTTTTTATAGGTTTTGTGTTACTATTCCCAAGTAATACAATATATAATCAAGGAGATTTTATGAGCAAAAAAAGAGAAATCAAAAATCACGTTGAACTTCTCCAAAAAGGCAATAGAGGCTTATATGGTTTATCTCTTCTTGTGGGTGTTATTACTGGGGTTATTGTATCAATCTATAGATACGGTTTAGAAATAGCGGGTAATCTCAGAGAACACTACATTGGTAAAGAGCTTCTTACAGACCCTTCAAAGCTTCTTTTAATTTGGGGAATTTTTATTGTTATAGGTCTTTTTGTAGATTATCTATCTAGAAAATTTCCTACAACTGGTGGAAGTGGAATTCCACAAGTAAAAGCTTTAATTTTGAGAAAATTAGACTATATCTTCTGGGTAAAAGAGTTATTAGTCAAATTCTTCGGTGGACTACTTGGAATTGGAGCTGGTCTATCTCTTGGTAGAGAGGGTCCTTCTGTACAGTTGGGTTCATATATAGGATTTGGATTTACTAAAATTTTCAAAAGAAACTATACTGATGAAAAATATCTTGTAACTGCTGGTTCTAGTGCTGGTTTAGCAGGAGCTTTTGGAGCACCACTGGCTGGAGTTATATTTAGTATGGAGGAGCTACATCGTTTCTTCTCTTCAAAACTTATCATCTGTACATTCTTAGCAAGCATTTGTTCAAATTTTGTGGCTAGAAGAATTTTTGGGATGGATCCATCTTTTAATTTGAATATCAAATATCCAACTGATGTTAACCCATATTTCCAATTTTTATTTTTTATAGTTTTTGGTATTGTCATCGCATTTTTTGGAAAACTTTTTACAGTTTCTTTAGTTAAAACTCAAGATATTTTTAAAGATATTAAATTACCTAGAGCTTTTAAAATATCATCTGTTATGACACTATCTTTTATCATATGTTTTGTTATGCCAGATATAACTGGTGGAGGTCATCATTTAGTTGAGGAGTTACCTCACCTTAAACAGACCATTCTATTTTTACTTTTAATATTTATTGTTAAACTATTATTTACAACAATATCATATGCAACAGGTTTTCAAGGTGGTATATTTTTACCAATGCTTGTTCTTGGTGCTATTTTAGGAAAAATATATGCTTTAACTCTTATTACAGCGTTTAATCTTCATAGTGACTTTATTATTCACTACATGATTTTAGGTATGGCAGGATTTTTTGTTGCCGTTGTTAGAGCTCCTATAACTGGGGTTATATTAATTTTGGAAATGACTGGTAGCTTTGACCATCTTCTGGCTATTGCTACAGTTTCCATAGTGGCCTACTACATCACAGATATTCTAAAATTAGAACCTATATATGAGATTCTATACGAGAGAATGCCAAAGAAAAGATTTGAAGATGACTTTGAAGAGGAACGTCATGAGCATCATGAAAAAACTCTTATCTGTATACCTGTTTCAGCTGAATCTGAGTTTGATGAAAAATTAGTTAAAGATATATCGTGGCCTAAAAATACCCTTGTTGTTGCTATCAGAAGAGGTGAAACTGAATATATTCCTAAAGGAAGCAGTAAAATCTTAGCTGGAGATGTGTTAGTTCTTTTACTCCCTGAAAAACAAGCTGATAAATTGAATGAAACTCTATTCAAAATGGGAACAGCTCATTAATTTTTTTAGGAAGTTATTGACATTTTTTTAAAATGATTATACTATTAAATGACACATGTATTTTATAGGAGGATCTTTATGAATAGAATAGAAGGAAAAATTGCTTTAGTAACTGGTGGAGCTAGAGGAATTGGAAGAACTATAGTTGAAAAATTAGCTTCTGAAGGTGCTGAGTTAGTTATATCTTGTGATATGGGAGAGGCTACTTTCGAACAAGCTAATATTAGACATGAAATTTTAAATGTTACTGATAGAGAAGCAATTAAAGAGTTGGTTAAAAAGATAAAAGATGAGTTTGGTAGAATTGATATTCTTGTTAACAATGCAGGTATCACTAAGGATGCTCCTTTTGTAAGAATGAGCGAAGATGCTTGGGATGCTGTAATCAATGTTAACTTAAAGGGAGTATTTAACATGACTCAAGCTGTTGCTCCTTTAATGACAAAAAATAAGAAGGGGTCAATTGTTACTATATCATCTGTAGTTGGTTTATACGGAAATATAGGTCAAGCTAACTATGCTGCTACTAAAGGTGGAGTTATTGCTATGACTAAGACTTGGGCTAAAGAGTTAGCTAGAAAAGGAGCTCAAGTTAGAGCTAACTGTGTTGCTCCTGGATTTATCTCTACTCCAATGACTGACGTTCTACCTGAGGACGTTATAAAAGGGATGCTTGAAAGAACAGCATTAGGTAAATTAGGTATGCCTGAAGATATCGCTAATACTGTTTTATTCTTAGCAAGTGATGAATCTTCATACATCACTGGACAAACTATCGAAGTTAGTGGTGGTTTAGCTCTATAATTAGAAATATACTTTAAAGGCAGGAAATTTATTTCTTGCCTTTAATATTTTAGGAGGATTTTATGAAAAAGAAAATACTAGCCATTTTATCTAGTGTTTTACTACTTTTAGCTTTTCTTTTTTTTGGACAAAATATATATTTTAAAAATACTATCGAAAAACATATGTCTATATC
>NZ_DBGBQB010000152.1:0-4322 GCF_048470075.1 Cetobacterium sp. | reverse complement strand
CCTCTGACTTTTTGGTTCCACTTTTTCATAATATTTTTACTAGAAAGAAAAAGAACCTTTAATAAAGCATCTTCACTAGGATAAATAGATCTAGAATTACTAACTTTTCTAAACTGACTATTTAAACTTTCAATTATATTAGTAGTATAGATCATCTTTCTAATTTCCATAGGGAAATTAAAAAAATGCGATAATTCACTCCAATTAGTATACCAACTTCTAAGAGCTGGCGCAAACCCAGGAAGGTCATTTTTTAAAATCTCTAAAGCTTCAAATACGCATTCTGCACTGCGTTGTGGTCTGAATCCAAAGGAATTTTTATGAAAACTCTTTTCAACTATTGGTTCTAATATTTGTTTAAAACATAGTTGCACTGGTCTATCATAGATATTAGGTATTCCTAGCGGTCTATATTCTCCATCTCCTTTTGGTATCTCTACTCTCTTAATCATTCCTGATGTATATCTGCTCTTTAAATCATATTTAATTCGTTTTACTATTTCATCTTTAATTTTTAATATATCGCTTATAGTTTCGATAGCCCTGTAAGCTGGATACTGCCTGTAACAGTATAGCGAGTTCATATCACGAATTCTTACTAAGCGTTACTCCTTCACTCTACTTCTCGAAAATACAGTTCTCTGTTATTTCACTTTATACTAAGCTACTTTTAACATGTCGTAACTTTTCATTACGAAACGTGTCGCACTCATAAAATCTTGAGCATCATCAGCAGATTTAATCTTATTTTGTTCGATTAATTGTTTAACAAGCGGATTTACTTTTAAATTTTTTCTAGCCATAAAAAAACCTCCTCAGTTATTAACTTAATTATACAAATTAATAGCTAAGAAGGTAAAATATATATATTTAATTTTTATAATTTACACTAAATTCAGGAAACTCTCTGATTTACAGAAAGTGCCGTAAAGCCCACTACTTCAGTCGTGTGGAGTGTCAATTAATCTCGCTTTCAATAGCAACATCTTTACCACTAAAAGCCATTCCTATTTTTATAACTTTTGACACTCCATTATTTTTCATAGATATATTATACTTCTTTTCGTTTATTTGAGCTAAGGCTTCCCTAGCTTTCTCTTTAATAGAGTTTTTATCTCCTATTTTGAATTCAAATATCAAACCATAATTACTCTTATCTTTAGGTTCTAGAGCTATATCATATCTTCCATATCCACTCTCTCTATTGGAAGTTATTATATATTTATCACCCAGAGTTAAAAGAAGTCCTAGCATAAAATGATGATAATATTTTTCACTATCTCCAGCATCATGATAACTTACTGCTGATAGATATAGCTCTTTAAACTTGTATTCAAATTTATCCATATCACCTTTATACAAATCTTCAAGCATTTTAAAATACATAGCCGTTTTTCCATGACTATACTCTTTTATAAAAGTATTTTTAAAAAATGATTGAACTTCATAATTTGGAATTTTTAAAAAGTATGTTTTGGCTCCAGTTATATCGGAGATTTCAGCTCCATCATAAGTTAAATATCCTGAAAATAGCATTAAAGACCAGATTGTATCCACATCTTCTAGATCAGAAAACACTATATTATCTGTGATTACTTCCTCGATCACATTTCCACTAAAAACTGCTTTTAAATCATCTAATACTTTAGAGTCATTTTTATCTAATAGTTGTCTTATTAAAGCATTATCACTCGTATTTATCCAGTATGGATTTAACTCTTTATCATTAATGTAATTTATAATAGACCATGGATTGTATACCAAATTATCTCCAAATTTATAGCCATTATACCATTTCTTGACCTCTTTTAACTCGTAATCTAATTCATAGTATTTTAAAGCTTCTTCTACCTCATTTTCAGTTAAGCCAAAGTATCCGTACTTATTATCTAAAACTGTGGATACAGTGAGATTATTTAATCCTGAGAATATACTTTCTTTAGCTATTCTTAATATTCCTGTAAGCACTGCAAATTCCAAGTAGGGATTTCCTTTTAATGCTGCACTCAGAAAATTACGAAAGAAGAATATAACTTCGTTATAATATCCTTGTGAATGCGCTGTAACTAATGGTGTATCATATTCATCTATTAAAATAATTACTTTTTTTTTGTATTTCTCATATAAATATTCTGATAAATTTAAAAGTGAATTTTCCTGTGCGTCTCTTTTTTCTTCTAAAATAAGTCCATATTTTTTGTATTTTTTTTTATCAAACTTGTAAATTTTTCTAAGCAAAGTTCCCAGCTGCTAACTTTTATATCTTTTAAACTAATATATATAACTGGATATTCACCTTGATACTTCATTTTATCTGTTCTTGAAATATCTAACCCATCAAATAACTTTTTGTTACTCTCTTTATTTTCTATATCAAAGAAATAGTTAAGCATTGACATATTTAAAGTTTTCCCAAATCTTCTTGGTCTTGGTAATAATGTTACCTCTGATTTTTTATTTAATAATTCATTTATTAATAGTGTTTTATCTATGAAATAATAATTATTTTCTATTACTTTTTTGAAGTCATCTAGCCCTACTGGTAATTTTTTCTTAACCATCCTTATTTCACCTCACTATACCATTTTTTTAAGTATATCATATTTTTTATTTTAATTTAACTTTTATCTATTAAATATGTTGCTCTCTAGTTCTTGAATATCTTCTTCTATCATTCCAATTTTATATTCCCTCCCTTATCATATACTCACTTTCTGCTTTTAAATTTCTTCATTACTACTCTATGTAAATAGTATTTCATAAATTCCTCCCCAAATTAAAAAAGATCGCTCTTAAAGGACGACCTCTTTCTAATTTTAATATTTAATTAATTTCGCTTTCAATAGCAACATCTTTCCCACTAAAAGCCATTCCTATTTTTATTACTTTTAATACTCCATTATTTTTCATAGATATATCATATTTCTTTTCATTTATTTGGGCTAAAGCTTCCTTCGCTTTTTTTCCAATGGAGTTTTTATCACCTATTTTAAATTCAAATATTAAACCATAGTTATTCTTATCTTTAGGTTCTAAAGCTATATCATATCTACCATAGCCACTTTCTCTATTAGAAGTGATTACATACTTATCACCTAAAGTTAAAAGAACTCCTAACATAAAGTGGTGATAGTATTTTTCGCTATCTCCAGTATCATGGTAACTCACTGCTGACATATACATTTTTTTAAATTTATTTATAAATGAATTTAAATTTCCTAAAAACAAATCTTCCATCATAGTTCCATAAAAGTGAACATCTCCTTTTGTATAAGTCTCTATGAAGCTTTGTCTAAAGAAACTTTTAATCTCTTGGTTAGGTATTTTTAATGAATATGATTTTAGACCAGTTATTAGAGATATTTTCATTTCTTCATATGTTAAATATCCGGAAAATAGCATTAATGACCATAAAGTATTAATATTATTTAAATCATCAAATATTATATTTTCTGAAATTGTTTCCCAGATTGATTCTCCTTTAAATATTAACTCCAGCTCCTCAAATACCTTTTTATCATTTTTAACTAATAGTTGTTTTATTAAAGCATTATCACTAGTATTTATCCAATAAGGATTAAGTTCTTTGTTATTAATATAATTTATAATAGACCAAGGATTATAAACTAGCTTATCTCCAAATTTATAACCGTTGTACCATTTTTTAATTTCCTCTAGTTCATAATCTAATTCATAATACTTTAAAGCTTCTTCTACCTCATTTTCAGTTAAGCCAAAATAATTAAAATTATTATCTAAGATTGTAGACACTGTAATATTATTTAATCCTGAGAATATACTTTCTTTTGCTATTCTCAATATTCCTGTAAGTACAGCAAATTCTAAATATGGATTTCCTTTTAATGCTGCACTCAGAAAATTACGAAAGAAGAATATAGCTTCGTTATAATATCCTTGTGAATGCGCTGTAACTAATGGTGTATCATATTCATCTATTAAAATAATTACTTTTTTTTTGTAATGATTTTCTAAATAGCCAGATAAATCTTTCAAAGCATTTGAATAATCTGCATTTTCATTTTTCATTAAAATATCATTAAAGTTTTTGGCTTGAATCTCATTTAAAGATTCTCTAATATATATTTTAGATTGAAATAAAGAACTTATTAAATGTTTTAATGCTTTTAAACACTCTATCCAGCTGCTAACTTTTATATCTTTTAAGCTAATATATATAACTGGGTATTCACCTTGATACTTCATTTTATCTGTTCTTGAAATACCTAATCCATCAAATAACCTTTTGTTACTCTCTTTATTTTCTATATCAAAGAAATAGTTAAGCATTGACATATTTAAAG
>NZ_DBGBQB010000151.1:0-10186 GCF_048470075.1 Cetobacterium sp. | reverse complement strand
GAGCAAAGAAAACAGTTTAACAGATGGTTTTTTATGTTCTAAAGGTCTAAAACATTTGAATCGTCTCTATGATGAAAATAGAATTTTAAAGCCCCTTTTAAAAGTTGGAGAGGGATTTAAGGAGATCTCTTTTGAAGATTCACTAACAATTTTAAAGGATAGATTAGTAGATATAAAGAATAACTATTCTACAGACTCTATTATTCATTACAGTGAATCTGGAGCTGGAGGGCTTTTAAAGGGTATTCATGATGTATTTTTTAATTTCTTAGGAGGAATTTCTACACCTAGTGGAGGAACTTGTTGGGCAGCGGGATGTGCAGCTCATGACTATGATTTTGGTGGAAGAAAGACAAGTGATTTAGAGGATATGAAAAATGCCAGAGTTATTATTCTTTGGTCAAGAAATCCAGCTGTAACATCTATTCATCTATATAAAAAATTGATTGAATTAAAAAAGTTAGGGATTAAAATTGTAACAATCGATTTTAGAGATAATGAAACATCAGTGATAAGTGATTTACATATAAATGTTAAAGGTGGAAGTGATGGTGCATTGGCATTGGCGCTTTCTAAATTAGTTTTTGAAAAAGATTTAATTGACTATAATTTTTCTAAAAATAATATTATTGGGTTTGATAAGTTTGAACACTATCTTAACTCTGTTAGTTTAAATGATCTTCTTGATGATTGTGGAGTTAGTGAAGATGAACTACTAAAACTTCTAGATTTTATATCCCTTGGAAACATTATGACTTTTATTGGATATGGGCTTCAAAGATATATCAATGGTGGAAATAGTGTGCGAGCCATTGATGCCTTAATGAGTATAACTGGAAATGTTGGAAAAAGTGGGGCTGGAGTTTTCTACTCCAGTAAGATATATCCTGAAGTTTTAGATAGAGACCCATATGGAAGTTCAAATTTTTCTAAAAACTCTCGTGAGTTTCCTATTACAAAATTTAATGAGTTTATTGAAAATAATGAGATTAAAGCTATCTTTATCAGTAAAGCTAACCCTTTAAATCAACTTCCAGATTTGAATAGAACTTTAAAAGCATATAACTCTATTCCTTTTAAAGTTTGCTTCGATATGTTTTTAACTGATACTGCAAAAAACAGTGATCTTATAATCCCCGTTACAAATACTCTTGAGAGCGAAGATATTATATATTCATCTATGCTTATGCCAGCTTTAATGTATAATGAAAAAGTCGTTGAGCCTTACGATTTTAGAATGGATGAGTTTGAGTTTTTTAAAGAGTTAGCTAAATATATTGATTTAAAAGAGTATCCACAAGTTTCAAAAGTTGAATATTTGAATAAAGTTTTAACACCTTTAAATGTAACTGTTGATGATTTAAAAAAAGAGGATATAAACATTCAAAAAGGATATATTGCTTGGGAAGATAAAAAATTTAAAACTCCATCTGGAAAAATAGAGATATATAGCGAAAGTGCCTTAAATGATGGAGCTGAACCTATGCCTATCTTTTTAAAAGCGACAAAAGGGGATGAGTTTTATCCTATTAGACTTGTGACTCCTCACTGTAAGAACTCTCTTTTTAATCAGCATATTGGAGATATCGACGATATATCTAAAATCTATATATCCTCAGAAAATTTAGGTGAGTTTAAGGAGGGGGATACAGTAGTTGTTTCCTCCAAAAATGGAAGTATCCATTCACAACTAAAAATTGATAATACTTTAAAAAAAGATGAGGCTTATATATTTATGCAGTGGAGTAAAAAACAGGGAAATCCAAATTTTTTAACTCCTAGTTTATCTTCTGATATTGGTGGACAAGTGGCATATTATGATACCTTTGTAAGTATAGAGAAAAAAAATAGTTAAGATATAGTTAACTACGTTAAGACTCTGTCAAAATATTAAAAGTCCTGTAAAGAAATTTTACAACTAACTGATAGTTACCCTATAATTTTAATTAAGATATCACAATTAGAGATACCTTATATTAAAATGGGAGGATTTATTATCTATGAAAAAATCAATGTTTTTATTAGGGGCCTTAATAACAATTAGCATGTGCACGTTTGCAAATGAAGCAGATATTGTTGAGGATACAGTTTTCAAGCCATCGGGGAAATTTGGATTGGAATACAAAGCATATGGAAAAACAGAGGGGCATGGGGACAAAGAGAGAAGTGGTGATACAATTATTACACCTATTCAAGATGTATGGAATAGAGGAGCCAATAATTATAGTAGATTAGAGAGTAAAGTCAACATTGATATGACTGAAAACTCTAATTTAGAGATCAGAGTTAGAGATTATAATAACTTAGATAGAGATGATGAGTCCTCTAAAACAAAAAAAACAGGAACTGAAACAAGAGCTAGATATACTTATCAACATACGCCTAAGTTTGCTTCTAGATTGGAGTATGAATACTCTACAAAAAATGAGGAGTATTATGAATATAGAGGAATATTTGAACTATATAAAAATAAAAACTCAGTGTTGTCAAATGTAATATTAGAACCATACTATGCCTATGAACAACCAACGGATAATGGTGGAGATTATTTCAATTCAATAGGAACTAAAATACAATTTCTAGGAGATCTCTTTGCAGGCTTTACATATGAGTTTAATACCTATTTTAATGAGAGTTTTTATAACCATGACTTTCAAACAGGAAAAGATAGTTTTAAAAATAAGGAATTTACAATTGAGATTGAAGCATATATATATAATAGTATAGAGTTATACTCTTCTAATAATTACGTTTTAGATTTTAACTTTGAAGGTGGTTATGACCCTTATACTTTCGCTCAATATGGTAGATATGACAAAAAGAAAAAAATTGTAACTGATAAAAACGAGTATACTTTATATGCTGAATTTGATTTGGAATTAACTTATAACATTACTCCTTCACTATCTGTTAGCGGCGGAGTTGGAGCAAAATATGAGAACTGGGACCACACAGCTGAAAAATCTGCTAGAGATTGGAGATGGCAACCTTTTGCTTATTTAGGAACAAATGTTAAATTTTAATATAGAGTAAATATGTTTAAAATAAGTAAAGTAATTTGACTTTTTATTATAAAAAAAATATAATGACCTTGAATTTATACAAAGTTATTCTAGGAGGAGATATGGAGATATTAGCACATAGAGGTGCTTCAGGAACAGCACCAGAAAATACCATTGCCGCATTTAAAAAAGCTTTAGTTGATGGATGTGACGGTTTTGAATTTGATATTCAACAGACAAAAGATGGGAAAATTGTTGTATTTCATGATTGGACTTTAGAAAGAACTAGTGATGGTCAAGGTCACTTAAGAGATTACACTTTAGAAGAGCTAAAAAAATTAGATGTTGGAAGTTGGTTTAATGAGAGATTCCAAGGGGAAAGAATACCTACTTTAGAGGAAACTTTGGATATTATTCCAGATGATAAACTTATAAATATCGAGTTAAAAGAGGAGTTCTCTGTGGAAAGAGGAACTGAAAAAAAACTTTTGGACATTATAAAACAATATCCTAATAAAAATATTATAGTTTCATCTTTTAGTCATAATCTTTTGAAAAATTTAAAAGAGTTAGATAACTCTATTAAAATTGGTATCCTTTTAGGAGGAGCTCTTGTCAATTTAGATAGATATATCGAAAATTTGGGTTTTGAAATAGATGCCTATCATCCTGAAAAAAGTTTTTTAAATAGAAGTGATATAGAGTATTTAAAGTCCAAAGAAATTGATATAAATGTTTGGACTGTCAATAGTCCTAAAGATGCCAAAATATTGGAAGAGATGGGAGTAACAAGAGTAATTACAAATTTCCCAAAAGAGATTAGAAAGTAAAATTACTTAAAACCTTTTAATAAGATTTTATCCGTTCTATCCTCCACCTAAAAATTAAGTGGAGGAAGTTTCGGATAAAAAAGTTTTCAACTTTTTCTCATTGGATTATTTTATCTATTTTTAGACATCATATCTCTCAACTGGTTTCCAATAATCTCTATTTTTTCCTCTTTACATCTATTTCTCATAGTTTTTAAAATTGGATACCCAGCTTGTCCCTCTAAAATAAAATCTTTAGCAAACCTTCCATTTTGAATATTTTCCAGAGTCTCCTTCATATTCTCTCTACTTTCTTTTGTAATAATTTTTTTACCTGTTACATAGTCTCCATATTCAGCAGTATTAGAGATTGATTCTCTCATAGCTGCAAATCCTTTAGAGTAGACTAAATCTACAATTAATTTCATCTCATGGACACATTCAAAATAGGCTAACCTTTCATCATATCCAGCCTTTAGTAGAGTCTCATAACCAGCTTTCATTAACTCCACCAACCCTCCACATAAAACTGCCTGTTCTCCAAATAGATCCGTTTCAGTTTCCTCTTTAAATGTTGTCTTTAAAACTCCTAGATTTAAACACACTCCTTTAGCCCAATCTTTCGCCAATTGCAATGTTACATTTGAAGGGTCTTGATACACAGAGATTAAAGCTGGAACTCCCTCTTTTTCCAAAAATTTCTCTCTTACCTTATGTCCTGGAGATTTTGGAGCTACCATAAACACATTCAGATCCTCTCTCGGTGTAATTTGACCATAGTGAATATTAAATCCATGGGCAAATCCCAAAAATGCCCCTGTTTTCAATCCATCTTTTAAATATCTATTATATAGTTCTGGTTGATTCTCATCTGGAACTAAAAGCATAGCAACATCTGCGAGTTCAGCTCCCTCTTTTAAATTTAAAACTTTAAAACCATCCTTTTCAGCTCTGTCCCAACTTACACTTCCCTCTCTTAAAGCTACACTCACATCAAAGCCACAATCTTTTAAATTCAAAGCATGTGCATGTCCTTGAGACCCATATCCAAATACAACAACCTTTTTTTCTAATAAACTCATAACAACTCCTCCTCATTATTTTTTATTTTAAACTTCCAGACCTCTACTCATTGCAGATACCCCTGTTCTTGCAATCTCTAAAACATCAAAATTTTTAATCAACTTTAGAAAACCATCTATTTTACCTATATCTCCAGTTATTTCAACTATTAAACTCTCAAGAGCTACATCTACAACAGAACCTCTATAAATATCTAATATTTGAAGTAACTCCTGTCTACTACTAGAATTAACTTTTATCTTTATTAAAACTAGCTCTCTAAAAACGCTCTCTCTTGAAAAAGCTTTTATAAATTCCACATCAAATAGTTTTTCAGCTTGTACTATAACTTGATTTAGGGTATAGTTATCCCAAAATCCAGTTATAGTCATTCTCACAGTATCATGTGGATATCCCTCTCCAGCCGTTATATTTTCTATGTTTATCCCTCTTTTTTGAAATAGGCCAGATATTTTATTCAATACTCCTGGTTTATTTTTCATAACTAATAAAATTCTTTTAGCATCCATACTTTATTCACCTCCAATAGTGTGCTCATAAGATTTCCCAGCTGGTATTATTGGATACACATTATGCTCATATGACATCTGAATATCCACTAAATATGGTTTATCATTTTTCAAAATATCTTTTAATCTTTTTAGACTCTCTATACTCTCTATCTTTTCCCCCTCTATAAAGTGGGCATTTCCCAATTTTACAAAATCTGGATTTATATCTAAAATCACACTAGAATATCGTTTATTATTAAATAATTCCTGCCACTGCTTAACCATTCCTAAAGCCCCATTATTAAAAATAAGAATTTTTATAGGTAGATTATATTGAGCTAGCAGTATCAACTCCTGTTGGTTCATTTGAAAACCACCATCTCCCAATATAGCTATTACTTTTTTATTTGGATTGGCTATTTGAGCTCCAATAGCTGCTGGTAGTCCATATCCCATTGTACCTGCTCCACCTGAGGTACAAAATTGAAATGGTTGTCTTATATCCAAATGTTGAGCAGTGAACATCTGATGCTGTCCCACATCAGTCACCACAATATAACTATCATCTAACACCTCATTTAATACACTTAAAGTTGCAATTTGATTTAACTCTCTCTCTTTAGGTAGTTTTGCAATTTTAAATCTATCTCTCCAAATCTCAAAACTATCCTTTAAATCCAGTTGTAAAATTTTTTTTAAAATCTCTTTAGCATCTCCTACAATAGGTAGATCCACAACTATATTTTTATCTATCTCAGCTTTATCTAACTCTATATGAATCTTTTTTGAATTAGGTGAAAATCTATTTTTATCGCCAATAATTCTGTCATCAAATCTCATTCCTACGCATATCAATAGATCACAATCATCAACAGCTCTGTTGGCCTCTACCAACCCATGCATTCCTAACATTCCCAAATACCCCTCATCATCTCTATTAAACACTCCCAACCCCATAAGTGTTGAAACAACTGGAATTTTTGTTCTTTTAACTAATTCTCTCACCTCATCTACACATCTACCATTTAGCACTCCCCCTCCTATTACTAAAACTGGTTTTTTAGAGTTATTGAAGTAATTCTTAAAAGTTAAAATATCTCTTTCATCATATGTCGGTTTAAATTTTTTTATCTCTTTACTCTCTTTTTTTAAACTTTTCTCAAAAAGCGAATATTCAATAACTTGTTCTTGAATATTTTTAGGAATATCCACTAATACTGGTCCTGGTCTACCATGTTTAGATAGCATATACGCTTCAATCAATATAGTTGGTAGTTCATTTATATCCCTAACTAAATAGTTATTTTTAGTTATTGGTGATGTTATTCCAATAATATCGCTCTCTTGGAAGGAGTCCTTTCCTAAAAATGATGTACTCACTTGACCAGTAATGATAAGCAGTGGAATTGAATCCATGTGCGCAGTCATAATTCCTGTAACTAAGTTCGTAGCTCCAGGTCCAGAAGTAGCCAAACAAACCCCAGGAACTTTTTTAGTTCTTGCATAACCATCTGCACTATGTACTGCCCCTTGCTCATGTCTTGTCATATAATGATTTATTCCCTTAAAATCATATAGTGCATCATATATAGGAATCACTGCTCCTCCTGGATATCCAAAAATATCCTCAACTCCTAAATACCTCAAAGTTTCTAAAACTATTTTAGCTCCTGTTATCTTTTTCATACTCTCCTCCTATTTCATAACTGCTCCCTCTGATGAATCTGAAACTAATTTCATATATTTTTGTAGCATTCTATTTTTTATATTTTTCTTTAAAATAGGTATGCTTTTTCTCCTTCTTTCTATCTCTTCATCTGATACCAATAGTTCTAATTTTTTGTTTGGAATATCTATCTCTATATAATCACCGTCCTTTACATAGGCTATAATGCCACCATCAAATGCTTCTGGAGATATATGTCCTATAGCAGCTCCTCTAGAACCACCTGAAAATCTTCCATCTGTTATTAAAGCACAATACATATCTAACCCCATTCCAGAAAGAGCTCCTGTTGGTGATAGCATCTCTCTCATTCCAGGTCCGCCCTTAGGTCCCTCATATCGAATAACAATTACATCCCCTTTCTCTATTCCACCATTTAAAATCTCTTCACTTGCTAACTCTTCAGAGTTGAATACCCTAGCTTTTCCCTTGTGAATCAACATATTTGGATGAACAGCTCCCGATTTTACAACTGCCCCTTTCATTGCTAAATTTCCTTTTAATATAGATATCCCTCCACTATTAAAATATGGATTATTAAAATCTCTAACTATATCTCCATTTAAAACTGTTCCTTTCTCTGCAATTTCTAGAATATCTCTTAATGCTACTGTGAGATTGGATTTTAAAAGATTGTTCTCCTTTAAAACTTTTAAAACAGCACTCACTCCACCAGCTTCATTGAAATCCTCTATAAAGTGTGAGCTAGCAGGAGATAACTTAACTATCTGTTTCGTTTTTTTAGATATATTATCAAAACTGTCTAAATCCAACTTTATACCACACTCATAAGCTATTGCTGGAAGATGAAGTGTTGTATTTGTAGAGCCCCCTAAAGCCATATCTACCACTACGGAGTTATATAAACTTTTTTCATTCACTATATCTCTCGCTTTTATATCTTTTTTTAGCAGCTCCATAATCTGCATTCCAGATTCTTTAGCTAGTCTTTTTCTCTCTGAATAGACACTGGGAACTGTTCCATTTCCAGGGAGTGATATCCCCAATGCTTCAGTTAAACAGTTCATAGTATTTGCTGTATACATACCTGAACATGATCCACAAGTTTTACACACCTCATGTTCAGCTTCTTTAAGTTCATCTAAAGACATATCACCATTTTGTACCTTTCCAACATATTCAAAAAGATCTGAAATTCCAATTTTTTTACCTTGAAATTTTCCAGCTAACATAGGACCTCCACCTATAAAAATAGAGGGTAGATTTAACCTCATAGCTGCCATTAACATACCTGGAACAACTTTATCACAACTTGGCATAAAAACCAGTGCATCAAAAGGCATAGCATAAGCTGTTGCCTCTATAGAATCAGCGATAATCTCTCTAGTTGGAAGTGAGTTATTCATCCCCTCATGTCCCATAGCTATTCCGTCGCATATGGCTATGGTATTAAATTCCATTGGAACTCCACCACTCATATAGATTCCGGCCTTTACCTCATCCACTAACTCCTTTAAATGGATATGCCCTGGAACTAATTCATTGTATGAATTCACAACTCCAATTTTAGGTAGTTCCATCTCTTTGTCTGTTAATCCCATTGAATATAATAGCGATCTATGGGGTGCTCTACTCAATCCCTTTGTTACAACCTCACTTCTCATTATTAACCTCCCTCAAAGTTTAAAAAAATATAAAAAAAGAGCTTAAATCCGTAGACTTAAGCTCTTAAAACTTCTCACTATTGCTCAAGCCTTTATTTTTATAACAAAATAAGGCTTGAATATTCTCAGAGATAACTCATCAAATCCAAACCCAAAAGCATATTATTATAATTATAGTTAATAGGTTTCTGAATTTGTTCATGAGTGCTCCCTCCTTTTTTTTATTTTCTAGATTCTATATTAAATCTTTTTAAATGTCAACATATTTTTATTTTTTTAAAATCCAAATGGATTATATCTGATACTCGATCCAACAGATTTGCTTTTTGTTGTTGTTTTTTCAATTGAATTTGAGTGTGTTGTACTATTTGAATTTCTTGTTGTTGTTGTCATTGTTCCATTGCTGCCATATGGTTGAGTATATGATTCTGTTCTGCTTGTTCCTATGGTATTTGAAGTTGAAGTTCCTGTTTTATGAGTATTTGTAACAGTTTTATTTTTGCCAAATACCTCACTATCAAAACTACTTTTCATATTTCCAAATCCATTACTATGGCTGCTTCCAAATCCACTATTAAAATTATTTTCAAACCCATTATTAAATGATGAGTTGTTATTTGAACTATTGTATAGTGATGTTGCTAGAATAGTATTAGCTACTAAATTCATATCTAAGCCATTTCCTCTTGTTTGCTGCCCCTCATATGATGTTGCTGCACAACCAGTTAAAATAAAAAACATTAATAAGATTCCATTTATTTTTTTCATAGATATAACTCCTTTTAATTTTACTTTTTCTAAACTATATACTATCATAGATTTTATTTTTTTCTATTTTTTATACATGAATATAGCAAAAAAAGACATGACTTATATATATTTTTCGAGTATAATGTAAAAAACATTGGAGGTATTAAAGTGATTTTATGTAAAAAATTTAAGGAATTAACAATTGAGGAACTCTATGAGATTTTAAAATTAAGATCTGAAGTTTTTGTTGTAGAACAAAAATGTATATACAATGACATTGATGAGAAGGATCTAACTTCATCACATTTAATGCTAAAAGAAAATGGAAAAATAAAAGCTTATTTAAGAGTGTTGCAACCGGGAATCTCCTATGATAATGCTTCTCTAGGAAGAGTTTTGGTCGCTATAGATTCAAGAGGCAAAGGATATGCCAAAATAATTGTAAAAAAAGGAATAGAGTATATACTTAATAATTTTAATACTACTAAAATTACTATTGGAGCTCAAGAATATCTTAAAAAGTTCTATAGTGAACTAGGATTTGAGCCTGTCTCTGAAGTTTACCTAGAAGATGGTATTCCTCATTTAGATATGACTTATAAAAAATAAAAGGAAAAAGCGATAGGATATTTGTATCGCTTTTTTAATTTTTGTTCAGACCTATATTTAATGCATGATTTTCTAAGATTTCATAAATTTT
>NZ_DBGBQB010000150.1:0-7171 GCF_048470075.1 Cetobacterium sp. | reverse complement strand
TTTCTATTAAAAAGCAATTTTTTTATAGATAAATCATTGACTTTTCAATACTTCAATGATAATATTTAAACAAAAGTTTAAATGAATAAACAATTGTTTAAAAAGGAGGTGCTTATGACCAACAGAGAAAAGGAGATTTTGAGATGGATTGAGGAAAATCCATTTATATCTCAATCTGAACTGGCAGAAAAAGCTGATATTGCTCGTTCATCTGTTGCAGTCCATATTTCTAACCTGATAAAGAAGGGAAAGATTATTGGAAAAGGGTATATTATCCAAAAAAAATCTTTTATAACTGTTATTGGTGGAACTAATATCGATATTTCAGCTCAATCTTATCTACCTCTAAAGGATTATGATTCCAATCCTGGAAAAGTAAACACATCCTTTGGTGGCGTTGGAAGAAATATCGCTGACAATCTATCTAGACTAAATCAAGATGTTGAATTAATAACTGTATTAGGTGACGATTTTAATGGAGAGGAGATAAAAAGGAATTGTAAAACTTTAGGAATAAATGTTTCTAACTCTTTGACAATCCCAAACTCTCCAACATCGACTTATATATCAATTTTAGATGAAAATAATGATATGAAGTTAGCTATTTCAGCTATGGATTTATATGAAAATCTAACTATAGATTTCATTAAATCTAAGAAAGAGATTTTGGATGAATCTAAGCTGTGTGTCATTGATACTAATATTCCAAAAGAGACAATTAAATATATTGTAGATAATTTTTCAATCCCTTTATTTTTAGATTGTGTTTCTACAACAAAAGCTTTGAAAGTAAAGGATTTTATTGGAAAGTTCCATACAATAAAGCCCAATCAACTTGAAGCGGAAACACTTTCTGGTATCGAGATTGTGGATCAGAACTCTTTGGAGCTTTGTGCTAATTTTTTCATACAGAAAGGGGTTAAACAGGTTTTTATATCCTTGGGCGAAAAAGGGGTATTCTATTCTAATGGAGAAATATCTGGGCATATGAATCCATTTAAAACTGAGATTGTAAATACCACTGGAGCTGGAGATGCCTTTATGTCTGGAATAGCATATAGCTATCTACAAAATCTGGATATTATTGAAAGTTGTAAAAATGGTATTGCATGTGCTGCAATAGCTATTTCTAGCGAAAGAACTATAAGTGACAATATGTCTTTAGAAAATATCAGTCAAATTAAGGAGGAAAATTTATGAATTTAGCAAAATATTTAGAAATTTCAAAAGAAGTTAAGGAAGCTTTAGAAAATAATAGACCTGTAGTTGCTCTTGAGTCTACTATAATATCTCATGGGATGCCTTATCCACAAAATGTTGAAACAGCTTTAAAAGTTGAAGAGATCGTTAGAGAAAATGGTGCAGTTCCAGCTACAATAGCTATTTTAAATGGAAAACTTAAAGTTGGTTTAAGTAAAGAGGAAGTTGATTATTTAGGTAAAAAAGGACTTGAAGTTACAAAGGCAAGTAGAAGAGATATTCCCGCTATATTAGCTTCAGAAACTGATGGTGCTACAACTGTTGCATCAACTATGATAATAGCTGCTCTAGCTGGAATAAAAGTTTTTGCTACAGGTGGAATTGGAGGAGTTCATAGAGGTGCTGAAACAACAATGGATATCTCTGCTGACTTAGAGGAACTAGCTATGACTGATGTTGCTGTTGTATGTGCTGGAGCTAAATCTATCCTTGATATAGGTTTAACACTGGAGTTTTTAGAAACAAAAGGTGTTCCTGTTCTTGGATACCAAACTAAGGAATTACCAGCTTTTTATACTAGAAAAAGTGGATTTAAGGTAGATTATCAAATGGATACACCTGAGCAAATCGCTAAAACATTAAAAGCTAAATGGGATGTAAACTTAAAAGGGGGAGTTGTTATTGCAAATCCAATTCCTGAAGAGTTCGCTATGGACTTTGATACAATCACTAACGCTATAAACAACGCTGTTGCTGAAGCTGAAGAAAAAGGTATCAAAGGTAAGGATAGTACTCCATTCCTACTTGCTAAAGTCAAAGATATCACAAAAGGTAAAAGTTTAGAGTCTAATATTCAATTGGTTTTCAACAATGCAAAACTTGCTTCTGAAATAGCTAAAAATTATTGCCAATTATAATATAAAAATCCCCCTCTTAAACCATTTAAAAGGGGGATTTTATTTTTTTATAAAAAAAATGGGAACTTATGTAGTTCCCATTGAATATTATTTTAAATGGCTGGGGTGGCTGGATTCGAACCAACGCATGACGGAGTCAAAGTCCGTTGCCTTACCGCTTGGCGACACCCCAACATCAATAAAATAATATCATTTTTTTTTGACATTGTCAATGATTTTTTATTCTTCTACAATTTCTTCCACTACTTCTATTGGTGTTGATTCCTGTGACATAACCTCTTTGTACTTAGCTATAACCGAATCAGTTATATCTTTTCTAAGTTCAGGTGTTATTGGGTGAGCTATATCCTTATATTCTCCGTCAGGCATTTTTCTCGAAGGCATAGCAACAAACATTCCTTTTTGACCATCAATTACTTTTAATCCGTGAATTACAAAACACTCTTCAAAAGTAACATCAGCATAAGCTTTTAACTTAAGTTCGTTCTCATTTTTCACTGTTCTCAATCTTACATCTGTAATTCTCATTCTAAATGCACCTTCCTTACGATTTAGTAGTTTTATTTAAAATTGCAAAGGAATACTTCACAATCATTAAATCTTTTTTTAAGATTACTAACCCTCTCATCAATATCCTCTATTAAAAATGCAAAGTATGCACTTCCACTTCCTGACATAAAAAACTTCAAATCCTCTACTTCCAATAATCTTTTTCTAAATTCAATCAAATTTTTATCTGATTTTAAAAGTGCTTCTTCCAAATTGTTTTCAATATATCTTTCAATTAATGTTAAATCATTTTTTTCTAATCCCATCAATATCCTGTCAATATCTGCTTTTCTAGGATTTTTTATTTTTTTTACCTCTTTGTAAGCTGTGGCTGTAGAAACTCCAAAAGGTGGTTTTATTATAACCAAAGGAACCTTTAAATTATTTTTAATCTCCTCAAGTTTTTCACCAATACCTTTAACTCTTGATGGTTTATTCAATATAAAAAAGGGTACATCCGCTCCAACACTTTTCCCCAAATCAATCAGCTCTTGAAGTGATAAAATATTCCTATAGTAATCGTTTAAAAAATTTAAAAATATAGCACCATTGGAACTTCCTCCCCCTAATCCAGCTTGGTGAGGAATAACTTTTTCTAAAAAAACCTCCATATTTAATGGGGGTAACTTAGTCTTCTCATAAAATTTTCTATATATTTTATAAAGGATATTACTTGAATCTACTGGAATATCCTTTTTATTTGTTTTTATTTTTAAATCTCCCACCTTTGCCATAACTTTTACTCTTAAATTATCACATAGATCAATGGGAAGCATAGTCATATCTAAAAGATGGTAACCATTTTCTAAAACCCCAACTATATTTAATCCTATATTAATTTTGGCATTAGATTTAAGGTTGAATATCTCCATTAAAATATATCCTCCTCGCCATCTAAATCAATGACTATACCTTTACTATCCAATAGTTCAACCAACTCAGAAGTTTTGCTTTTAGCAACATTTCCCTCTGGAACTTCCAATATTTTAAACTTAAAATATTTATTGTAATATTCAAGTTCTAACTCCATTCCAACTTTAACCTCTGTACTAGCTTTTGCTACTTTTCCATTCAATTTGGCTTTTCCACCATCCACTACTATTTTGGCAACTGGTCTTCTTTTTATTATTCTACTTACCTTTAAAAACTTATCTAATCTCATCTTTTCACATCCTTATTTCGTAATATTATATATACCTTATTTTTTTCATATGTCAATAGCTCTAAAAAAAAATTTTTATTTTTTAGACTCTTCCCATACTTTATCCATCTCTTCCAGTGTCGCTTCTTTTAAATTACAATGAGTTTCAACATATCTAAAACGTTTTTCAAATTTATCGGAAGCTGCGTTTAAACAAAGCTCTGGATTTACTCCTAAATGTCTTGAAAGATTGACTAAAGCAAAAAATAGATCTCCTAACTCCTCCTTAGCTTTCTCTTCATTTCCAACCATAACTTCATCTCTTAACTCATCTATCTCCTCTTCTACCTTATCTATAACCCCATGTATCTCATTCCAATCAAATCCTATTTTAGAGGCTTTTTTTTGCAATTTTTCAGCTCTTAAAAGAGCGGGCATTCCCTTTGGTACTCCATCTAAAATCGAAGTCCTATCAGCATGTTCCTTTTCCTCTTTTTTTATCTTTTCCCAATTGATTAGAACTTCATCCGATGTTTTTATGTCAGTATCATTTTCAAAAACATGAGGATGTCTTCTAATCATCTTTTCTGAGATGCTATCTATCACATCCTCTATTTTAAACTCTCCCTTTTCTTCACATATATTTGACTGAAAAACAACTTGAAGCAACAGATCTCCTAGCTCCCCCTTCAGTTTTTCTCCTCCCTCATCCATAGCTTCCAAAACTTCATATGTTTCTTCTAGTAAGTGAGGCTTTAAACTTTCTAAAGTTTGCTCTCTATCCCAAGGACACCCATCAGGCTCTCTCAATTTTTTTATAATCTCTACGAAATCATCAAACTTTTTCATTTAATTCACCATCTCCCTTATACCAATATAAAAAGTTTAAAATATCTTTAAAGTAATACAGTCCACCCTCTTTTTGAGAATATCTAGCTTTTTTATCTCCAATAAGTTTCATCAATTTATCAAAATTTACATGTTCATTATTAAATTTTAAGAAATATTCACCCTCTTTTTCTACTATCTCCTCTATCTTTAACTCCTTAGCTAATATTTTTATCTCTAAATATCTCAATAGGCTTATAACCTCTTTAGGTAACTCTCCAAATCTATCCACTAACTCCTCTTTTATCTCATGCAACCTGTCTAGCTCCCTTGTATCAACCAGTCTTCTATAGATTATTAATCTCTCATCCCCCTCTATATAATCCTTTGGAATATAGGAGTCCTCTTTCAGTACTATCTTTGTTTCAAAATCCTCTCTATAGTTACCTTTTACCTTAGCTATCTCCTCCTGCAAAAGTTTAGTATAAAGATTATAACCAAAAGTTTCTAAAGCTCCATGTTGTTTATCTCCTAGAATCTCCCCAGCTCCTCTTATTCTCATGTCCTCCAGTGAAAGTTTAAAGCCTCCACCAAACTCTCCAATATCCTTTAAAGTTTCATTTCTTTCTGAAGCTTTTTTACCTAATTTTTTATCCTTATCAACTATTAAGTAGCAGTATCCTTTTCTTTTTCCTCTTCCCACTCTTCCTCTTAGTTGGTAAACTTGAGAGAGTCCAAGTTTATCTACTCCCTCTATTAAAATGGTATTTGCATTTTCTATATCAATTCCATTTTCAATAATTGTAGTGCTCAATAGAATATCAATATCCCCTTCTTGGAATTTTTTTAACTTCTCTTTTATATTTTTAGGAGACATCTTTCCATGTATATAATCTATTGTTACAAATTTAGGTAAAATTTTCTTTAACTCCTCTAATTTGCTCTCTATTCTTTTAACTCTATTAAATATGTAAAACACCTGTCCCTCTCTAGCTATCTCTTTCATAATAGATTCTCTAATCTCTTTTTTATTATCACTTATAAAACTTGTTTCCACAGGCACTCTTCCCTCTGGAGCGGTCTCTATAACCGATATGTCTCTAATTCCTAAAAGAGCATAGTTTAAAGTTCTAGGAATAGGCGTGGCTGTTAAAGTTAACATATCAACATTGTTTTTCATCTTTTTTAGCTTCTCTTTATCTTTTACTCCAAACTTTTGCTCCTCATCCACTATGATAAGACCTAAATTTTTAAATTTTAAATCTCCAGACAGCACTCTATGGGTTCCTATAACAATATCTACACTTCCATTTTCAACTTTTTTAACAATCTCTTTCTGTTCTTTATCCCCACTCAATCTACTTAGGAGTTCAAGCGTTATAGGGTAATCTTTATACCTCTCTATAAATCTATCATAGTGTTGTTGTGCTAAAACGGTTGTTGGCGCAACTATTAAAACCTGTTTTCCATCCATAACACATTTAAAAGCAGCTCTTATAGCGACCTCCGTTTTTCCATATCCAACATCTCCACATACAATTCTATCCATAACTTTTGAGGATTCCATATCTCTTTTAACATCTTTTATAGCATTTTTTTGATCTCTAGTTTCTATATAGGGGAATTTTTCTTCAAACTCCTCTTGCCAAACTGTGTCTGGAGAAAATTTATACCCCGTATGAAGTGCTCTTCTAGCCTGAATCTCCACAATCTCCTTAGCAAATTTGAGCATATCCTCCTCTAACTTTTCCCTTCTTCTTTTAAACCCTCTTCTTCCCAAATTGTAAAGTTCCGGTGTTTTTCCAGTTGAGACTAAAAATCTCTCTATCTTATTTAACCCCTCAATTGGAACAAATAATCTATCCTCATCAGCATATTTTATGGCTAAATAATCCTTTCCATCTATCTCTTGGATACCCAAATAGATTCCAACACCATAATTTTCATGAATAATATAATCTCCCTCTCTGATTTGAGAGATATTCTCATATTTTATCCCATCTTTTTTCCCTAGAACTTTTACTCTTTCTGTATCCCCTTCACTTTTTATTACATCTATCTTCTTAGAAAGATTCTCTATTTTTTCATATAACTCCCTTATTTTATCCTCTTTATCTCTGTCTCTTACAATAGCCTCTTCCAACTTATAGCTCACTATCTCAGAGTTTTCTAAAAAGATGTCACAATCTCTATTTTTTTTCAATCCCTCTAAAAGTTCTAAAAAATCTATTTTTACTAAATTATTTTTGTTTATATACATATTTACTGTATCTATTTTTTCAAAACTTTTCTGATCAAAGACAGAAAAATATGTTATTCTATCTATCTCATCTCCAAAATACTCTATTCTAACTGGATTCTCCCCATTTAAAGGGAATATGTCTAAAATATCTCCTCTAACTGAAAACTCCATTCTTTTTTCTACTAAATAATTTTTTTTATATCCATTTTTTTCTAAAAGTTCTATAAGTTTTTTTCTTGTTATTCCTATCCCTAATCTTAAAGTTAAAACATCACTATTTAAAGAGTACTCTGC
>NZ_DBGBQB010000149.1:0-3422 GCF_048470075.1 Cetobacterium sp. | reverse complement strand
AGATAGATCACTTTTTTCTTAAACATATTTTTATCTGTTAATTTATCTTTAAAAAGATAGATTAATAGAATAAAAAATGGAAGTGTTAAGTAGGAGAAGTTAGGTTTTCTCCAAAAAATAATGGCAATACTCCCAATGGATATAATTGAAATAAGAAAAGTCTGAATATAGAATAAAATCTTATCTGATTTTTTTAAAATATTCCAATTACTATTTAAATAATAGTTTAAGACAATAGCAATGGGAATAGAGGACACAATATATATTGGGAAACCATATCTTTCCTTTTTCATTTTTATAAAAGAAAGAAACAGAAAAGTTAAAATAGACCAGAGTATTCCAAATTTAAAAAGTCTATTCTCTGTACAGCTTTTCAAATTCCATTTTTTGAAAAAAGTCACAATGGCAAAAAACATCCAGATTCCCATAAAATAAAAATAGTTAAGATAGAAGAAAAAGCCTTTGACATGTTTGCTTGTCCATGTATTTTTTTCCTTATTCATAACGGAGAAAAAAAGCTCTTTGTTTTCTACTATCATAGCAATAGGCCAGATAGAAGCTAAAATAAGTCCAATTAAAAAATAAATAGTAATTTTACCTCTATTTTTTTTAATCTTATCCAGTCCATAGATTGCAATATAGGAGATAGCAAATGGAAGAAACATACCATAGATAGCAACAGGCCCTTTACTTAATAAAGACGCTGCAAAGAGCGTGGATGCCCAAAGTAATTCTAAGTTTTTTTTGGAATTTAGACTCTTTAAAAGATAAGTTATGGATCCGAACATAAATATATATGGATATGCGTCCCAAGCATTCTCTCCTCCCACTTTTGTTATCATAAAAGTAGTTGTAGCAACAAATGATGCTAAAAATGGGAGATTTTTATCTTTTGATATCTCTTGAACAAATCTATAGATAAAAAAAATCAATAGAACTGAAACAAAAGCCACAGGGAGTCTTAATAACCACTCATCAGAAAAGTTATTTGAAAGTTTCATAATAACAGCAGTAAACCAAGTTGGTAGTGGTGGTTTTTCAAATCTATATTGTCCATTTAAGGTAGTAACAAGCCATTCATTGTTGAAAACAATCTCTCTAGCAGTGATGAAGTTTCTAGACTCCATTAAATCAGCTTTTCTAATCCAAATAGTACTAAAAAAAGAGATAAAACTTAAACCAATAACTGATAAAAGTTTTTTATCTTTAAACATAAATTCCTCCTCAAGTATTAAAATTATATTGGTTAATGTTATAAGTTAAAAAATACTTTAATAGTTGTTCCCTCATTGATAGCACTAGATATTTTTATATCTAGATTTAAAAGAGTTACAATTCTCTTAACAATGGACATACCAAGACCGTGTCCCTGAATCTCTTTACTTCTAGATTTATTAGCTCTAAAGAATCTATCATAGATATGGTGTAACTCATTGGTAGTCATACCAATCCCATGGTCTTCAACAGTTAGAATAGCTTGATTTAACTCATCACTATTTGTTAAAGTTATATCAATTGGATTATCCTTTCCATATTTTATAGCATTTTCTAAAATATTTTTAATTAAAAGTTTTATTAAGCTCTCATCAGATTTTACAATAGTATACTCTGGAGTAAAATTAATATTGGCCTTTGGATATTGACGTTTTAAACTGGATATGCATCCTAAGATAATTTCAGATAGTTCAGCCTCTATCTCCTCTGTTTTTATCTCAGTTTCTTTAGCTAAAAATAGTAGTTTTTCAATAAGAACATTCATATTTTTAGTTTCATCTTCGATGGAGATTAAAGCTTCATTGAAAATTTCAGGATCTTTTTTTCCCCAACGTTTAATCATATCAATATATCCACTGATTATAAATAGTGGGGTTTTAAGCTCATGAGATGAGTTGTGTACAAACTCAATCTGTTTTTTATTTTGTATATCAAGCCTCAGTAACATCTCCTCATAGGAATCTAAAATATTATCAAACTCTTTAAAGTAGTTTGTAGGTTTAATAACCTCCAGATTTTCAAGGGTGATGTTGGTGTTTAAACTCTCTAATAAAGATAGCTGTTTCGTTATTTTTCTCAAAAGACGATTAAATGCTACTATGGATATAAGTATACAGATAGTAAGCCCTGATAAAAAAATATATACAATATCGAGAAAAAAATTTTTCTCATTACTTAAATTTTTAATAAGGATAACGGTATAAACTTCCCCATCTTTATTGACAAGTTCATTTTTTAAAACCATGTAATCGTACCAATGTATATTGGTAACTTTGTCTTCAACAGCTGCTTTTAAAAGCTCTTTATTTTTATTTTCGCTGTATATAAAGTCTTTATATTTAATTGTAATCTCAAGTTCATCAAGGGATGGATTCTCCACTCTAAAAAGATTGTCCACCAGATTACCATTAAAAATTTCCATTGACTTAGAATTTACTTCCTCTAAAATCTCATATTTTAAAAACCCCATAGCGTTTCTTAAGGAGTGCTTAGAGGAATTAATAAGGTATTTTCCTGTGATGGAAAGAGAGAGTGTTAAGACAATTGAAAATAAACATATAAGCTGAAAGTAGCTCTTTTTTAATGTACCAGAAAGCGTTTTCAAATTAATCCTCCTTTTTTAAAGAGTAGCCAAATCCTCGAATAGTTTTAATGTATTTACTATCTGGATCCAACTTTTTTCTAAGGGCTTTTATATACATATCAATAATTTTTCCATCTCCAAAATAATCATAACCCCAAACATTTTCCAAGATGTTTTCTCTCGTTAAAACTAGATTTTTATTTATCATTAAGTAGTGGAGAAGATTATACTCTGTTTTTGTCAATGTTATGGGAGTAGAGTCCAAAAATACCTCTTTAGTGCTAAGATTAAGAGATAGATTTCCAAATTTTATGATTTTTTTATCAATAAAAGTCTGTTTATTTCTAAAAATAACTCTCATTCTAGCCAATAACTCATCAATAACAAAGGGCTTTGTAATATAGTCATCAGCACCTAAATCCAAAAGTGTAATTTTACTAAAAATCTCATCTTTAGCAGTTAAAACAATAATAGGGATATTTGATTCTGTACGAATAACCTTACATACATCTTCACCACTCATTTGAGGAATCATTAAATCTAGCAGTATTAAAGAGTAGTTATTTTCTCTGAAAAGCTCCAAACCAATCTGTCCATCTTCAGCTAAATCTACTTTATATCCCTCATGAACTAGCTCTAATTCCAAATATCTTCTAATTTTTGGGTCATCTTCAATAATAAGTATATTTTTTTTAAGCATAGTCTCTCCTTTATTTTAAATATTATCTATATATTATAGACTCATTATAAACCTAAAAAGTAAAAAAATGGTAAATATTTATTTTAAAAAATTTTTGATTTTAGGTTTTATGTAATCTAAATGAAGTTATATATTTTTTATTTA
>NZ_DBGBQB010000148.1:0-7381 GCF_048470075.1 Cetobacterium sp. | reverse complement strand
ATATATTCTTATACTATATTTTTAGGGAGGAGTGCTGTGGTTAAAGTAATTCTTAATAACGAAAGTATCCTACTTGATGAAACTCTATCTGTATTGGATGCATTAAATAAAGTTGGAATTGAACTTCCTAATTTTTGTCATGATAGTAGACTTGATAAAAATTTTGGTATTTGTGGACTTTGTACAATAAATATAAATGGAATCTTAAAAAAAGCGTGTCAAACACAGGTTAGTGAGGGATTAATTCTAAACACAGAAACTGATGATGTTATCAATTTTAGAAAAAATTTACTTCAAGATTATATTGATAATCATCATGAGAATTGTCTTATCTGTCCTAAAACTGGTGATTGTAGATTACAGAAATACTGTTTTCAATATGAAATAGTGAAGAAAAAAGCAACTGAAAATTTACTTCCAATTGATGATAGCAATCCATTTTATTATATTGATTCTAATAAGTGTGTTGCCTGTGGGCGATGCTTTCAAATTTGTGCTAATTTACAGTGTAATCATGCTATAAAAATGGGAATTACTGATAATAGACGACACTCTATTTTTGATCAAACAAAGTGTGTATCTTGCGGTAACTGCGTCAGTAAATGTCCCACAGGGGCCCTTATGCCTAAATCTAAAGTCAAGTTTAGAGTTTGTGATACTGAAAAAACAAATTCAACATGTATCTATTGCGGCGTTGGATGTCAAATTGAATTTAGAACAATGAATGGACAAGTTGTTGGAGCTACTCCTAGAGATATAGCTCCCAATAGAGGGTTATTATGTGTTAAGGGAAAATTTGGTTTTTCTTTTATAAACCATAAAAATAGATTAAAAACTCCTCTAATTAGAAAAGATGGCGTTCTAGTTGAAGCTACTTGGGAGGAGGCATATACCCTTATAAGTAATAAATTTAAAGAAATTAAAAAAGAGTTTGGAGCTGACGCTATTGGTGGATTTTCATCAGCAAAATGTACAAATGAGGAAAATTATTTGTTTCAAAAATTTATGAGAGCGGCAATTGGTACAAATAATATTGATCACTGTGCTAGATTTTGTCACTCTACAACTGGGAGTGGACTTGGTCTTAGCTTGGGAATTGGAGCTATGAGCAACAGTATAGGTGAGATTATAGATAATAAAACTATATTTATGCTAGGATCAAATGCCAGAGAAACTCATCCAGTTATAGGCACTATGATAAAAAGAGCAAAACAAAGAGGGGCTAAATTAGTAATTGTAGACCCTAGAAAAATAGATATGTCTGAAATAGCAGATTACTTTTTACAAATAAATTTAAAAAGTAACTCAGCTCTTTTAAATGGGATGATTAATGTTATTATTACAGAAAAGCTTTATAATAAAGAGTTTGTTTTAAAAAATACTGAAAGATTTGATGAACTTGTAGAAAGTTCTAAAAAATATACTCCTGAATATGTAGCTGAAATATGTGGTATATCTACTGAAAATATAAGAGATGTTGCAAGGCTATATGCAAGTGGACCAACTGCAACATATTTTACCATGGGAGTAACTCAGCATACTAATGGGACCTATGAAGTTCAAGAAATAGCTACTTTAGCTCTTTTATGTGGTAATCTTGGTATTGAAAATACCGGCTTAAATCCTCTTAGAGGGCAAAATAATGTTCAGGGAGCTGGGGATATGGGAGCTTATCCTAATAAATATCCTGGAAACAAAAAAGTGGATGATATTGAAAATATAAGATATTTTGAAAATTTTTGGGGAGTGAAGCTTAACAGACAGATTGGTAAGTTTGGTCCAGCTATGATTGAAGCTGCTAAAAATGGAAATATTAAAGCTCTTTATATAATGGGTGAAAATCCTATGCTTTCTGACGCTGATTTGAATCAAGTAAAAATTGCACTATCAAAAGTTGATTTTTTAGTTGTCCAAGATCTATTTTTAACTGAAACCACTGAATTTGCTGATGTTGTCCTTCCAGCATGTAGTTTTGCAGAAAAAGATGGAACCTTTACAAATACAGAGAGACGTATACAAAGAGTTCGAAAAGCTATTAAAACAATAGGAGATTCTAAACCAGATTATGAAATACTATTAAACCTATTTAAGTATATGGATCTACCTCAAAATTATAGTACTCCAGAGGATATAACCATAGAAATTAGTAAAATTATTGAGAATTATTCTGGACTAAATTATTCATTGATTGAAAATGAGGGAATACAATGGCCTATTGTAAATAATCTAGGAACAGATATACTATATAAAAATGGAATAAAAAGAGGAAAAGGACTTCTTTTTGAAAGTGATGATATTGTTTCTGGTGAAAATAAAACTCAAAATTACCCATACCTTTTAACAACAGGTAGAGTATTATATCAGTATCACACAAGAACTTTAAGTGGTAAGGTTGATGGACTCAATGAAAAATCTCCTCATAGTTTTATAGAAATTAATCCAGTAACGGCAACAAAATTGAGTATAAGTGATGGAGACCGAGTTAAAGTCATATCTCTAAGAGGTGAGATTGAAACATATGCCAATGTTACTGATAAGGTTAAAGAGGATATATTTTTTATGCCATTTCATTTCATTGATGGTGCACCGAATTATTTGACAGATGCTTCCCATCTGGACAGTGTAGCTCATATGCCAGAATTTAAAACTATTGCTGTAAATATTCAAAAAATCTAAACTTTAAAAGAGATGATGTTAAACTTAACTTTGCAGAAGTATTAATCATGATACTTCTGCAAAGTTTTTTAGTATATGTTACTTAATTAATTTACATATAGTATCATACAAAACTTGACATCCAACTTTTATATCAGCTTTCGTGGTAAACTCCTCTTTACAATGACTTCTTCCATTTACACTAGGTACAAAGAGCATAGCTGATGGAATATATTCACCTAAAATACTCGTATCATGATTTGCACCACTATATAAGTTTGTAAAACTATAACCTTTAGATTTTATAGAATCCTCTATTATATCTAAAATTTCTAAATCTGATTTTACTGCTTTTGCTTCTGCTATTTGCTCAATCTCACAATAAAACCCTTTATCCTTTAATTCATCTAATTGACTCTCAATTATATCTATTACTGTCAATAAATTCTCCTCATTAATTCCTCTTAAATCTATGGTAAACTCTAAAAATTTTGGAATTATATTTGTTTGATTAGGAAATAACTCAATTTTTCCTACTGTGGCTACAATTGAATCATCATCCATAGATTTTACAATATTTGGAATATTCGATATCAATTTACAGCCATCTACTACTGGATCTAATCTATATCTCATAGGAGTAGCTCCTGCATGATTGGACTCACCTTTTATCATTACCTTAAGCCATTTCAATCCTACAATCCCTTTTACTATCCCTATAGATTTTTTTTCTGAATCTAAAACTCTCCCTTGCTCTATATGTAGCTCAATCATAGCTTTATATCTACTTGGATCAAAAGATATAGTATCTATATCCTCTGGGTTATATCCAGCTTCTTTCATAATTTCATACATAGTATTTCCATTTGAATCTTTTAATTTCTTACTCTGAGCTGTAGAAAAATGTTTACAAAATGCTTTACTACCTATTAGATTAGTCCCAAAATGTGGACCCTCCTCTTCGATAAAAATTGAAACTTGATAGTCATGATATCTTTTTACTTCATTTTTAGAAAGTGTTCTAGCTACTTCAAGAGCTCCTACTACGCCAAGATTTCCATCATATTTACCACCATTTACAACAGTATCTATGTGAGAGCCACTCATAACTATTTTTTTATTTTCTCCACTTCCTTTTAATAGTCCATGTAAATTACCAACACCATCGAACCAAACATCCATTCCTATTGCTTTCATCTCTCCTATTATATACTCTTTTGCCCTTGTTTCTTCAATAGTAAATGAAAATCTAGTACATCCATTCTCTGGTGTAGTATTAAATGTATTTAGAATTTCTAGGTCACTCATTACACGTTCAACATTAATTTTCAATTTTATATCCTCCAGATTTTTTATAATTTTGTTCTATTATCTTTTTACTATATTTTCTATCCAATACCTACAAAGATTATCATTAATATCATATAGAATCCCTCCATTTGCTTCAATTGCTTTTCTAGAGGGAGTATTATTTTCATATACTGTTATCAGAGCTCTATCAACTCCTTTTAATTGAAGGAGTTCAATACCCTTTTTTATAATTAATTTACCATATCCCTTCCCTCTAAAATTTGGTGATATACTAATACCCATATTCCCCCCATTTATAAGAAGAGCTTCATTTAATTTTGGTCTTAACTTTAAAATTCCTACTATTTCATTATTCACATACATCCAATAGATTTCCTGTGGTACTCGTTCTATTGGTTGTATCTCCTTTGAATCATTTGTAAATTTCTGTAACAATGCCTTAAATTCCTCTTGATTATTTGGAGGGGTCATACGAAAACCATTCTCTCCAGCCCCTAAATCACAAAGAAATTTATATACATCCTCTCCATCATTTAAATTAGCTTTTCTCATTTCAAGTTTCATATAAACCACACTCCCTTAAAATTTTTGTTCCTATGATAATATTACATTGAACTCTAAATGTCAATAATAAATATATTTTTAATAAAAATATATTCAAATATGCTTCAAGAGATGCTATTATAGACCTATATTCAATAATAATAAAGGAGTTCATATGAAAACTAATATTAAAGGTATTCTTTTTGATTTAGATGGAACAGTTTTAAACACTCAAAAAATGAATATAATCCCATTGCAAAAACTAATCCTAGAAGAACTTGGAAAGGATATTCCCTATGATGATCTTATTAAATATTGTGCATATCCAGGTAAACAAACTATTAAAATGTTAGGATTTGACAATATTGAAACTTCTTATGATAAGTGGGTTAAATATGTTAATGAATTTGAAGAGGGCGCTATTCTATATGACGGTTTTAATGAGGTTTTTAAAACACTACATAACAAAGGAATTAAAATTGGAATTGCTAGTTCTAAAATGAAAAAGCAGTATGAGATTGATTTTTTACCAACTGGTCTTGACAGATATATTGATTGTGCTGTGCTAGCTGAAGATACAACTCTTCATAAGCCAAATCCTGACCCATTACTTTTAGGTGCAAAACTTTTAGAGTTAGCTCCAGAAAATATCATCTATGTTGGTGATACAATTGCTGATGAAACGGCTAGTAAAATGGCTGGAATGAAATTTGCTTTAGCTTCTTGGGGTACATTTGATGCTTCAAAAATAGTAGCTGACTTTATTTTAGATAAACCAGAGGATATTTTAAATCTATTAAAATAACGCAAATTTGAGAGGAGATTTTCTCCTCTCTTAATATTTTGCTATAAATCTATATAGGAAACCCCCTCAGCTATAATCTTAACAAGTCCATCTATAAAAACTTCATTTTCTTTGAAAGAAACCTCCAACCATCCACCAGGCTGAATAATTTTTGCAAAATCTATATCCTTGTACTCTTTTAAATAGTACCCAACTGCTGTTGTCCCTGAGCCACAACTATTTTCCCAAACTCCTCCAAAATCTTGAACTTCCACATATGGTCTCATATATAAGGTCTCTAAGTTTAAAAACATTATCCCAAAAGTAAAACAATTCTTTTTTTTACAATACTCTCTTATTTTACAAATAATTTTCTCATCTTTATAGTCTGTTAAGGATTCTACTATAAAGTGTGTAATTCCAGAAAAATGAACCTCACAGACCTTGTTTTCCTTGTTTTCTTCATCAAAGTTCAGTATTTTAATTGAAATGTTTTTCGGCATTTTTATTTTCGCTAAAAACATCTCTTTAGATTCTAAAGCTCTTACATTTACGTCTAAATTTACATTTTCTCCTGAACAAGTTATCGTATATACCTTCTCATTTTTAAATTCAGTATCTTTAAATGCCAAATAAGAAGCAAAAGAACGACAAGCATTTCCACAAAACTCACCACCCATCATTTCAAGATGAGTTTTATTGATAAAGCCCACTTGTTCTGCATACAAATTTAACTTATCCATTGAAATCTTAGAAACTTTTTGAATATCCTTCTTATCAATATCCTCTATTTGATAAAGTATTGTTACATTTCCTGCTGGATTGATTTTTACAAACCTCAATTGTTTTAAACTCATATTTAACCTCCAAGATACACTATGTCAGAGGAACTTTCCGAATTTTTACTCAAAATGACAAAGAATCAATTCGTATATTATATTAGCCATCAGCCTAGAAGTTCTGTCATCGTAATCATATGTAGGATTAATCTCAGCTACATCTATCGTTAAATTTTTTGAATATCTTGCAATTGTTTTTAAAAGAGGTAATGCATTTCTTGGATTTACTCCAAATGTTTGTGGGGCACTCACTCCTGGGGCAGATGTTATATGGAAAACATCAGTACATAATGTTAATTGTATATAATCATTTCTTTTTAAAATTGAGTAAAGATCATCACTTGGAATAGTTCTAATCTCCTCAGCAAAATAGTATTTAACACCAAGTTTATCAGCTCTATCAAAAAGTCTTTTCGTATTAGAGAACTTTTGAATACCAAAGACATTGTAGTCAAAATTTAATTTTTTCTCTTCACATATATCTGCTATTTGTAAAAACATAGTACCTGAATTTCTACCATTTGCGTACTCCCTCATATCAAAATGAGCATCAAAATTTATAATTCCAATTTTAGGATTACTCTCTTTTTCTAATGCATAATCTAAAATTCCGCAGTAGTTGGCAAAAGCTATATCATGACCTCCACCTAATACCACTACAAGAAACTCACGTTTTTTTAAATCTGAAACCACTTTAGACATTTTTGCATGAGCCGACTCTAAGTCATGACCTATCACTTCAATGGGTTCTTTTAAATCATAAAATTTTAAATCATCTCTAAAAATTGGAAATCCAGATAGAGCTTTTTTTACATGAATCCATCCATCTTTTGCACCTAATCTCCCCGAGTTTCTTCTAACTCCTTCATCAGAGTTAAAACTCACAAAACAAACCTTTTTTTCTTTTAAATCAACTTCAAGCAACTCTTCAATAGACATCGCTTTAACAACTTGATGAATACGAAGTACGTCTAACTCTTCTCCATCTACTCTTCCATTCCAGTACATAATATCTTCTCCTAATTTTTAATTAAATCTATTTATTTTACTAATTTTTCTATTAAAGTTTCATTTACAATATATGGTAAAGTTATATGGTCTGTTCCCACATTGTTTTTATTAAACTCTATAACTGTTTCAATGGAGTGAGGATTTCTTGCCCAAGCTCTTCTTGCTACTCCTCCCATTACATCCCATGGCATTGCCTGCATTAAAATGTTATCAACTCTTTTACTTCCATCTAAAACCA
>NZ_DBGBQB010000147.1:0-9972 GCF_048470075.1 Cetobacterium sp. | reverse complement strand
ATATAGTATAATTATTCATATTTTATGAGGAGGGATTAAAATGAAAAAATCCATAATGTTGACAAGTATTTTAATGTGTGCAAATATTTACGCAGGTGAAATTTTAATGGGAACTACAACATCTTTAGATGACACAGGATTTTTAACAGAGATTTCAAAAACGTTAAAAAAAGAGAAAGGTGTTGAGTTAAAATGGATCGCTAAAGGTACTGGGGAAGCTTTAGAATTGGGGAAAAGAGGGGATGTTGATATTCTTTTTACCCATGATCCAGCAAGAGAAAAAAAATTTATAGAGGATGGATATGGAGCTAAAAGATATCCATTAATGTATAACTATTTTGTAGTTGTAACTGATAATGAGAAAGATTTAACAAACTATCCTAAAAATTTAAATAAATTATTGAATAAAATAGCTACTGAAAATTTGATATTTGTATCAAGGGGAGATAAATCAGGGACACACTCTAAAGAGTTAGCTATGTGGAAAGAAGCACAAGTTGATAAAAATTTTAAAAACTATAAAGAAGCTGGATTGGGAATGGCAAAAACTTTAAACTTAACTTCTGAATTACAGGGATTTACACTATCAGATAGTGGAACATTTTTAAAGGTTAAAGATAACTTCAAATTACAAGAGGTTCCTTTAGATGAAAAAGAACCTTTAAAAAATATATATTCAATTTTAGAACTTTCAAATGTTCAAGACTCTAAAAAAGATGATATAAAAATATTTATAGAGTTTATGCAATCAAAAGAGGCTGAAGAGATTATGAAGAACTATGGTAAAGATGAGTTTGGTACACCACTATTTTTTGTAGGTAACTAGTGTGGAAAAAGAGATAATAGAGATTGTATTACTATCTTTATTTGTAACAGGGGTAGCAAGTATTTTAAGTTCAATAGTTGGATTTTTTATAGGTCTTGGGTTATTTTTTAAAAAAGATAAAATTTTTAAGAAAATATTGGAATTTTTTAGAGCGCTAACAGGAGTTCCAACAATAATATTTGGATTAGTAGTGCTTTTAATTCTTTCAAGAAGAGGGATTTTGGGACCTCTAAATCTACTGTTTACACCAGCGGCAATAATAATTGCACAATTTTTACTATTGCTACCGTTGGTTATAACGCTTTGCTCAGAGCTTTTAGAAGATGATGGAACTAGAATTTTAACAACTTGTAAAATTTTACATATCCCTCCTAAAAAATTGAATAGAGTTTTTTTTAGAGAACTTAAAACCAGATTTTTGGGAATATTTTTAATAGCTTTTGCCAGAGGTATCTCTGAAGTAGGGTCAGTTATGTTAGTTGGAGGAAATATTAAGGGACATACAAGAGTGATGACCACATATATAGCTCTTTCAACCTCTATGGGGAACTATAACACCTCATTGGTAATTGCATTAATATTGTTTAGTATCTCTTTTTTATTAAATTTTTTAATAAAATGGGTGAAATAGTTGATAGAGATTAAAAATTTAAAAAAATATTATGAAAATAGATTGATTTTAGAAATATCAGACTTGAACTTTTATAGGGGAAGAATCTATTCAATATTGGGAAGGAACGGAGCTGGGAAAAGTACACTTTTAAAAATATTGAGCGGAATACTATCCTATGATGAAGGAGTATTAAAATATAATACAGAGGACATAATTTTATGTACACAAGAACCTCTATTTTTTAAAGGAAGTGTTATGTACAATTTAACTGAACCTTTTAAATTGAGGGGTAAGAGTATAGATAAAGATAGAGTTTTAACTCTGTTAAAAGAGTTTCAGGTGGAAAATTTAAAAGATTCATCAATCAATACACTATCAGGTGGAGAAAAAGCAAAAGTACAATTTATTAGAACTGTTCTTTATAATAAAAAGATATTACTTTTAGATGAACCAACTGCCAGTATGGATAAGAGAAGTACACAACTAGTGGAAAAAATATTAGATGAATTAAGAGATGTGGGGAGTTTAATAGTTATAGTAACTCATGATTATGAACAAGCAGTAAGAATAAGTGACTGTATTTACGAGGTAGATGAAGGAAAATTAATTCAAAGGGGGACATAATGTCTAAAGGTTTAATCAATAGGGTATTCGATAAAGAAACGACAAGAAGAGAGTTTCTAAAACTTACAGGAAAGGGGATAGCTGGTTTTGCAGTTACCTCCTCAATATTATCAATGTTTGGATTTGGGGAGGAGGCAATGGCTGCTACAGCTCTCCCAGATGGATTGTTGGTTGTAGATAGATCCAAATGTACAGGGTGTCAGCGTTGTGAAATAACATGTACATTACAAAATGATGGTAAGGTTCAGCCATTTCTGTCTAGAATTAAAGTAGGTGAAAACTATAATTTCGGTATAACTGGGCCAAAAATAAATTATCAATTTGAAGATGGTCAGATGGGGAATTTAAAGATGTCCCCTGTAACATGCAAACAATGTAGAGAACCATTTTGTGCAAATGCCTGTCTCAATGGCGCTATAGTTGCAGACTCTAGAACAGGTGCTAGAGTGGTATTAAAAGATAAATGTATAGGGTGTGGAACTTGTAGTGAAGCATGTCCATGGAACTTACCAACAATTGATACAGAGAGTGGGTATGCAACAAAATGTGTAACCTGTGGAGCATGTGTTAGAGGGTGTCCAACAGATGCTTTAAAAGTTATCAAATGGGAAGATTTAAGTAAAGCACACTATTTTAGTAAGAGATAATCAAGGGGGATAAATAAAAAATGAGTAAATCATATGGATGGGCAGGAAATATTTTAAGGGTAAATTTAACAACTGGAGCAATAACAAAGGAACCTACATCTAAATATAAGGACTTTATTGGTGGAATGGGTATAGGGTATAAAGTGATTTTTGATGAGGTTCCCGCAGGAACAAAAGCTTTTGATGAGGCAAATAAGATAGTGTTTGCAGTGGGACCACTTACTGGTTCAGGAGCACCTTCAAGTTCTAGAACCAATATCACTTCACTATTTCCATCGAATCCTTACAATGCAGTGGGAGATTCACATATGGGAGGAAATTTTGCAGCTCAATTAAAATATGCGGGATATGATGCCATAATTATTGAGGGAAAGTCAAATAGACCAGTTTGGTTAAGAATTGAGAATGAGAAAGTTTCACTAGAAAATGCAACAAATGTATGGGGTAAGGGAATAAAAGATACAACAGCTCAACTGGCTGCAATAGTAGGAAAGGGTGCATCAGTGGCAGCTATTGGTCAAGCTGGTGAGAATATGGTCAATCTTTCGGTTATTATGAATGGATTAAGTCATTCTGCAGGTGGTCATGGAGGAGTATTAGGTTCAAAAATGCTAAAAGCTATTGCAGTAAAGGGAGATAATGCTGTAAATATAGCTGGAAAAGGTAGAGAGCTATTAAAATTAAATAACTATATGATGAAAGATTTAATAGGAGCAAATAATCAGCATGTTGTACCGAGTACACCTCAGCCTTGGGCGGAATATCATCATAAAGGGAGTAGATGGACAGCTAGAGAGGGCTTAACTTGGGGAGCGGCAGAGGGAGGTCCTATTGAAACTGGAATATCTGCAGCAGGAGATGTAAATAGAGTTGGATATAGAACAATGAAAGCCACATTTGATTTAGGTCCCTCAGCAGAAAAGTATACAGTTAGAATGGGAGGTTGCCAATCATGTCCAATTAGATGTATGAGTCAACTAAAAATACCAAAACTTCAGGAGTATGGATTATCTCCATATGTTGCAAACAGTTGTATGGGATATTTTTCACCTCAAAGAGTTATGTTTAAAGGAAATAAAGATATAGAGGAAAAGGGCGATGGAAAGATGTTTGCAGCAGCTATTGGTGCATCATTGGCTGATGACTATGGAGTTTGGTGTAACTATGGACTTATAGGAACAGATTTAAAGCATGGATATGAGAGTGGAATCTTTAAAAGGGTATTACCTGAAGAGGAGTATAACTCTATTCCTTGGCATCTATTGGAAGAGAAAGACCCGGCTTTCCTAATAGATTTTTATAGAAGAATAGCCTATAAAGAGGGAGAGTTGAGCCATCTTGGAGATGGAGCTTACTGGGTAGCTAAAAGATGGGATTTTGGAGATGACTATTGGAATAATCCTAAATATGGACTATGGTCAAAGTTAGGATTCCCTAAACATCATTCAAATGAGACAAATGGTCAAGTTGGATCACTGATAAGTTGCATGTTCAACAGAGATGCTCAAAGTCATACTCTAGTAAACTTAGTTGGAAGTGGATTGCCAATAGAGATTCAAAAAGAGGTTGTAGCAGAGATTGTTGGATCACCAGAAGGAATAGATCCACCACTGAACTACACACCAATGAATGAGTATAAAGCAAAGTTAGCAAAATGGGCGATAGTAAAAAATTGTTTACATGATTCATTGACTCTTTGTAACTGGATGTGGCCTATGACAGTATCGCCACATAAATCAAGAAACTATAGAGGGGACTTGGCTTTAGAATCTAAATTTATGACTGTTGTAACTGGAGAAAACTATACAGAGGAAAGTTTAGATTTAGCAGCAGAAAGAGTTTTCACTTTGCATAGAGCATTAACTGTGAAGAATATGAATACAATTAATATGAGAGAAGAGCATGATGGAATGACTGATTGGGTTTTTGATAAGGATCCAGATATTAAGGCATTTACTCCTGGAACAGATAAGATGGATAGAGAGGATATGCAACTAGCACTGACACTATTCTATAGAGAGATGGGATGGGATGAAAAGACAGGTGCTCCTACAAAAGAGACATTGGAAAGATTGGGAATGGCTGATGTTGCAGCTGAATTACAGAGTTTAAATCTATTGCCAGCATAAAAATAAAAGGAAAAAAAGATGAATATAGAGATTCTGATTGAATTTATAAGGGAATCCTCAAAAATGGGGAGATTAATTGGTAAAAGTGACTTGGAAAAGGAGCCTTTAAATATAGAGGCTTCTCAAATTGAAAAAGTGATAAAAAAGTTAAAAGAGAGTGAAAGTGCAAAAGATATTGATATAATTATAGGCAAAATAGAAGTCTATTTTTATTCAAAAGACTATATTAGTAATGCATATAGAGATATGTTATTTAATTTAAAAGAGAAAAATATTGAGGAAGTAATAGTTGAAACAGTTAGAAATGAATCAAAACTATATCCAAGACCAACATCATTGGATATTTTTAGATTAGCTCCTTTTAAACGAGATGATATAGATAATTTATTGGAAGAGATATTAAAAAATAAGAAATATATGGATATAAAAATTGTACAAGCATCAAATGGAGCAAAGTATCTTTACTCTGATATACATATGACATTGGGTCATGCCAAGGGACTGTGTGAATGGGTAGAAGTGGGACAGTTTGAAAATCCATAAAAAGGAGTTGTATGTTAAAAAAAAGTAATGTGTGTGAGGAAGCCCCAGTTGAACTTAGAGTGAATAGAGAGAAGCTAGTAACTTTTATGTGCTCTCCGTATGACTTGGAGGATTTAGCTTTAGGGCATCTATATACAAGAGGAATAATAAAGGGTAAAAATGAGTTAGAAAGCGTTGCAGCATGTAAAGATGCAAAACTTATTGCCACTTATACATTGGGAGAAGTAAAGGATGACCTGTTTACTATACCAAAAGTAGTTTTAAGTGGGTGTGGAAGTGGAGCACTTTTTGATGAAAAAGTTATGGAAAGAGAAAAAATAGAATACTCTGAGCAAATATCTTTAGAAAGAATAAAAAAAGTTGCCAGGGAGATGCTAGAGGGTGCAGTAATGTATAAAAATAGTGGTGGAATGCACTGTGCATCAATTGGAGATATAAATGGAAACGTGGTTATCAGAGAGGATATAGGGAGACACAACGCCGTTGATAAAGCTATAGGTGCGGCTCTAAACAAGGGGTTTGATCTAAAAAATTCAGTTATTACAACCACTGGAAGACTATCTTTAGATATGGTACTTAAGGCTGTTGCAACTAAAATACCGGTTGTGGCTACAATAAGTATTCCAAGTAGTTTAGCAATAGAGTTAGCAGAGAGATTGGGAGTTTGTTTAATTGGAAGAGTTGGAAAAAATGATCCAATAATTTATACTTTTGAAAATAGAATAAAATAAAGGGGAGAGATAAAATATGTTTGGAAGATTAGGACCGTTTGAATTAATATTGATATTATGTATAGCACTGGTAGTTTTTGGACCATCAAAGTTACCAGAGATTGGAAAAAGTTTGGGGAAAGCTATAAAAGAGTTTAAAGGGCATGCAAATGATATAAGTAAGGATATAGATCCAAATACAGCACCAAAGGATGCGGGAAATAGTGAAAAATAAAAATTTAACAATGTTAGGACACCTAGCTGAGTTAAGAAAGAGAATGTTATACATAGTTATCGCTAATTTATTTACAACTTTTATCTGTTATGAATACTCAAACAGTTTAATTGAGATATTTTTAAAAATGAATAAGAGTATGAAATTAGTATATCTAACACCTCCTGAACTATTTTTAGCTTATTTAAAAATATCGTTAATAGGGGGAGTAATTTTAGCATCACCAATAACAATTCTACAGATATGGACCTTCGTATCTCCGGGGCTATATAAAGGTGAAAGATTATATATAGTTGGTTCATTTATAGGGGGATTACTATTCTTTATAACTGGAGGTTATTTTGCCTATAAAATGGTATTGCCAACTATGTTAGAATTTTTTCAAAAATTTCAAAGAGATGAGATAGCTCAGATGATCTCCATAGGCTCATATTTAGATTTTATATTGAGTATTATCTTCACTTTTGGAATTGTATTTGAAATGCCAATCTTAGCCGCATTATTAGCAAAATTAAAGTTGATAAAAGCGAAGACCTTAAGAAAAAAACAACCGATTATGATATTAATAATATTTATAGTAGCAGCAGTAATGACACCGCCAGATATAATATCACAGATTATGTTGGCACTTCCAATGATATTATTATTACAGTTAAGTATAGGGATTTGTTGGTTAATAAATAGATATCAGGAGGAACAATGAGATTTTTTAAAACAGTGAGTTTAAAGGAGGCTATGGATAGTATAGACTCAAAATTGGATAGAGTTTTAGAAATAGAGGAGACTTTATTGGCAAACTCTTTAAATAGAATTATAGCGGAAGATATAGTTTCAAGTATAGATTTACCCTCATTTGATAGATCTACTGTAGATGGCTATGCTGTTAAAGCCAAAGATATACATGGAGCTAGTGAATTTTCACCAATTCCATTGAGAAATATTGGAAATGGAAAAATGGGAGAGGAAAATAGAGTTGAAATAGAACTGGGAGAGTGTATGTATATTCCAACAGGAGGTATGCTTCCAAGGGGAACTGACGCTATGGTAATGGTGGAAGACTGTGAAGAGCTAGGAGATGAAATACTTGTTAATAGAGGTATCTCTCAACTTTCAAATGTAATATTGAAGGGTTCAGAGATAAAGTCAGGAGATTTGTTGATTAGAAAAGGGGAGAGAATAACTTCAAGTCATATAGGAGTTTTATCATCTATAGGTATGTCTAAAGTAAAGGTTTATGAAAAAATAAAATTTTCAATTATCTCCACGGGAGATGAAATCATTGAATTGGGCAAAGAGTTAAAAATAGGTGAGGTCTATGACATAAACACAAATATTTTTAGAGCTTTAGTGGAAGAGGGACTTGGAGAGGTAACGAGTACATTTCTAGTAAAGGATAATCTAGATATTTTGTCATCAACATTACAAGAGTCCCTAAAAAATGCCCATGTGGTTTTAATATCTGGAGGGAGCTCAGTTGGTGTAAGAGATTTTACTGAGAAAGCGATAGATGATATAGGGGGAGATATATTTGTCCATGGTATAGCACTAAAACCTGGAAAGCCCACTATAATAGCAAAATATAGAGATAAATTTATATTTGGAATGCCTGGACATCCCCAATCGGGAGTAAATGTTTTTAAAGCTCTAGTTGAACCTGTATTTTTAAATAGAAAAAGGGTTAAAGTGTATGGTGAATTGGGAGAAAATATTTTTGGTGATCCTGGAAAAACATGTTTTATAAATGTCAGATTGGAGATGGGCAATCAAAAGTTGCAAGTTTATCCAGTGATAAGTAAATCATCTATGATAAGACCAGTTTTAGAGGGGGATGGATATATATCTATACCAGACTATAAAGAGGGATTCTATAAGGGGGATATAGTAGAGGTGATACTAAATGATTAAAAGAAACATATATATAGATAATATTGATGTAGAAGTGGCTTTAAAAGAGTATTTTTCTCAAATATCTTTAGAACTTAAAAGTGAAAAAATATCTGTATTAGATTCAATTGGTAGAGTGACTTCAAAAGCGGTTTATGCTAACTATTGCTCTCCCACATATGCAGCAAGTGCAATGGATGGAATCTTTATTTTTTCAGAAAAGATTAAAGAGGCAACGGAGATAACCCCAGTCTATTTAAAAGAGGATGATTTTAAATATGTGAATACAGGAAATCCCTTGGACCTATCCTCGGGTGATTGTGTTGTTATGATTGAAGAGCTAATAAAGTTGGAGAATGGCACTTTTAAAATTATAAAAAATGCCAAACCATGGCAACATGTGAGACCTGTAGGAGAGGATATAGTAGCTGGAGAGATGCTAATAAAGTCAAATCATAAAATTTCACCTCAGGATTTAGGAGCTCTTATAACTGGAGGAATAAAAGAGATAGAGGTTTATAAAAAGCCAAATATAGCTATTGTTCCAACGGGAGATGAGGTTATAGATATATTTAAAGAGGAGTTTAAAGAAAAATCGGTAATAGATTGTAACTCCTATGTTTTTTCCGCTCAAATAAGGGAGTGGGGAGGAGTTCCATATATTCAAGAGAGATTAAAAGATGACTACAATGAGATGAAGAAAAAGTTAGATGAACTTTCTAAAAAATTTGATGTTGTGATAATAAATGCAGGGTCTTCAGCTGGAAGTAAAGATTATACCAAAAGTGTTATACAGGAGATAGGTGAGGTTATTATCCATGGAGTTGCAATTAAACCAGGAAAACCAACAATATTGGGCAAAATCAATGAAAAGCCAGTTATAGGGATACCTGGATATCCTGTTTCAGCGTATTTAGCTATGGATATTTTTGTTAGACCTCTTTTAGAGAGAGTGACTAACATCTCCAATGAAAAAAAATTTATAGAGGGTAAACTTGGAAAAAGTATTGTATCATCTTTAAAACATAAGGAGTTAGTGAGAGTTACTATTCATAGAAGCATGGATGACTACATAGTTATGCCTTTAGCTAGAGGAGCTGGAATTACAACAAGTTTATCAAAAGCTGATGGTATTTTAGCAATCCCTAGATCGGTTGAAGGAATAAGTGTAGGAGAGAGAGTTAAAGTAGAGCTTTTAAAACCATTGAAAGAGATTGAAGATAACTTGGTTTCAGTTGGTAGTCATGACATTGTTATGGATTTAATAGGAGACTCTATAAAACTTTGCTCCACACATGTGGGAAGTTTTGGAGGTATATTGGCAATTAAGCAAAGAAATGCAGATATTGCCCCAATTCATATGTTAGATGAGCAAAATGGTGAATATAATATATCCTTTATACAAAAATATTTTCCAACTGAAGATATGACTTTGATAAAAGGCGTGGAGAGAATCCAAGGTTTAATAGTTCAAAAAGGTAATCCATTGAATATAAAAGATATTAAAGATATGTTTGAAAAAGATATTAGATTTGTCAATAGACAAAGAGGGTCAGGAACAAGAATTCTCTTGGATTACTGGTTAAAAACTGAGAAGTTAGATTGCATAAACTTAAAAGGATATGACTATGAGGTGGCAACTCATTTAGATGTTGCAATGGCTGTAAAAAATGGGACAGCAGAGGCTGGGCTAGGAATAATGGAAGCCGCTAAAATAGCGGATTTAGATTTTATACCCTTAGCAAAAGAGGAGTATGATTT
>NZ_DBGBQB010000146.1:0-2208 GCF_048470075.1 Cetobacterium sp. | reverse complement strand
CTAATATATCTACACTTATTGAGAATAAAGTAGAATCTTCAACTTTAGATTCAAACAGAGCAAAAACTGTATATGAAAAGATAGAGCTTTTAAACAAAGAGATTAAAAATCTACTTATTGAGATTGAAAAATTAAACTAAAAATAGAAAGGACTAATATGAAATTATTTGATTTTGCAGATTTTTATTATGTTATTGAGCATAATAATGAATATTTTGAATTTGAAATTGAGGATGATTTTTTAGATCAAATTTCAGAAGAGTTAGATATTGATAATTTTAAGATTTTAGAGTTATCTGAAATCTCAGAGGGAGAGTTTACTGCTTTAATAGAAACGCCTTCTGGAGAAAAACATAGTTATAAATATACTCTTTCTCCTGAAAGAGTGGCTTATATTTTATCTGTTACTGAGTAAATTAAAATTTTATCAAAATGCCCTGAGAAAACCTCTTCCACTATTAGAGAGAGGATGAATCAGGGCAATCTTTTTAGTTTTCAGTTCCTTGCGACTCGATATATCGATTGATAGTTTCAATTGTTGCTCCACCAGTGCTTAATATACAATAAAAGTTGCTCCAAAATATAGTTTTCCACTAGTAGGCTCTTAAGTATCAGAATGCTTTTTTTAACCAATCTTGATGAAACTGTTTTAAAAGTCTTTACTAATTTAGCTAGTTCCGATTGTAGTGACACTCAATAATCTCTTTAATATTTCTTTTAAATCTTCTCAAATAACCTCGTTAATATATTTTCTACGATATTTTTATAATTACAACTAAATGTTGACACTCCACACGACTGAAGTCGTGGGATTCTTAAATAATTAAAGAATAGTTCATTTCTGATAGTCCAGTATGACTTTAAGTTTAGGGTATGTCAGCACCCCTCCTAAGACAGAACGTGTAGTTTCTTAGGGACTTAGACTTTTACCATCTAAGTTAGATTTTTGAGCTATATTGTATGCTCCAACTCTATCCCTGTGTGTTTTATATCCACAAGCACACTTGTATTCTCTCGTATTAATCTTATTACGAGTATGACAAACAGGACACTCTTGAGAAGTGTATTCTGGATTGATATATTCAACTTTAATTCCTAAATTATATGCTTTGTATTCTACAAAAGAAGCTAACTGATAGAAAGTCCAAGAATGAAGGGATTGTTTGTTTTTACCTCTTGTTCTTGAGGTCTGACGTATATCAGAAAGATTTTCTAAATTGATAGTTCCACAATTATTTTCAACTGCAAAATCGACTATCTGCTTAGAAATCTTATGGTTTATATCTTTCATTATTCTTGATTCTTTATCATTGATACGCTTGATAGCATTTAATTTTTTATCAGCGATAGCAGTTTCTATTAATCTGCATATCATATTCTTTAGCTATTTGGAAAATTAACTCTTTGAACCTTACTTCTATATGAGGATTGTTAAAAATTTTTCTTCTATATCTTGGAAAAAATACAAAATGATAATTGATTAATGATACAGTAGTTTTTGTACTTCTATAATCAGTCATATATAATATGACAGCTAAAACGTATCAAAAATCAATTAAATTGAAACAAAATACTAAAAAAAGAGGTGAAAAGATTGTGCCTTTGAAGTAGTAGGCTTTACGGCACTTTCTGTAAAGAAAAGAATTGTATGAGACAGAAAAAATCTATAACTTACAATACCCAAGCTAAAGAGCTTGTGCCAGTGAAAACTGAATTGCCACTATCTTCAAGAGTTTACAAATGTGATAAATATAACTCAGAGATAGATAGAGATCTAAATGCAACTATAAATATACTAAATATACGTACTACTAGCCTATTAAAACATATATCAGGGTAGGAACTACCCGCAGAGCGTGATTAATATATCTAAATACTTCTCACTAAGTCTAGCCCTCTATTAGAGCCATGGTAGCACACTAAAATCACTATGTTTTTTTAAAGCAACTGGTAGATACCACTACTTTGATAAAACACAATCTTTATGTGAAATTTTTGACATACATCAATGTTCTAGTTAAGCTTATAAAGATAGATTTCACTCTAATATATTTTATAATTAATTTATTTTTTTAGAGAAATAACATTAAAAAATAAACAGCTTAAACCTTTTAAAGTGCATGGCTCAAGCTGTTAGTTTTTTTATTTTTTTGAATTTTTATTTCATAAAATATTATCTGAATTAATCTGTAATTTAATTTTTTATAC
>NZ_DBGBQB010000145.1:0-19425 GCF_048470075.1 Cetobacterium sp. | reverse complement strand
CAGATAATCTAATCTCCTATAAGTGATAACTCATAAATATTATATTACATTCTTTCTAGCGTATTTATTCCTAAAAGATTTAATCCCTCTTTTAGAACCGCAGCTGTTCTTTCAGCTAATAAAAGTCTCGAGTATAAAATGTTATCCTCTTGATTTAGTATTGGACAAGCATTGTAGAAACTATTGAATTTTTTTGATAATTCAAATAGATAATCCGCTATTAAGTTTGGTCTACAACTATCAGCAGCCTTTAATATAACTCCTGGGAACTGTGTTAAGTGATGTGCTAAAGCTCTTTCAGTTTTATCTGTAAAGCTTATTGTCACATCCTCTCTTATATCCTTGTTCTGTTCCTTTGCTCTTCTTAATATAGACTTGATTCTTGCATAAGAGTACTGTAAATACGGAGCAGTATTTCCCTCAAAACTTAAAATTTTATCCCATTCAAAGATAACTGCAGTTTGTCTATTCTGTGATAGATCCGCATATTTTATAGCTCCAGTTCCAACAACTTCCGCTATATTATCCTTCTCCTCCTCAGATAGCTCTGGATTTTTTTCATTTACAATCTCATAAGCTCTTCTCTTTCCTTCATCTAAAAGCTCTTCCAATCTAATTACATTACCTTTTCTAGTTGAAAATACTCCATCAGCAAATCTCATTATACCAAACCATACGTGTTGCTTTTCAACATTCCATCCCAACATATCCGTAATTCTAAAGAACTGTCTAAAGTGATCCTGCTGTCTTTCATCTGTTACATATATAAGTTTATTTACATTGTAGTTAGCAAGTCTAAATTTAACAGTTGCTATATCTGATGTTGCATATAAAAATGCTCCATCTTTCTTTTGAACAATACATGGGTGAAGTTTTTCCTCCTCTGGGAAAAATACAACTTTTGCACCTTGATCCTCAACAGCAATCCCTTTCTCCTCTAACTCTTCAACTACACCTGGCATTAAGTCATGGTAGAAAGACTCTCCATAGTATGTATCAAAATTTATACCCATTCTATTATATAGTTTTGCATACTCATCTAATGATACTTTTATGAACTCTTGCCATAATCTATAGTTCTCTTCATCTCCATCTTGAAGTTTCTTTAGCTCCTCTCTAGCTTGATCTTCAAGTTCTGAATTTTCCTCACTCTGTCTTGTAAACTCAACATAAACTCTTTCTAACTCTTCAATAGCATTTTCTTTATAAGCCTCTTGGTCAAGCCAATTTCTATATCCAATTATAAGTTTTCCAAATTGAGTTCCCCAATCCCCTATATGGTTATCTGCTACAACATTATAACCTAAATATTTGTACATTCTTTTTATAGAATCTCCAATTATAGTTGATCTCAGATGTCCTATATGCATTCTTTTAGCTATATTTGGTGAAGAGTAATCTATTATTACATCTCCATCTCTATTTAAATCTTTAAATTCATAATTTTCCTTTGAAATCTTTTTAACTAAATCTCCTAAATATGAATCTTTTAAAAATATATTTAAAAATCCTGGTCCTGCAATCTCTATTTTTTCAATTATATTGTTATCAACTAGATTATTTACAACATTTTCAGCAATAGCTCTTGGATTTCCACCAATTATTTTAGAATTCATCATAGCAAAATTTGATTGAAAATCTCCAAATTTCTCATTTGTTGCTACAGTTATCTCTATTGGTTTTAACTCTTTATCTGGATAAAGATTATTTATCGTTTCTAATAAAATTATTTCTATTTGTTTTTCAATAGTTAACATTAATTACTCCTTTCGTCGTGAAATAAAAAAAGGACTCGAAAGTCCTAAAAAGAATAACTCCAGTCTACCGCCTTCCTTACGGTTTTGGTCGCCATTTCTTATAAGTGGTGACCAGATACTATCTATATACAGGGTCCGTGAAACAAGGGTTTCCGTGACTTTTCTGAACTATAGATAACAGCGCCAATCCCAATAGCGACCTTAGGCCCAAAACCTCCAGATAAATAGCGCGTAGACCAGAAATATTTATTCTTAAGACAATTATATCACTTCTATATTATTTTTTCAATTAAAAAATCCCTATGAATAGTATATTTTTTATACTTAAATCATTTCTGGATTATATGTTGAATCTAGATAAAGCTCTTCTAATTGCTTATCATCAACTTTACTTGGAGCTTCTGTCATTAAACATTGTCCTTTGTTTGTTTTTGGGAATGGAATTACGTCTCTTATTGATTGTTCTTTTAACATTACCATCAACCATCTATCAATACCAAAAGCTAGTCCTCCATGAGGTGGTGCTCCATACTTAAATGCATCCACAAAGAATCCAAACTTTTCTTTTGCTTCCTCTTTAGATAATCCTAACTTTTCAAATACCTTGCTTTGAATCTCTGGATTGAATATTCTGATTGATCCTCCACCAATTTCAGATCCATTTAATACTAAGTCATATGAGTTAGTTCTAACTGTATCCATCTCTCCATCTAGGAATAGTTGCATATCTTCCTCTTTTATAGATGTAAACGGATGGTGTTGAGCCTTATATCTTTGCTCCTCTTCATCATATTCAAACATAGGGAAGTCAACTACCCATAGGAATTTGAACTCATCATTATTGATCAACCCTAACTCTTTTCCTAATTTTAATCTTACAGCACCTAAAGCTCCATAAACAACTTTTGCTCTATCTGCTACAATCATTATTACATCTCCAACTTTAGCTTCAGTTCTAGCTATGATTGCATTCATTTCCTCTTCAGTAAAGAACTTTGCTATTGGTGAGTTAACTCCCTCTTCTGTTAATTTTATCCAAGCCATACCCTTTGCACCAAAGTATGTTTTTGCATACTCTTCATACTCAGTTAAAATCTTTCTTGAGAATTGCTCTGCAACTCCTGGAGCTACTACAGCTTTAACAATTCCACCAGCTTCTACAGCACTCTTAAATCCTTTAAATCCACAAGTTGCCATTATATCTGTTAAATCTTTTAACTCTACACCAAATCTTGTATCAGGTTTATCTGATCCAAATCTTTCCATAGCTTCTGCATAAGGCATTCTTGGGAACTCATATTCAGCTGATTCCCCTGTTACATTTTTAAATACTCTTTTTGCTAATCCCTCTATCTCATTCATAATATCTTTTTGTTCAATAAAAGACATCTCTATATCTAATTGAGTAAATTCTGGCTGTCTATCAGCTCTTAAATCCTCATCTCTAAAACACTTAGCAATTTGGAAGTATTTCTCCACTCCTGAAATCATCAATAACTGTTTGAACAGTTGAGGTGATTGTGGTAAAGCATAAAAATCTCCAGGGTTAGTTCTGCTTGGAACTAAGAAATCTCTTGCTCCCTCTGGTGTTGATTTTGTTAAAATTGGAGTATCTACATCTAAGAACCCTTTCTCATCCATGTAGTTTCTTATTGACATAATCATCTTATGTCTCATTTTTAAGTTTCTAGTCATTTGAGATCTTCTTAAGTCTAAATATCTATATTTTAATCTGATATTTTCACTTAAATTCTCATCTCCAGAGATTTGGAATGGTAAAACATCACAATTATTTAAAACCTCTAAATCTGTTACAAATACCTCTATATCACCTGTAGGAATATTTGCATTTTTACTCTGTCTTTCTTTTACAACTCCTACAACTTTTATAACTGATTCATTCTTTAACTTTTGTGCTCTTTCTACAACTGAAACCTCTGCCACATCTGTATGAAAAACTATCTGTGTTTTTCCCTCTCTGTCTCTTAGGTCAATAAATGTTAGACCACCTAAGTCTCTCTTTGTATCAACCCATCCAGATAAAGTAACTGTTTCACCAATATTTGAAGCTCTTAATTCCCCTAAGTTATGAGTTCTATAATACGTCATCTCTTTTCTCCTTCTATTACTTTAATATATTTTTTATATTTTCTATGCTTACTTCTTCCTGAGTTCTATTGATGAAATCTTTTAACATAACAACACCTTTATTCATCTCATCCTCACCTATTATGATAACATTTTTTGCTCCAACCTTATCAGCTTTTTTCATATGAGCTTTCATCCCTTTTGAAGCATAATCTATTACAACTGATTTTCCAGCAAGTCTTAAGTCATTAGCAAGTTTAAATGCGCAGTCCATAGTTGACTCTCCAAGCCAAGCTATATATACATCTAGCTCTCTCTTAGGGAAATCCTCTCCTAAAAGCATCATAATTCTTTCAACTCCCGCTGCGAATCCAAATGCTGGTATATCTTTATCTCCAAGTTGTTTTAAAAGATTATCATATCTTCCTCCTCCTAATACAGTTCCTTGTGATCCTAACTTATTTGTTACAATCTCATAAACTGTACTTGAGTAATAATCTAATCCTCTAACTAATCTTGGATCCTCTTTATATTTCACTCCAAACAGTGTCAGATATTTTTTTACTGTTTCATAGTGATCTTTCTCCTCTTGAGATAGAGAATCTGTTATAATTGGAGCTCCAGCCGTCAACTCTTTACACTTATCCACTTTACAATCCAGAACTCTAAGAGGGTTCTTTTCCATTCTCATTCTACAATCATCACAAAGCTCATCTTTCATTGGCTCTAAGAAGTTTAAAAGAGTTTCTCTGTATCTTAATCTACTCTCTTTTTCTCCCACAGAGTTTATAGTTACCTCTAGATCAGTAACTCCTATTTTACTTAAAAAAGAGTATCCCATAGCGATTACTTCCGCATCTAAAATTGGTGAACTTTCTCCTAAAACTTCCACACCTATTTGATTGAACTCTCTTTGTCTTCCAGCTTGAGGTCTTTCATATCTAAACATGGACCCCGCATAGAAGAATCTTGATACATCCTCTTTAGCATAAATTTTATTTTCTAAATAACATCTCACTACAGCTGCTGTTCCTTCAGGTCTTAAAGTGATACTTCTTTCACCTCTATCCTGAAAAGTATACATCTCTTTTTCAACGATGTCAGTTCCCTCTCCTACCCCTCTTTTAAAAAGATCTGTCTCTTCAAATATTGGAGTTTTTATCATTGAATATCCATAGTTCCCAAAAAACTCCTGAGCTGTTCTTGTTATATAATCATACTTTATTCCTTCATCTCCAAATATATCTTTAGTTCCTCTAACAGCTTTAATCAGCTTCATTTTATCACCTCAATTATTTTAATTTCCATAGTTTCTCTAATTTTTCTTCAATTAGTTTTTCATTTCTATTATTCCCTGGAATATAGTATTTTTTTCTTTTAGCTCTATAATTTTGATTTACAAAATTATTTTCATAGTCATGAGGATATCTATATCCTACCGCTCCAGTTCCTATATGGATTGGCACTGGTTCCAAATCACCACTCTCTATATCTTTCAAGGCTCTATCTATAGCCATGTAACTTGAATTACTTTTCGTTGATATTGATAAGTAAATAACTGCTTGAGATAAAATTATTCTTATTTCTGGCATACCAATTTTTTCACTGGCATTCATAGCACTATTTGCTATAAGCATCGCCTCTGGATTGGCCATTCCTATATCCTCACTGGCATGGATAAATATTCTTCTCGCTATATACCTTGGATCCTCTCCACCATGAAGAAGTCTCGCTAACCAATACACCGCTGAATCTGGGTCACTCCCTCTTATGCTTTTTATCATGGCAGAAATAAGATTATATTTATCCTCCTCCTTATGATAAGAAGCTTTTCGTTCTCTAAAAAGATCTATTATCTCCTGTTTACTGTATCCCATACAACTATTTTTATATAGTTCTAAATAATTCAAAGCCACTCTACTATCCCCTTGAGATATATCCAAAATAACCTCTCTAATCTCTTCAGGTAGTTGTAAATTTAATAACTCCTCACCCTTTTGAAGAATCTCTTTTATATTATCTCTTGTTAAGGGTTTAAATTCAAATATCAAACACCTTGATAAAAGTGCATTATTTAAGCTGTGATAAGGATTTTCTGTGGTTGCTCCAACTAAAATTAATATTCCTGATTCTGTATAAGACAATAACGCATCTTGTTGAGTTTTGTTAAATCTATGAATCTCATCTAAAAATAAGATAGTTCTCTTTCCATATAACTCTAAATTTCTTTTAGCCTTATCTACAATATCTCTCAAATCATTTAAACTTGCCACTGTGGCATTTAAAGTTTCAAAGTTATAGTTTAACTCCTTGGATATTATCTCACCTAGAGAGCTTTTTCCAGAGCCAGATGGTCCATATAAAATCATATTGGATAAAGTTTTACCCTCTATTATCTTTCTAAGAACCCCATTTTTTCCTAAAAGTTTTTCCTGACCCTTAAAATCTATAAATTTTTGAGGCCTTAAACGAGTAGATAAAGGTTTTGCATCTTCAAAATTTCCACCAAATATACTTTGCATTTAATCACAACCTATTTTTTAAAATAAAAAAGCGTATTGTGTACCCCAACACGCCTTTAACTCTTTTAACTATTTTACTAGATACAGAAGAAGTGCTGAAAGTATGAATAAAAATGCTACTACTTCAGTTGCTCTGGCTAGTGGTCCTCCATCTTTTGAAACTCCAAATACTGTATTTGAACCTCCCATTCCCATGCTACCTGACATACCATGGCTTCTATCTGGTTGAACAAGAACTAATATTATTAAAGATACAGCAAAAATAAATAAAAACAGTGTCAAAAGTGTCTCCATAACTTTATTCCTCCCAAATTCCGTCTTTTATCTTATACATTATTATAATATATATATCGATAAAATAAAAGAAAAAATTATAGAAGTTTTGCTGCTAATTCCGCTAATGCTGAACGCTCACCTTTTTTCAAAGTAACGTGTCCCACTATGCTTTCATTTTTTAATTTGTCTGATAAATATGTCAATCCATTTGTATCTGCATCTAAGTATGGACTATCAATCTGATCTGGATCTCCTGTTAAAACTATCTTAGTATTTTCTCCTGCTCTTGTAATTATGGTTTTGACTTCAAGAGGTGTTAGATTTTGTGCTTCATCTATTATTATATAGCCATTGGGAATACTTCTTCCTCTTATATATGTCAGAGCCTCTATTTTTAAAAGTCCCATAGTTTGAAGTCCTAACACCACTTTCTCACCAGTCTTTTCACCCTTTTCTCCAGCTAGATAATCTATATTATCGTATATAGGTTGCATCCAAGGTCTTAACTTTTCCTCTTCACTTCCTGGCAGATATCCCAAGTCTTTTCCCATAGGTATAATTGGTCTTGCTATTAAAAGTTTTTTATATTTTCCTCTTTCAACAACTTGTTCCAATCCAGCAGCTATAGCTAAAAGTGTTTTTCCAGTTCCAGCTTTTCCTACCAATGTAACAACTTTTATATTATCGTCCATTAAAAGTTCCATTGCATATTCTTGCTCATCATTTCTGGCTCTTGCACCCCATGCTGATATCTGTCCCTCCAGATTTCTTCTAATCTTTCCACCTATATATCTTCCAAAAGTTTTATCCTCTCCACATTTAAACTTGATAAACATATTCTCTGTGAAGCTATACTCTTTTCCCAACTCCCAAACATTTATTTTCCCAGCTCTGTCAAACTTATTGTATATCTCTCTATTGACCTCTATCTCCTCATATCCATCATATAAAGTTGTATAATCTGTTCTATCTGTTTCATAATCCTGAACCTCTAATTCAAGAGAATCAGCCTTTATTCTCATATTTATATCTTTAGTTATTAAAATAACTTTCATATTTGGATTATTATTTTTTATACCTAAGGTTGTTGCTATAATCATATTGTCAACAGCATCTCTTTTTAAAGCTGGAGGTAATAGATTTAAATCACTCTCTATCTCTACTCTGAAAAAAATCTTTTTTTCTAGCTCTACACCTTTTGCAATACACCCTTTTTTCCTTATTTTATCTAGCTCTCTTGCAGCTAATCTTGCCTGTATCGCTGTCGTACTATTTCTCTTTAGCTTATCCAGTTCCTCTATAACAAATATGGGAACAATAACTTCATTGTCTTCAAAACTATAAATACTACGGTGGTCATGTATTAAAACATTAGTGTCTAGAACATAGATTTTCCTCATATAATCATCCCCTTAATTGAATTTTTTTTAAAACTCCCTTAATTGCATCTTCCAAAGTAGAATAACTATTTAATTCATCTTTACTTATAAGTGAATCTATTTCCTTTTTACTGTATCCTAAAGAATCTAAAGCCATATATAACTCCTCTTCAATAGCATTATTTAACATTTCACCAGAAGGGTCTTCCAGAGACATTAAATTCAGAGTTTTTATCTTGTTATTTAAATCTATGATTATCTGCTTAGACTTTTTCTCTCCCAATTTTGGAACTCTTTTTAGAGTTTTAAAATCCTCTGTTAAAACAATCTCTCTTATATTATCAATTGAAAAAGTTGACATTATAGAAAGGGCTAAAGATAATCCTATTCCACTTATCCCTATTAGCATCTCAAAGAGAACTCTCTCTCTCTCCTGTAAGAAACCAACTAGTTTAAACGTATCCTCCTTTATCACATTATATATGTATAACTCCCTTTTTTCTCCAACTTGAACTTGGTCATATGTCTTTAAAGTTATGTAAACTCTATATCCTATTCCATTTACATCAATTGCTAAATATTCGGGTTTTTTTATCTTAACCACGCCATTTAAATATTCAAACATTGTTTATCTCTCCCCTTTTAATGCTTTTTTTAAATATCTACTTGTATAACCTTTCTTAGAGGATGCTACTTTCTCAGGAGTTCCAGTTAGAATAACTTTTCCTCCTCCATCTCCTCCCTCAGGTCCTATATCTATTATATAGTCAGCATTTTTTATAACATCTAAATTATGTTCTATTATTATAACTGTATTTCCCTTATCCACCAATCTATTAATTACTTCTAAAAGTTTTCTTATATCCTCAAAATGAAGTCCTGTTGTAGGTTCATCTAAGATATAAACAGTTTTTCCTTTTGAAACTTTAGATAGTTCACTTGCTAACTTTATTCTTTGAGCTTCTCCACCTGATAGAGTTGTTGCTGGTTGTCCCAATTTTATGTAGTCCAGTCCCACATCCACTAAAACCTTTAGTTTTCTCTCTAATGTAGGGATTGTTTTAAAGAAATCGTAGGCCTCTCCCACACTCATATCTAAAACATCTGAGATATTTTTACCTTTATAATACACTTCTAAGGTCTCTCTATTATATCGTTTTCCTCTACATACTTCACACTCAACATAAACATCTGGTAAAAAATTCATCTCAATTTTTATGATTCCAGCTCCCTGACAAGCTTCACATCTTCCGCCTTTTACATTAAAGGAGAACCGTCCTTTTGAATACCCTTTAGCTTTTGCATCCTTAGTCTGTGCAAAAATATCTCTAATATCATCAAATACCTTTGTGTATGTAGCTGGATTAGATCTTGGTGTTCTTCCAATAGGACTCTGATCTATATCTATAACTTTATCTAATTTTTCTAATCCCTCAATAGATGAGTATTCCAATGGATATAGTTTTCCTTTATTCAATCTATTAAACAGTATAGGATATAGTGTTTGATTTATAAGTGTTGACTTTCCACTTCCACTAACCCCTGTTACAACGGTTAAAACTCCAAGTGGAATATCCACATCCACATTTTTTAAATTATTTCCCTTAGCACCTTTTAGACTTATATATCCGTTGGGTTCTCTTCTTTTTTCTGGAATAGCTATTCCCACTTCCCCTTTTAAATATCTTCCTGTCATTGAGTTCTCATTTCCCATAACTTCTTGGGGAGTCCCAGCAGCTACAATCTCACCACCAAATACACCTGCTCCAGGTCCCATATCTAAAATATAGTCAGCTTGATGCATTGTATCCTCATCATGCTCAACCACTATTAAAGTATTTCCAAGCTCTTTCAACCTATTTAAAGTGGCTAAAAGTTTGTCATTATCTCTTTGATGTAAGCCAATACTTGGTTCATCTAAAACATATAACACACCTGTTAATCCAGATCCAATCTGAGTTGCCAATCTAATTCTTTGTGACTCTCCCCCAGACAATGTTTTAGTCTCTCTTGCTAAGCTCAAATAATCCAATCCCACATTTATCATAAAAGATATTCTCTCTTTTATCTCTTTTAAAATCTCCCAAGCTATCTGTTTCTCTTTCTCTGTTAACTCTATTGTTTCAAAAAATTTCAAAGCCTCTTTTATACTTAACTCTGTTATTTCAATAATATTTTTATTATATACAGTTACAGCTAAAACTTCTGGTTTTAATCTCTTTCCATTACACACCTTACAGATTCTTTCTATCATAAATCTGTTCTCAATCTCTTCTCTAGAGCTCTCTGAAAAAGATTCATTGTACCTTCTTTCCAAATTTTTTACTATACCTTCAAAATCCTTTTCCCCATGGAAACTAAACTCTTTAGATGAATAGTCCACTCTAAACTTCTCACCATTAGTTCCATAAAAAATTATATCCATCTCTTTTTTAGTCAGATCCTTAACTGGTTTATCTAAGTCAATTTTATATTTTTTTGCCATTGACTCAAATATTGTCCAAGTGTAACCTTTTTTTGCTGATGCTGCTCCAGGTATGTATATTCCACCCTTTAATATTGATAGATTTTCATCCTCTATCAATCTGCTCTCATCTATCTCTAATTTTTTCCCTATCCCTTTACACTCTGGACACGCTCCAAAAGGTGCATTAAAAGAGAATAGTCTTGGATTCAAATCAGGTATGCTCACATCTTCATGATCTGGACATGAGAAATTCTCACTATATAATTGTTCTCCATCTCCCCAATTTATAATTATCTTTCCCTCTGACAACTCAATTCCCTGCTCTATACTTTGAGTCAATCTTGATTTGAATTCAATATCTTCCTTATCCACAACGATTCTATCTACAACAACCTCTATATTATGCTTTTTATTTTTATCTAAATTAATCTCCTCTTCAATATATAGAATCTCTCCATTAACTCTAGCTCTAACAAACCCCTTTTTTACAAGATTCAAGAATAGGTTCTTATGTGTTCCCTTTTTATCTTTAACAACCGGGCTTAGAATCATCAATCTATCCCCATTATTAAATTTTTCATACACATTTTCGACTATTTCATCTACACTTTGTCTCTCCACTAGCTTTCCACATACAGGACAATGGGCTTTTCCTATATGGGCAAACAGCAGTCTCATATAATCATATATCTCTGTTACAGTTCCAACAGTTGATCTAGGGTTTTTATTTGTTGTTTTTTGTTCAATTGAAATAGCTGGTGCCAATCCCTCAATACTATCGACCTCTGGTTTTTTCATCTGTCCTATAAACTGTCTTGCATATGCCGATAAGCTCTCTACATATCTTCTTTGTCCCTCTGAATATATCGTATCAAAAGCTAAAGATGACTTTCCACTTCCACTAACTCCAGTTACAACGACAAACTTATATTTTGGAATCTCTACATCAAAATTTTTAAGATTATGCTCTCTAGCACCTTTTATAACTATTTTATCTAGCATTTTTCCTCCTTACTAAAAGGCCCTCTTATCAATTTAAGAGGGCTAAACTTTAATAATATTCAATTAGTCCGTTTTCATAAAAACTGAAATAGGATTCATCACTTACAATGATATGATCCAATAACTTTATGTCCACTTTTTCCAGCAGTTCTTGCATCTCCAGTGTGAGTTCAATATCTTTTTTAGATGGTGTTAAATTTCCACTGGGATGATTGTGAGCAAATATTATACCCTTGGCTCTATTATCTATTGCCCTCTCCATTATCTTTCTTGGATAGACAACACTTCTATCTATTGTCCCTTTAAACAGAATTTCATCACACACAATTTTATTGTCGCTACTCAGGTAAATCACTTTAAACTCTTCACTCTTTAAAGTACCTACATCATCTTTTAAATAGTTAACTAAGTCTTTTTTTCCCTTTAAAGTTCCTAAATCAGCCTTTCCTATACTTTTAAAATAATTATTGGACGTTAAATCGCCAATAACTTTTAGATATAGTGCTGTTTCAAGTCCTATTCCATCCATCTCTTTCAAATCATTTAACTCAGCATTTACAACTCTATCTATCGTTTTAAACTTTAAAAGCAAATCTTTAGCAATCCCTTTACAATCCTTCAACTTTATAGAATAAGTTAATAGTAGCTCTAAAATTTCATAATCCTCTAGTCCCTTATATCCCACTTTTAAATACTTCTCTCGTAATCTCTTTCGGTGTCCTTGCATTTGGCTTTTATCCAAATTAACCACCCCTCACTACTCTATTGAAATATTTCGTAAACCTCATCTCTAGTTTTCATTGTTTTTGGAATCTGCACAGCTGCCTTTAAAATAGGATACGCTAAAACTGCTCCAGTTCCTTCTCCCAATCTCATCTCCATATGTAAAAATGTCTTTAATCCAAGCGCTTCCATAACAACTTTCATACCCGGTTCCTCGCTCATATGAGTTCCTATTAAATAGTCCTTTACTTTTGGCTCTATTTTAGTTGCCACCAATGCCGCTACAGCAGATATAAATCCATCTATTAACATGGGCTTTCTTTCCACAGCTGCTCCTAGGTATAATCCAACCATACAAGCTATATCAAGCCCTCCAACACATCTTAAAATCTCTATTGGGTTCTTATCAAATAGATTATATCTGATACAAGACTCTTTTATAATCTCTTTTTTTCTTCTCAATCCTTCATCTGAAAGACCTGCACCACATCCAACAACCTTCTCTATATCCTCTTTTGTTATAGCATATAGAACAGCTGAACTTGTAGTTGTATTAGCTATTCCCATCTCTCCATTGGAATAGAAATCATACTCTTTTTTCTCTTTTATTATATTTATACCTACCAAAATTGCACTTATTACCTCATCTAAAGTCATAGCTGGTTCTTTAGCAAAATTTTTAGTTCCATATGCCACTTTTTTTATATATAGATTCTCGTACTCTCTGGGTATCTCCCCTTTAATTCCAATATCAATTAAATTTAAAGGTATATTTAAACTTTTACATAAAATTCCAATAGCTGCAAAAGAGTTTAGCATAGCTTCTGAAACTATTCTTGTGTATTCAATAGGACACGAGGATACTCCCTCCTCTATCACACCATTGTCTGCCGAAGCTATAAAATGACAACCAGATTTCAACTCATTTAATGGTCTTCCAGTTATTCCAGCTACTTTTATAGCTAAATCCTCTAAGACACCCAAACTTTTTTCAGGTTTCATTCTAGAATCTAAAATCTGTTTACACTCCTCCATAGACTTTTTATCCACACTAACAATACTCTCTTGAATCTCTTTTATTCTGTTCAATTTTAGCCCCCTATATTTAATCCTTTTAATATTGGATATCCATCTGAAAACTCGATTACCACTATACCACCATTTTTTACACTGAACTTCCAATAGGCTTCAAGCTCATTTGAGAAGTAATAACTTAAAATTGTATTAATCACTCCCCAATGGGTAACCAGCACAGTATTTTCCTCTAAATCGATTCTCTCCTCTATGAAATTAATCGCTCTTTTTTGAAGTTCCAATACACTTTCACCAGTTATATAGTTATAATTTTTCCAATCTTTTTGGCTCTTTTTTAATTCATCTGGATATTTTTCTAAAAGCTCTGTATATGTATAGCCTTCAAATATTCCAAAATTTAACTCTCTTAAATTTTCATCTATTAAAATTTCTAACTCTTTATAGTTCACAATTTTTGCTGTATCTACAGCTCTTTTTAAGTCACTTGCATAGATTTTTTTATAGTCTATACCCTTTAAAATCTCTCTGGTGCTCTTAGCTTGTCTCTGACCTTTTTCTGTTAGTTCTGGATTTAAAATACCATAGTAGACTCCCTCTACATTCAGTTGTGATTCACCATGTCTAACTAAAATAATCTTTCCCATTATTGACCTCTATAAAGTAAGATACATTAAAAGTAATGACAATACCGATGATAACTCCAACAGAGCACCTAAAGTATCTCCTGTTATTCCACCTATTTTTCTTGTCATCAATTTTCCAAAGAAGAATCCACAGATAACCAGAATATTTAAAACAATAAATAAACTTATAAAAGGTAACATAAAATATTGTGAAATTCCATATAATATCGCTGTTACAGTTGCATAAGATATTAGTAGTCCACCCTTATCCGTATTATCTACAAAAGTTTTTCCCATTCCTGTCGCTCTTGCATATGGTTCAAAAGCACAGTTTACAACACTATTTATTCTCGATAAAACTGGAACTATCAACATAATTACCCCTTGATTAATTCCAAAAAGTTCAGATGTTTCCACTAAGAATGCAATCTTAAATATAAAGTATAGTATCAGTACCAAAACACCATTAGTTCCTACTCTTGAATCCTTCATAATCTCTAACATCTTCTGTTTACTTCTATAACTAAATATCCCATCAAATGTGTCTGCCAATCCATCTAGATGTAATCCACCTGTTATTATAACGTCAAGTGTCACCAATATTATTCCCATTAAAATAGGTGATGGAATAAATGTTTCTAAAACTAATGCTACAACTAAATTTATAATACCTATAACTAATCCTACTAATGGAAACCATTTCATCCCTTTTCCCAATGCTTTTGAATCAAAGGAGTTCCCACCAGGAACTGGTAACCTTGTCATAAATTTAAATAGTAAAACTAAACCCTTCATTTTTTCCTCCAAACTCTATTTTAATTTTAATTCTAATCCTGAGACAATGAGATAAGCCTCATCGCACTCTTTCCCAACCAACTGATTCATACGTCCACCAATATCTCTAAAGTATCTTCCCAATGCATATGGAGGAACTAATCCCATTCCAACCTCATTGGAAACTATAACCATATCCAATGAACTATTTTTTATGAACTTTATTATATTTTGAACTTGATTTTTAACATCTTCCTCTATCTCTTTTAAGATATCTTGCGATACATTATCCCAATCTAACTCTTTCTCCATAATCATGTTATTAGTTACCAGATTAGTTAAACAGTCCAATAATACAACTCCATTTAACTCTTTATAACACTCAAGTAATTTATCAACATCTCTATATCCTTCGATAGTTGTCCAACTATCTCCCCTTTGAATTTTGTGAAGCCTCACTCTCTCTCTCATCTCATCATCAAAAGATATTGCCGTGGCAACATATATTCTCTCTTTATTCAATTGAAAAACTTTCTTTTCTGCAAAAGAACTTTTACCACTTCTTGCTCCACCTGTCACATAAATTATTTTCCCCAAATATCTCACCTTTTATTCTTTTCTTTGATACTTAATAGTATCACAAACTATTAAAAAGTTCAACATAACGAAAAAGAGTGCTCTATACAGAACACTCTACTTTTTTATCTATTATTTTTGGAAATGTCTCTCTAATAATCCTAAGAAAGCTCTTCCGTGTCTAGCTTCGTCTTTTGCCATTTCATGAACTGTATCGTGAATAGCATCGAATCCTAATTGCTTAGCTCTTTTAGCGATATCAAACTTTCCTGAAGTTGCTCCATACTCTGCCTCTACTCTTCTCTTTAAGTTCTCTTCAGTAGAATCAGTTACAACCTCTCCTAATAACTCAGCAAATCTTGCTGCGTGTCCAGCTTCTTCAAAAGCGATTCTTGTATAAGCTTCTGCTACCTCTGGGTATCCTTCTCTATCTGCAACTCTAGCCATTGCTAAGTACATTCCAACTTCCATACACTCCCCATTGAAGTTTGCTCTTAATCCCTCGATGATCTCCTCATCTCCGCAAGCTAATCCCTCTCCAACTTTGTGCTCAGTAGCCCATACTCTTCCTGCTGTCTCATCATAAGGAACACACTTATCTAATCCCACTTTACATAAAGGGCAAGCTCCTAAAGACTCATCAAATACTTCTCCACATACTGTACATTTTACTTTTGCCATTTTAAAATCCTCCTCAATTATCTTTTATTATCTATCTTTTTTTTTAGTTTTCCTTTAAAATTGTTCTCATTACTTTTTTGTAATTGTTACAATTTTGTTTACAAAGATAATATACACCTTTTTTGTAAATATGTCAAACTTTTTTTATTATTTTTTTCTAAAATTTATAGCTTCCAATATATGGGCCTTTTCTATATCTGTTTTAGCATCTAAATCAGCTATAGTTCTAGCGACTTTTAAGATTTTATGATATGTTCTCATGGAAAGATTTAAAGTTCTTATCGCTTTTCTCATCAGGTCTTCACACTCCTTATTTAAAAAGCAATACCTCTCTATATCCCCTATGCTCATATCTCCATTTAGTTTCTCACTATTAAATCTCATATTTTGTATCTGTCTAGCTTTTATAACCCTCTCTTTTATTTTAATTGAGGAATCACCACGTGCCTCATCTAAAATCTCTTTATCATCTAACCTATACACCTCAACATATAGATCCAATCTATCCACTATTGGTCCTGATAATCTCTTTGTATAGCGTCTTAAATCATATGGTGTACACGTACATAGTTCCTCATCAAATCTATTTCCACAAAAACATGGATGACAGTGATAAGTTAATAAGTGAAATAAAATGTAGGTAATAAATTTGACTAAAATGAAATAAAAAAGAGAAAACAAAAGTTTTCTCAAAATAATTTAAAGCTTATTTTCTTTTTCTTGAATTAAAACTTCTCTAAGTTCTAGAAGCTTTTCTTTCAAAATAGGCATATCCGTTTGGATAGCTTCCCATACTGTAGCTACATCAACTCCAAAATATTGATGAATAAGGTAATTTCTAAAATCCTTTAAAATTCGCCACTCTATATTTGGACATCTTAACTTAATATTATCAGAAACTTTGCTACTAGCTTCTCCTAAAATTTCTAACTTCCTTATAACCCCACTTACAACTAAATCATCATCTTTAAATTCTTTAAAAGTTTTATCTCCAATAAATTTATATACACTCTCTATTGAGTCAATCATGTGTTCAACATATACTAAGTCATCTCTATGCTTCATAGAATATTTCTGCCTCCTTCAAAACATCATTTTTAAAATAAGGACTTAATGAATCTGGAGTAAGTAAATCTACATTATTTTGTAAAAGATCTTCAAGCTTATGTTTGAGAGCTATTATTTTAAATAGACTTTTATTTGTTTTAAACTCCACTAAAAAATCAATATCACTTATCGAACTACTTTCTTCTCTAGCAGTAGAACCAAAAAGCATAAGTTTTTTTATCCCTTCATTTTCACAAATTTCTAAAATTTCACTTCTATGAGAATATAAATCTTTTTTTAACATAGTCAACTCCTCCTCTTTGTTATAATTATTTCTTTAAGTATATCAAAGGACTTTATTAATTACAAGAGTATAGATTTTTCAAATAATTATAAAATGGTCCATCAAAAGCAATATGATTTAATTTATCCTTATAAGATAATATAGGATAATCTATTTTATATTTTTCTCTAATAAATACAAGTCTTTCATTACTTCCAATTAATTTACAATAACCCTCTCCAAAATCTAATTTTAAATCTACTATATCCTTTTCATCAAAGTTATCAAATATAATAGTAGCTGTAGCTTCTAATAAAGTTGAATAAGACCCTATAAAACCGTTTATAAAGCCACGAGAAAGTGTTGAGTATGAAACGCCAATAAACTTAGCATAATCCTTTATACTGTATCCTAAACACCAAATTTTAAATAATATTTTTGTTTCCTTATATCCTTTTATATCGTTTTCATAATCTATTATGAAATCTTCATATGTATAGTTTATTTCATCTAAAAGACCTTCATGTTTAGCCAAATTAAAAAGAGGTATAGTTCCATTCTTTTTTATTCTTAATAAATTATATTCTTTTATACGAGAGCTTATATTTGAAAAGCTCCCATATGTAGTATAAAGTTTTTGTAATAAAATTGATTTCATTACTTCCTCCTAAATATTAAATGTGATTGTATATTCAAAATCATTAATAAACCTAATTTCCTTAATGATTATATGTAGTATATTTTTAATTTCTTTTTTGTTTGATATTGTCTTAAGTTTTTCAGATAACTGTTGAAAAAGTTCTTGGTTATCTACTTCTACCTTCATAGATTCATTATCTTTAGTTAGAGAAGTTATATTGTCATCAATAGAACTAATAGACTCTAAAAGTTCTTCTTTTTTAAATTTAAACTCTTCTTCTGTGATAATTCCTCCTAAAACTAAATTTAATAATCGATTAGATTGTTTATTAAGCTCTTCTTTTTCTAGTTCTAATTTTTTTATTTGCTTTATATTTTGCTCTTTAATTTGTTCTACATGGCTAATATCTGTAATAGTCTTATTAGAGTTGAAGTTAATAATCTGGTCTAATATAGATTTCTCTAAGCTTTCTGAATCTATAGACTTTTTACAACATTTATCATGACTACAGATATAGTATCTTTTACTTCCTTTTTTCCCATAGATATTATGTCCATAGTAGCACTTTAAAAGTCCAGTTAAAATATAATCAGATTCTTTAGTTGTTTTTTTTATATTCATAGTAGAAGCTAGTTTAAAGGTATCTTCATCTACAATAGCTTCATGTTCACCATCTGCTATAATCCATTCCTCTTTATTTGTAACTCTTAATTTACCATTAGGGGTAGTGGCTCTTTTATTGTAAACTTTGAGCCCCGTATAAAATGGAGTTGATAACATCCGATCTAAAGTAGTTAGAGGTATATTTAATTCTTTAGATATACTAAGTTTTGACCTTCCTTTAATAAAAAGAGAATAAGCTATTTTCACTTTATCAGCTTCTTCTTTATTTATAACTAATTTCTTGTTTTTTAAGGTGTAGCCATATGGGACTACACCACCTGTAAATTTTCCAGATTTAGCCATCGATGTTAAAGTGTGCTTAACTCTAACTCTAGTTTGATCTCTTTCAAATTCTGCAAGTATACCTGTTAATCCAAACATAAGTTTACCTACAGGTGTTGTGGTATCAATCTTTTGAGTTATGGATATTAAATCTACTCCATAGTTTTGAAATTGTTCTAAGAATTCTAATAAAGTTCTAGTTTTTCTAGATATCCTTGAAAACTCAGTAACAATAAGCACATGGAATTTATGTTCTTTCATATCACTTAACATTTCTAAAAAACCAGTTCTATCATCTTTGCTACCGGATTCAACATCAGTATATATTTGTGAAACCTCATATCCCTTCTCTTTAGCTTCTTGAAAACATCTTTCTTTTTGTTTTTCCAATGAGTTAGCTTCTTCTTGATAAGTAGTAGAAACTCTTATATAAATTGCTGCAATTTTATTTATATTATTGTTCATAGTTCCTCCTAGAATTTAAATAGAGAGGGAGTTTCCCTCTCATCTTCTTAAGCTCCTAATAGCTGTTTTATGTGAGTTAAAGCCTTTCTACTTGGAATACGAACAATGCCAGTACAAACAATAGGTTTATGTGTTTTTATAG
>NZ_DBGBQB010000144.1:0-2409 GCF_048470075.1 Cetobacterium sp. | reverse complement strand
CTATAAAATATCTGAATTAAAGAGAAACCTCTCCCTTATCATCCCAGCACTCCACACCAGTAGAATCAGAAAGTACATTTTTAGTGAATACAGGGTTTCTTTTTGCCTTTCTCTCTCTTAAATAGTGATGAATACACTCAATAGCAGGAACTCTAAGTTTTGTAATAGCATAGATATTAAATAGTGCCATAAAAGCCATAAATAAATCAGCCATTGCCCAAACTGATGGAGCATCTTTAACAGAACCCCAGAAAACCATTGCTAAAGCGATAGCTTTAAAAGGATTTTCAAGCCATTTCTTTTCAGTATAAGCTATATTAACAATTCCATAGAAATAGTTTCCAATAACTGATGAAAAAGCAAATAGGAAGATACATGCCATTAGGAATATTCTACCAAAAATTCCAAGCTCATGAATCATAGCAGTTTGAGTTAATTCAATTCCTTTATGAGTTGTATTTCCTAAAACTCCAGAGAAAAGAATAATAAAAGCTGTTGCCGAACAGATTGCTAATGTAGTAACATAAACTCCTAAAGTTTGAACTAATCCCTGTTTAAATGGGTGATCAGTAGAAGCACTGGCACCAGCATTTGGAGTAGACCCCATACCAGCCTCATTGGAGAATAAACCTCTTTTAATCCCTTCCATAACGATAACTCCAAGAACTCCTCCACCTGCAGCAGCAGGGTCAAAGGCATTTGTCATAATCAGTGAAAATACTCCAGGAAGAGCTGAAATATTTTTTAAAACTATGAAAATAGCAACCACTAAGTAGAATACACCCATAATAGGAACTATAATTTCTGAAACTTTCGCTATTCTATGAGCTCCTCCTAAGATAATAACAGCTGTTAAAACAGTTAAAATAATAGCTCCATATAGCTGATCAATTCCATATGCATGTTGAAATGCCACAGTGATTGTATTAGCTTGAACAGCATTAAATATAAAACCATAAGTGATAGTAATAAGGATTGAGAATGCAACACCAAGGTATTTTTTATTCATTCCAAGTTCCATATAGTATGCAGGTCCACCTACGAAAATACCATCCTCTTTTTTCTTATAGATTTGAGCTAAAGTGTTTTCAACTAAACTTAAACTACCAGCAACTAATGCTAAAACCCACATCCAAAATATAGAACCTGGACCTCCTACAGATATAGCAAGTGCAACTCCAGCTAAACTTCCAGTTCCAACTTTAGAACCAGCACTAATACAGAATGCTTGGAATGGAGAAACGCCTTTTCCATTTCCTTTTTCAAGCATAACCTTAAACATCTCTTTAATTTCAGTTATATTTGCAAACTTTAACTTAAAAGTGAAATATAAACCTGAAATAATAAGAACTGCAATTAAAACATAAGACCATAAAATGTTGTTAAGTGTGTTAATAATATTCATTGTTCCTCCTGTAAATATATAATAAAGTGTGTGTGTAACTAAAATATTCTACATTTAAGCTCATTGCATAGGTCCTCTAAAAGACAAACTCCAGCAATAGGATTTCCTTTTTGATCAAGAGCAGGAGAGTATATACCTATTCCCATTTTATGTGGAACAACAGAAACAATACCACCACCAACTCCACTTTTTGAAGGTAAACCAACTCTAACAGCAAACTCACCAGAGTTATCATACATACCACATGTAACCATAAGAGTTTTTACAATTCTGCTGACTCTATTTGATACAACTTGCTCTCCACTACTTGTTTGCCCTTCATTAGCTAAAAATAGACCAAGTTTAGCGATAGTCTTAGCAGTGACATCAATTGAACACTGTTTAAAGTAAACTTCTAGAGCTTCTTCCACATTTCCAGTTATAATACCTTCAGATTTTAAGTAATAACCCATAGCTCTATTTTTATTTCCTGTTTCAGATTCACTTAAATAAACTTTGGGATTTAATTCAAGAGATGGATCCTCTGTTATTTTCTTAAAAAATTCAAGTAGTCTATTAAACTTATCCTTTGCGTCATCGCCCTTAATCATTGATGAAACAACGATAGCACCAGCATTAATCATAGGGTTATATGGTTTTCTTCTGCTAGAAGTTTCCAATTTTCTAATAGAGTTAAAGGGATCTCCACTGGGATCCATTCCAACTTTTGAAAAAACATACTCCTCTCCATTGTCTAAAATAGCCAGCATAAGAGCCACTACTTTAGAGATACTCTGTACTGTAAATTTATTGTCATAGTCTCCTGCAAAGTATTCGTTTCCTTCATTGTCTAAAATGTATATACCAAGATTTCTGGGATTTGTTTTCTCTAGTTCGGGTATGTAACTGGCAACCTTTCCTAGTTCAGTTGTTTTTCTGTGTTTTTCAACTAATTCTTTTAGTAATTCTTGCATTTTTTACCTCCTAAAAGTACTGTTATTAAACTTTGTATATAATTATAATAC
>NZ_DBGBQB010000143.1:0-5826 GCF_048470075.1 Cetobacterium sp. | reverse complement strand
ACTTAGTACTGAAAAAACATATATTGATTAAATGTTTGGAATGTGGATATAAGAAAAGTAAGAGTTTTTATAAAATAGCAGAGATGAGAGAGAAAGCGCTATTCGTTAAAAAAGGTTTTTGCCTTTTTTGAATAGCTCTTTTTTTAATAAAAAAATTTAATCAGGGAGGGAAAGGAATGAAAGTCAGGTTTTTAAAAGTTTTAATGTTGATTTTAAGTGTTTTTTTAGTGGGATGTGGAGGAAAAAAAGAAAAAACTGCTGAAACGCAACAAGTTAATGCTCCTCAAAAGAGAGTTATTAAAATGAGTATGAAATTTGTTGAGGATGAGCAAACTGCAAAAACTTTTCATCAGGTAGCTGATAAAATAAATGAGAGGTTAAAAGATAGTTTAGAGATACAAGTTTTTACAGGTGGACAGTTACCAATAGGAAAAGATAGTATGGAACAGGTTGTTGGGGGAGCAAACTGGATATCCGTAGATGGAATAAACTTCTTAGGGGACTATGTACCAGATTATAATGCTGTGGTAGGACCTATGCTGTACAATAATTTTGATGAGTATTTAGCTATGACTAAAAGTGATTTAGTTAAAAATTTGAATGTTGAAGCCGAGAAAAAAGGGATTAAGGTTTTATCACTAGATTATCTATTCGGATTTAGAAGCATGTTGACAGAGAAAGAGATAAAAACTCCAGAGGATTTAAAAGGTTTAAAAATTAGAGTTCCAAATAGCCAGCTTTATATGTTAACTTTGGAGGCTATGGGAGCTAATCCAGCTCCCCTTCCATTTACAGAGGTTTATAGTGGAATTCAACAAAAAGTTGTGGATGGATTAGAGGGATCTTTAATGACAATCTACGGAACTAAAATATATGAAGTGAGAAAGCAAGTTTCCTTGACAAACCATCTTTTAGGAGTTTCAGCTGTAACTATTTCAACTAAGGTTTGGGATGAGTTAACTGATGAGCAGAGAAAAGTTATAGAAGAGGAGATATACAATGGAAGTATCTATAATACTGCGGAAACTGTGAGATTAGAGAAAGAGTATCAAACAAAATTAGAGGAGCTTGGAGTTAAATTTAATGAAGTTGATGCAGCTGCCTTTAATAAAGCCATTGAAAATGTATATAATCAATTCCCTAAATGGACACCAGGAATCTATAATCAAATAATGGATGAATTAAATAAAATTAGAAATAAATAGATTTTCTAGTTTGGAGGCTTTTAGATGAGTAATGATATTTTAAAAAAATTTAGAGCAATAGAGTTTGAAGCATTACTTGGAAGTATAACAATAAGTATAACTGTAATTCTTGTAATTGTAAATGTATTCTTGAGATATTTTTTAGGGATACAATACTCTTGGATAGAGGAGGTTTCAGTTGGTTGCTTTATATGGACTGTCTATCTAGGAGCAACTGCAAGCTATAGAAAAAGGGGACTTATTGGTGTGGATGTTGTAACAAAGATATTACCTCTAAAAGGGAGAAGAGTATTGAGAGTTATAACAAACTCATTACTTTTAGTTTTATCAGCTTCAATGTTTTATCTAAGTTATAATTACACATCATCATCTGATAAGATAACTTCAGCTTTGGAAGTTTCATATGTGTATATAAATAGTTCTTTACCACTTTCCTTTGGACTAATGACAATCTACTCTGTATATTTTTTTATTTATGACATTGTTAATTTTAATAGTTTAGAGATTGAAAAAACAGAGGAAGAAGAGGAGTTTAAAGAGCAAATAGAGGATGTGATGATGTGATGGAACCCTTTATACCAGTTATTATTTTATTCATACTATTTTTCTTAAATATACCGATTGCATTTGCACTTATAGGAGCGTCATTATACTATTTTATATTTCAGAACAATATAATGTCTGTTAACTTAGTTATTCAGCAATTTGTAACTTCAGTGGAGTCTTTTCCATATTTAGCAGTTCCATTTTTTATAATGGTTGGATCTGTGATGAATTTTTCAGGAATTAGTTCAAGTTTAATGAAGATGGCGGAAGTTCTAACAGGACATATGATTGGAGGATTGGCACAAGTTAACGTAGTCCTAAGTGCTATGATGGGAGGAATTTCAGGTTCTGCAAATGCTGACGCAGCTATGCAGTCTAAAATTTTAGTTCCAGAGATGGTAAAAAGAAATTTTTCAAAACCATTTTCAGCCGCAGTTACAGCTGCTTCATCCTCTGTAAGTCCAGTGATACCTCCAGGTACAAACCTGATAATCTATTCGCTGATAGCCAATGTTTCAGTGGCTAAAATGTTTTTAGCCGGTTATACACCTGGAATTATGATGACGATTTCTTTGATGTTTGTTGTGCATATAATTTCTAAAAAGAGGGGTTATGCTTCAACTAGAGATAAAAGAGCTACAATAAAAGAGATTTTAATTCAAGCTAAAGATTCTATATGGGCTCTACTGATTCCTTTTGGAATTATTTTAGGAATGCGTATGGGGCTTTTCACACCCACAGAGGCTGGGGGAGTTGCTGTATTATTCTGTTTTGTAGTTGGAGTTTTTGTGTATAAAAAACTTAAATGGGAGCATGTACCTATTATTTTAAAAGATACAGTTTATGGAACGGGGTCTGTTATACTTCTTATAATAGGGGCAAAAGTTTTTGGGTACTATTTAACGCTAGAAAGAATTCCACAGATGATAACAAATCTATTGGTTGGATTTACAGATAATAGATATATGTTACTTTTCATAGTAAATTTACTTTTACTTTTTGTTGGAATGTTTTTAGAGGGAGGAGCTGCACTGGTAATTCTTGCTCCACTTTTAGTACCAGCTGCTTTAAAGGTTGGGATAGACCCAATTCAATTTGGAGTGATTTTGATTGTTAATATTATGATAGGGGGAATAACTCCACCATTTGGTTCTATGATGTTTACAACATGTACCATAGTTGGGGTAAAACTCGATGAGTTTATAAAAGAGGTGCTGCCATTTATTTTAGCACTTTTAGTGGTTTTAGCTATTTTAACTTATTCAGAAACAATAGCTCTTTATATTCCAAATTTATTGATGTAAATTAAGGGGGTTAGATGAACGTAAAAATATTATTAACACTTGGTGTGATAGGATTATCTTTAGCTACTTTTTCACAAAATAATAAAAAACTTATAATAGCTCATAGGGGAGCAAGTGGATATCTACCAGAGCATACACTTGAGTCAAAAGCTTTGGCCTTTGGTCAGGGAGCGGATTACTTGGAGCAAGATTTAGTTATGACCAAGGATAATAGAGTGATTGTAATACATGATCACTATTTAGATGAGTTGACAGATGTTGCTAAAAAATATCCAAATAGAGCCAGAAAAGATGGAAGATACTATGTGATGGATTTTACTTTAGATGAAATAAAAAGTTTGAATATGACTGAAAACTTTAAAGTGGAGAATGGTGAGGAGAAGTTAGTTTATGAGGGAAGATTCCCTCTATGGAAATCAACATTTAAAATACATACTTTAGAGGAAGAGTTAGAGTTTATTCAAGGATTGGAAAAAACAACAGGTAAGAGAATTGGAATCTATCCAGAGATAAAAGCACCTTGGTTACATCATCAAGAAGGGAAAGATATAGCTAAAAAAACTTTACAAATTTTAAAAAAATATGGATATATAAGTAAAGATGATCCAATTTATTTCCAAACTTTTGATTTTAATGAATTGAAAAGAGTTAAGACAGAACTTATGCCTGAGATGGGAATGGATTTAAAATTAGTGCAGTTAGTTGCGTATACTGATTGGAATGAGACTATGGAGAAAAATAAAAATGGAGAGTGGATAAATTCTAGCTATGACTGGATGTTTACTTCAGAAGGTGTAAAAGAGCTATCAAAGTATGCTGACGGAATTGGACCAGCGTGGTATATGCTAGTGGATGGAGATAATTCTAAAAAAGGGGATATAAAAGTTACTCCATTGGTTCAGTATATAGGAGAGAATAATTTAGAGCTACACCCCTATACAGTTAGAAAGGACGCGTTGCCAAGCTATGTGGATAACATTGATGAGATGTTTGAAATCATATTTGATAAGGCAAACTCTACAGGAGTATTTACAGATTTTCCTGATTTAGGAGTTCAGTTCATAGCAAATAAAAATAAATAAATAAATAAATATAGAATGGAGTACAATTATGACTGGGATAGGATTACCAGAAATACTGTTTAGACTAACAATTTCTTCAATATTTGGGGGGTGTATAGGATTAGAAAGAGAGTTAAAAAATAAATCAGCAGGTTTTGTAACTTTAATCTTAGTTTGTTTAGGAGCTACGACTATAGCTCTTTTACAGGAAGAGTTGTTTGTAAGACAAATAAAGTTAATATCCTCACAACCTGAGCTCATGGAAAGTTTCAAATTAGATATTACAAGATTGTCCGCTCAAGTAATAACAGGAGTTGGATTTATAGGTGGAGGAACAATAGTCTATTCCAATGATAAAGTTTCAGGAATAACGACTGCAGCTACTTTATGGATAACAGCAGCTATTGGATTAACAATAGGGTATGGGTTTATCTCTCTATCTGTGGCAGCTTTTGTAATTGTTGTTATAAATTTAATAGTGATGAAAATATTGGAAAGAAAAGTTATAACAATAGTAAAAAACAAAAAGGCAATTAAATATAATTTGGGTAAAGAGGGAGAAAAATAGAATGAAGAATTCTAAAAAAGCAATAAAAAAATAGATTTCTAGAGGTTGATTCAATTGCATTGCAACAAGCACTTAAAAATTTAGAAACTGGATATAAGAATTTCTTTCAAAATCGTACAGCATTTCCTAAATTTAAAACAAAAAGGTCAACTAGAAAATCGTACAATACAGTATCTACAAGTAATAATATTAGAGCTGAAGGTAACTATTTAAAACTTCCAAAGCAAAATTAAACTTCATAGACAGATACCTAAAAATTATGTAATTAAATCGGCTGCCATTAGCCAAGAGCCTAACGGTGCTTAATATGTTTCTTTACTAACTGAATTTGAAAAAGATATAGATGAATGTAACTTAGAGATAGATAGAGATCTAAATGCAAGTATAAATATTAGAGAGTTAGGAAGAACACATTTAGTCTATTAAAACATATATCAGGATAGGAACTACCCGAAGGAAGAGCGTGATTAATATATCCGACATGAGTCAGATACTTCCCACGAAGTCCCGCCCTCTATTAGTGCGGTGGTAGTTCACCGTTACTTGAAATTGCAACGCTATTGTTTAAAATCTTTTTAATTTTCATTAATTCCCATCCCGTATTTTAAAGTTTGTTAAAACTATGATATTATATAATCTTTCTTTTTGCAATAATAATATCTAATATATTTTAAAGAAATATTTAAAATAAAAAACCTCCAAGTTAAGGCAACTTGGAGGTTTCTATAATTTTATCTTTTCATAATATTTTTGCAAGAAAGATAAAAGAATTTTGATAGAACATCTTTACTAAGATAAATAGCTCTAGAATTACCTATATCTTAATTTGTCGAAGACGGCTGCTCCGAATCTTTATTACTATCAGAGTTATTAATATAATTACTGGGAGTTTCTATATTATCACCTTCATTAGATTTGTGAGGTGATATATCTGATATCTCTTCATTTGTTATTTTTACAGATTCCTCTCCTGTTGTTTTTAGTATTGGCTGCTCTCCAGGATTTATTTGTAAATCATCACTGCCAATTCCAGATTCATTACACGAAGCAAACAAAAATATTAAAAAACCTCCAAAACATAACCCAAGTAATTTCTTTTTCATATAACTTTCCTCCTTTCAAAGTATTGAATTAACTATATC
>NZ_DBGBQB010000142.1:0-1758 GCF_048470075.1 Cetobacterium sp. | reverse complement strand
AAGTTGTGTGAAATAAAGAGTGATGTAAATTTTTATCTTTATTTAAATAATTTTCATACATAAAGATTACAGATGGATTTTTATGTGATTTTCTAAAAGTAGAAGCCTTATCTTGAGAATACAATACATTTCCCCTAATTTCTTTATAATCAACTTTTTCTTTAATAAAAGATTTTAAATGAGGTTGTCCACCACCATTTATACATCCACCAGGACAAACCATAAACTCAACAAAATGATAATTTTTATTAGTTAATAAATTATGATCAAAAAATTTAAATATATTAGCTCCACCATTTACAACAGCTATATTATATTCATTATTATCAATTTTTACTGTAGCTTCTTTAATTCCCTCAAAACCTCTAACTTCTTTATATTCAATATTATCAAAAGAATTATTTTCAAGAATATCTTTAACGGATCTAAGAGCAGCTTCCATAACCCCACCAGTAACACCGAATATTGTTCCTGCACCAGTATATGTTCCCATCATAGGATCAACTTCAGAATCTTTTAAATTATTAAAATCAATTTTAAAAGTTTTTATAAGATCTGCTAATTCTCTTGTTGTTAAGACAGCATCAATATCTCTAATTCCATTTGTATTCATTTCATCTCTTTCACTTTCGAATTTTTTAGCAACACAAGGCATTATAGATACTGTAAATATAGATTTAGGATCTAAGTTTTCAATATAAGGATAATAATTCTTACTAGCTGCTCCAAAAATTTGTTGTGGAGATTTGGCACTAGAAAGATTTTTTATATATTCTGGTTTAAATTGCTCTACTAATCTAATCCATCCAGGACAACATGAGGTAAACATAGGAAAAGGACCGTTATTTTTAATTCTTTCAATTAATTCAGTTCCTTCTTCTATAATAGTAATATCTGCTGCAAAATTAATATCAAAAACCTTTTTAAAACCAATTTTTCTTAAAGCAGAATATATTTTTTTAGTAGCATCAAATCCTAATTCTTTTTCAAAAAGTTCACCTAAAGCAGTTCTAACAGATGGAGCCATAGCAATAATTACATGTTTATGAGGGTCATTTAAAGCATTTAGAACTCGTTCTATATGAGAAGTTTCAGTTAATGCTCCAACTGGGCATGCTGCAATACATTGTCCACATAATAAACAATTAGTATCGTCAAAACATCTTAAATTTTCTGGGCCGACAAGAATATTATTATTAATATTGTTTAATTGAATTATATTAGTTCCTATTTTTTGTTTGCAAGTATTAACACATCTACCACATCTTAAGCATTTGCTTCTATCTAAATGAATAGATTTGCTTCTGTCATCAATATAAAGCTCTTTTTCAAAAATATTCTCTTTTTTAGTTTTTTTAGCTTCGCTTTTCTTTATTAAATCCAAAAATTCGCAGTTTGAAAGTCTTTTACAACTTCCACATTTAAAATTATGATTATTTAAAAGTTCTGTAATTCTTTCTTTTTTAGATACTTGTACTAGTTTAGTAGTGGTATTTATATTCATTCCATCTTTGACGAATGTAGAGCAAGCTCTAAGAAGTTCATTAGTATTTAAGTCTTCAACTCTACAAATACCACATTCTTGAGTACCAGAACAATCTTTTAAAAAGCATAAAGTATCAATTTCAATATTATTTTCTTTAGCTACTTGAAGAATTGTTTTATTAGAGTCAGTTAAGATATTTTTATTATTAATTTTTATATTAACGTTCATTAAATCCTCCTGCGTGATTTAACCTTGGATTATTAGCAATATAT
>NZ_DBGBQB010000141.1:0-2779 GCF_048470075.1 Cetobacterium sp. | reverse complement strand
GTCACTATGCAGGGGAACTTCAAATAGCTAAAACAGATATGAAAAATACTGGAAAAACAAATGTGGTAGGTAGAATAAAAGAGGATGAAATCTATCTATTGGATGATATAAAACCTTGGGAGAAATTTATATTAAAAGAGGTAAAATAATGGAGTATATTTTAGGTGTTGATGGTGGTGGAACAAAAACAACAGCTACTTTATACAGTGACAAAATGGAGGTTCTAGGGCACTTTTTAGGTGGTCCTATGAACCTCCAAGTTGTTAGTAGAGATAAAGTGAAAAAGGTTTTTGAAAAGATGTTAAACCACTTTAATTTAAAAGCAGAAAGTGTGAAAATAGGAGTAGGAGCAGCCGGAGCTGGAAGATTAGAAGATATAGAAAAATTAAACTCTATATTAAAAGAGATAGGATTTCAAAAATATTTTTCAAGTAGTGATGCACACATTGGTCTTTTAGCTATTCATGGGAAAAATGATGGGATGATGATAATAAGTGGAACGGGAAGTATAGGTTTTGCAGTAAAAAATAATACTATATATAGAAAAGGTGGATGGGGACATATATTAGGTGATGAAGGTAGTGGATATCATATAGGACTATCTCTTGGGAAAAAACTTTTTTACTCCTTTGATAAGGATGAAGAGTTTCCAAAAGAGCTATTAAATGAGATTTTAAAAGTAACAGCTACTAAAAATAGTGATGAATTTTTAAAATGGATATATAGAAGTGATAAGGGTGAAATTGCAAAACTCTCATCTATAGTTTTAAAAAATAGCAGTTATAAAATATGCCAAGATATTATAGAAAACACAGTTAAAGCTCTAAAAGATTTAATACTAGATTTAAAAAGAGTTACAAATTTGAATTCCGTTGGTTTTGTGGGGGGAATTATAGAAAATGAGACTATTATTAGAAAAAAATTAATTTTAGAGTTGAAAAATTTAGGTATAGAGTTTGTACAAAGAAAATACAGCAATGAATATGGAGCAACGCTGCTTTTAAAAGATTAAATTAAGTGGAGGTTTTAATATGAAAAAAAAATTAAAAATAGCTACTATTGGAGGAGGTTCGTCATATACTCCTGAAATTATAGAAGGATTTATAAAAAGAGCACATGAACTTCCAATTGGTGAAATAGCTCTTGTGGATATAGAGGATGGAAAAGAAAAATTAGAAATAGTTGGAAACTTAGCTAGAAGAATGGTGGCAGCAGCAGGACTTAATTGGAAAATAACTTTAACTTTAGATAGAAGAGAAGCTTTAAAAGAGGCAGATTTTGTAACAACACAGTTTCGGGTAGGACTTTTAGATGCTAGAATAAAAGATGAAAGAATTCCACTATCTTTAGGTATGATAGGACAGGAAACGAATGGTGTTGGAGGAATGGCAAAAGCTCTTAGAACAATTCCAGTTATTTTAGACATATGTAAGGATATCGAGGAGTTATGTCCAGAAGCATGGCTTATAAACTTCACAAATCCTAGTGGAATGGTAACAGAAGCAGTTTTAAATAATACAAAAGTGAAGTGTATCGGACTTTGTAATGTACCTGTGGGAATGATGAAAGCAGTTGAAGAAATTTTAGGAAGTAGTGATTTCATATTTCATGCTGTGGGTTTGAATCACTATGTATGGGGAAAGCATATATATTTTAAAGGATATGATGTAGTAAAAGAGCTTTTACCTAAATTACTGCTTTCAGAGAAATTTAATCCTAAAAATATAGATGCAATTCCATGGATACCAGAGCAGATAGAGCAGATTGGAATGATGCCGTGTCCATATCATAAATACTACTATATGAGAGGAGATATGCTAAAAAAACAGCTAAAGGATTATGAGGGACATAAAACTAGAGCGGAGTTTGTAAAAGAGGTTGAGGATAAATTATTTCAAATATATAAGGATGAGAGCTTAAGCGAAAAACCAAAAGAGTTGGAGAATAGAGGCGGAGCTTATTACTCAGAAGCAGCATGTGAGCTTATATCATCAATATATAACAATAAAAAAAGTTTAATGGTTGTAAACGTTTTAAATAATGGTATAATAAAATCACTATCAGATGACAGTGTAATTGAAACGACAGCATATATAACAAGTTCAGGAGCAATTCCATTATCCAGTTCACAACTACCACTATCAGCACAGGGAGAAGTTGCCTTATTAAAAACTTTTGAAAAGCTAGTTATAGAAGCGGCTATAAATTGTGATTATGGAAAGGCATTACAGGCTTTATCTATAAATCCATTAGTGGAAAGTGGAACAAAGGCAAAGAAAGCTTTAGATATGGTGATAGAACAGAATAAAAAATATTTAAAAGGTTGGTAATATGTTTTTTTTGAAAGTTGAAGGAATAGAGAATGACTTAACTAAAAGTGAAAAAAAATTAGTGGAGTATATAAAGGAAAATTTAGTTTTAGTAAAGAAATACAATGTTATGGATTTAGCAGATAAATCTGGAGTTAGTGCCCCATCAATAATAAGATTAGCTAAAAAACTGGGATATAGTGGATTTTTAGATATGAAGATAGATCTTAATAAAAGTAGGAATTATTTAGTTAAAGAAAATACATTTTTAGAAAAACTTTTAGATAATTTTAAAGATAAAATTTTTGCTCTACCTCCAACAATAACCTTAGAAAATATTTTAGTAATTGCTAAGTATATAAAAAACAGTAATAAAATTATGCTTATTTGTGAGGGCGAATTTTTAAATTTAGAAAGATTTGTATATTCAAAAATCTTATTAACAGGAAAAAATGTATCCTTAAATTTAG
>NZ_DBGBQB010000140.1:0-5657 GCF_048470075.1 Cetobacterium sp. | reverse complement strand
GAGTGTAGGATAGTTGCTGTAAGATATAAATAGTTTATAAATAACAAAATTAAAGACAAAACTTAAAAATAGAAGAAAAAAATTAAAATTCAAACCAATAAATTTAGAGAGATCTCTAAGTAAAATAAAAAAATATTCATAACCATAGGGATTTTGATAATATGGAAGTTCATAGAAATACTTGTAAACGTGATAGTCATAACCCCCTACATTCATCCTAGTACCAGTGTATATAGACAATAAAAATACAGGCATAATCAGTAAAATTTTTTCATAGGTATCTTCAGTAAAAAATATAGTGTAAAAAAGAAAGATACTAAAAATTCCAAGAACAAAAATCATAACTCATCAACTCTTTCTTTTATAATAGTTCCAGTTAAAGAGATAAAAAAAGAAAAGATAAAGCCCCAAAATAGAATTAAATAACGTTTATCAATAGCTTCTACAGAAGTGGCTTTAATTATTAATGGAAAAGATTTTGAGGGATCTTCCAGTAGCATTTTAAATTTAAGTTTCTCATCTTTAGAAGTTGTATAAAGAAGTTTTTTATTTAAAAAATCTATGTTTGCCATAATGGCAAAATCTAAAAAGTCATTGACCTCATCAATTGGAAAATTGCGATCAACGGATTCGCTACTAACTGTATATATCCCATTTCCTCCATTAAAAGATATTTTTAAAGAATCACTATCGATTAAACCTAAAATATATAATCCATCATTTCCAGGAGTTATACTTTCATAAGTTATAGTTCCATTGACATCAATTTTTGTAATTTTTGTGGCTCCTTGGGGTTCAATATAACGAAATAAAGCTTTGGCAGAGTATCTAATAGGGGTAGTAAAATAAAAGTATGAAGTAAAAAGTAGGCCTAAAATAAAAAGAGAAAAAAATAAGTATCTATGTGTTTTAATAATCTTAAAAAAATCTTTAGACATTTAAACCTCCAGTATCCTTTTTAATATAATACTATAAAAAATAGAAAAACCTCTTTATTAAAGAGGTTTTAAAATTAGAATGAATATTTTATTGCACCAGAATAGAACCAGTGGTCTTTATTTCCATCTCCACCTTTGTCTGTATTATCATCTCTCCACTCGTAGTTAACTTTAGCTATAAGTTCGATACTCTTTGTAATTTTATAGTGAGTGTTAACCCCTAGCATATCCCTTTTAACTTCAGATTTTTTACCACTAGTTGAAACTCTTTCGCCATCAATTCCCCAGAAAAAGAAAGGAACCAATTTTAAATTTCTAGTTGGAGAGTAGTGATATCTAAATCTAATTTGAGTTCCATCAACATCGTAGTCAAATTTATTAACACCACTTGTGTCATCAGCTAAGGCCACAGATACAGCATGTTTTCTATTAAAAGTATATCTAGTACCACCTTCTAATCTATGCTTATATCCATATCTAGATTCAGATTTTATATTTCCTGTTGCCCAATCTTTTGAAACATAAGAATCTTTTAACTCTGTATATGAGATAAATCCTCTAGAATATAAGCTCCAATTTTTATTAAATGTATAAGTAAATTTAGGATAAAATCTATACTCTTTAGCAGAGTCTAATTTCATTTCATCATTGTGGAAATCAGTATATCTTAAACCGATTTCAGGTCTAAACATAAGCTTTCCCCAAAGATACATATTTTCAATATAGAACTCTGACATGTCTCTACTTTGTTCTTTTCTTTTTTCAGTTTTACTCTCATTAAAAACTCTATCTGCAAAACCAAATTTAAAAGCAAGACTTTTATCCTTATTTGGTTTTAATGTCAAATTTATGTTTCCCTCTCTAAAGTTTCTAGAAGCTCCACCCTCCTCATAATCTTTAACTTTAAATCCAACCTCAACATCTCCACCTATTTTATCAAAATCAAAAGCTAAAATGGATGTATTAACTAATAAAAAAGATGAAAGTGCAAAACAAGATATAATTTTAGTACTCATAACCCCTCCAATATGTCAACTTTATGTCAAGATTATACTATTTTTTTAGTTTTGTGTCAATATTATGTCAAAACAAAAAAAGACTTGATTACCAAGTCTTTAATTAAAAGGATACCAAAATCCTTTAAGTACATATATTTTTAGATAGATTGATACAATTAGCATTATTGCCATCAATAACAGTGTAATAAAATCTATAGATGAATACTTCTGAGAACTGTACCAAGTTCTTTTGCTATTATGTCCAAACCCTCTTAGGTCCATTGCATTAGAAACAACCTCAACTCTATTTAAAGAGGATAGAACCAGTGGGAAAAGAATAGTATTATAATTTTTCAATCTTGTTATAATATTTGCATCCTCTTTTCTAAAAGCTACACCTCTAGCTTCCTGAGCATGCATGATATTTTTAAACTCATCTCTCACATCAGGAATGTATCTAAGTGCTATATTAATAGCGTATGCAACTTTATATGACACACCTATTTTATTTAAACTACTTGCAAACTTACTTGGATGAGTTGTGAATATAAACAACATCATTATAGGGAAAACTGCAAGATACTTCATAGATAGAGTTAAAGCAAACCAGATTGTCTCTGTGGATAGAGTTATCCCTTTTATTGTTAAAATAGGGGTAGTTGTGCCAGTTAAAGTAGATCCATATTCAGGAGTGATAACTATTAAAAATAATGAGTTCATAATAGTGAACATAACAATAAATATAAACAATGGTTTAATTGACTTAAATGGAATTTTTGCAATATGTAATAACCCCATCCCCACAATAAAGAATGTTAAAAATACTCTGAAATCATTAAATAAAAATACTGAAGCTGTCCAAATAAGAAGTAATAAAAACTTTACACTTCCATCAATTTTATGTATTGGAGAATCTTTATCAATATATAAAGTACCAGTTCTTGACATTATCTTATCCCTCCTTGATTTTCAAAATTAATAAAGGAGTTCATAAGAGTTTCAGGATTTAATCCCATAATCTCTGCCATTTGAGAAAGAGAGGTCTCTTTTAAATTGGATTTTTCCATTAAATACCTCTCACCTAAAATAATAGATGGAGTGTTATTGGCTATAATACTACCATTACAAAGAACAACAGCTCTATTTGCATACTCAAGAGCAAGGTGCATATCATGAGTGATAAGAATGATTCCAACACCATTATCTGCAATGGTTTTAATAAAACTCATAAACTCTTTATATCGTTTATAATCTTGTCCTGCTGTTGGTTCATCTAAAATTAGAATTTCAGGTTCTAAAGCCAAAATAGCCGCTATTGTAAGTCTTTTCTTCTGACCGTAGCTTAAAGAGGTAACAGGCCAATATCTAAACTCATATAAACCACAAACTTCTAAGGCTTTTTCAGCTTTAGCAGTGAAATCTTTTACTCCTCTTATCTTTAGTCCAAACTGAACCTCTTCTAAAAGAGTTTCCTGTGTAATCATATGATTTGGATTTTGCATAACAAATCCAATCTTTTCTCCTCTTTTTTTTATGCTATCTTTTTTTATACTTTTTCCAAGAAAAATAATATCTCCATTTGACTCTTTTTCAATCCCTGTTATAACTTTACAAAGAGTTGACTTACCAGCACCATTATTTCCTAAAAGAGCGAGAATCTCTCCACGATTAACAGAGAAATTGACATCTTTTAGGATAGGTTTATCCTCAGTGTAAGCAAAAGAAAGATTTTTAATATCTAAAATTCTATCTGAAAAAGATTTTTCTTTAAGTTCTATTGAGTCGCACCAAGCTTTAACTTTAGATATATTAGAGGAAGTTCCAATTTGAGTTATAGGGTATATGGAATCTGTCTCTAAGTTTACTCCTGAATACTTTAAAGCTTCTATATATAGAGGTTCTCTCAGTCCATACTTTCTGAACATATCCTTTCTAAACAGTTCTTCAGGAGTTCCATTTGCAACAACTTCCCCCTTGTTTAAAATGATAACTCTATCAAAATCTTGCTCTAAAACATCCTCTATTCTATGCTCAATTACTATAATAGTTTTTCCAGTTTTTCTTTGAATATCACAGATTAACTTCATAGCATGTTTACCACTATATGGGTCTAGATTAGCCAGTGGCTCATCAAAAAGTAAAATATCGGCTGGACTTCTCATTATACCTGCTAAAGATACAGATTGTTTTTGTCCACCAGAAAGTTCTTGTGGACTATGATTAATAAAAGATTCCATACCCACATTTTTTAAAGCCTCTCTAGTATTTTTTATCATTTTATCCTGAGGAATAAGATTATTTTCATCAATAAAAGATACATCTTCTCCGACACTAAGACCTATAAATTGTCCATCTTGGTCCTGTAAAACTGTTCCTACAAGATTACTGATTTCAAAAATACTATTCTCATAGGGTTCCATTCCTTTGACAGTTAGGACACCCTTAAATCCGCCCTCTTTTGAAAAGGGAACTATACCATTTAAACAACTACCCAATGTAGATTTTCCACTACCACTAGGACCAGCAATTAGAACTTTTTCACCTTTTTTTATCTCCAGATTAAGATTTTTTAAAGTGGGTTCCAATTGATTAATATATTTAAAAGTAAAATTTTTAAATTCTACTACATTATTCATCTATTACTCCTTTAATTAGTCTTCTATTTTTAAATTTGAATATTTTCTTTTTCTAGCGGCAATTCCAAGAATAATAGGAATTCCTAAAGTTGCAGTAACTACAAAATTTGTAAGAGTAGCTAAAGCTATTTGAATCCAAACTTTTTGGGCAGGCTCGCCATAGAAGTAAACGTCTCCTACATATGCTGCTAGTCCAGCGAATATCATTCCTAAAACAGCATAGACATACATTTTAAATATATGAACTTTAGTGACATGACCAGTTTCTAAAGAGAAACTTTTATCCAAGGTAATCATTCCACCAAATAGTCCAATAACAGCTGATAAAAATACCCAACTGAACCAAACGCTTCCCCACATAATCATATCATTTAAAGCATGTCCTACAAATCCCACAAAGAATCCAACTAAAGGACCAAAAATAGCTCCAAAAATTGTAAGAAGTGCAACGGCAATTCTAAATGATGTGTTGGGACCAACAGGGATAGCCACTCCAGATAAAACACTGTAAAGAGCAGCACCAATACCGATAGCCACAACACTTTTTGTAGAAAATAGTTCAACTTTTTTTACATAGTATCTGAACCCATCTTCTCCAATATACTTTTTATTCATATTTTGTCCAACCTTTCTTTTCTGACCTTCCAATCAGGCATATAAAGTGATATAAAATCCCAAAACTCCTTTTTGTGGTGAGGATATCTAAGATGTGCTATTTCATGAAAAGCAACATAATCAATGCACTGTATGGGCTTTTTAATAAGTTCAACATTTAGTGTTATTAATTTTGTAATATATCTACAAGAACCCCAACGTCTTTTCATCTTTCTAATTTTAAAATCTATATACTTCTCACCAATAAGGTCGCTATACTTATCTAAAGATATTTTAAAAATTTTAAGAGCCTCTTTTTTATACCAATTATAAATTATTGTTTCTATATTTTTTTTATTGATCTCCTTGTTACAAAATACTTTAAAACTATTATTTTCAATTTGCACAAAGTTAGAGGAGTTTTGTAAAATTTCTAAAATATAAATTTTACCAAGATACTCTATATTGTCTCCATTTTTATATGATTTGTC
>NZ_DBGBQB010000139.1:0-9390 GCF_048470075.1 Cetobacterium sp. | reverse complement strand
TCTTTTAATCCTTTAATTATTACAATACCTTTTTCTATATCTCCAATTAAAATTCCAGATGATAGTTCATTATTTTTAAAGTTCAATTTTTTATAGATTAAATCATCATAATCTCTTTCACAAATTGAATCTTGTGTTTCTAATACACCACCTGCAGAGAATATCTTAGTTCCCATTCCTTCAAAAGTTACAGGCTGTATCTTATCCTCATAGTTCTCATCTATTCCAGTTGCATTGAGCCCTGCAACCTTTCCCTGATCTGAAGATATCTGCCACAAACCAATTACATTTCCCTTGTACTCAGCTACATCTCCGCATGCATATATATCTTTTTTAGATGTTTCCATTCTTTCATTGACAACTATACCTCTATTGACAACTATACCAGCTTTCTCTGCCAACTCCTTATTCGGAATTATTCCTGAGCTGATTATAACTATATCTGCTTCTATAACCTCTCCGCTATCTAGGTGTATTCCCTCAACTTTTTCAGTTCCATCAAACTTTTCAGCTTTAGAGTTTTTATAAAGTTTTATATTGCTCTTATCAATACATGTTTCAAATATTTTTGAACCCTCTTCATCCAGTTGTCTTGGAAGTATTCTTTGCATCATTTCAATCACCGATACCTCCAGTCCAAGCTTTTGAAGTCCACATGCCGATTCCAGTCCTAAGACTCCTCCACCTATTACCACCGCTTTTTTCTTTCCTATACAGTAATTTCTAATAGCATCTACATCCTCTTTATTTCTAACAGTAAATATTCCCTCTAAATGAGAATTTCCAATGCTTGGAACCATAGCTCTTGCTCCAGTTGCAATAATAAGTTTATCATATGGTATCTGTTTACCTCTTTCAATCTCAATAACTTTTTTTCCAGGATCTATATTTTCAACAACTGTTTCCAATTGAATATTGATATTTTTCTCTTTATACCACTCTTCTGGTTTTACTAGGAATTTTTCCCTGGTGATATTTTCTCCAATCATCTCAGATAACAGTGTTCTATAGTATGGATACTCCTTTTCCTTAGATAAAATTACTATATTGGCTTTTTCATTTCTCTCTCTAACAGCTTGGGCTGTGGATAAAGCCGCTATTCCTCCACCTATTATAACTACATTTTCCTCAATATCTTTTCTTTCAACTTTTTTATCTATAGGTGATGGCACAAAATACTCTCTTCCAACTCCACATGCAGGACAAACTTCAGGTGGGTCAATCTGAATATATGACTCTCCACAAACACTACACGTCCATCTCATCAATTTTCTATCTGGATTCAAATTTTCCATAACTGTATCGACCACCTTTTCTGGAAGTGTTTTTAAACACATATGTTTTGCAAACTCTTTTCCAAACTCAAAAGCAGCATCTAAATCTTTTCTAGAAGCCCTAAAATTAACTTTCATTCCATCTATTACGTGCATTCTTAACTCTTTTAATCTGGATATTATATTTGGAACTGCCTCTCCACTCCAACCATAACTTCCAAAGGCTGAAACATATTTTCCACCGTGAACAATGGGGTTAAGAGATGTTAATAGATTCCAAATTACTGGTAGTGTATCTCCATTTATAGTACAACTTCCAAAAAGTATTCCATCTGCCCATTGAAACTCTCGTAAAATCTCTCCCTCTAACTTTCCAAAGTTATCTATATTCAAATCATAACTTTTTATCTCTATAGTTGAGTTATAATCTTTTATTCCCTTTTCAATCTCTTGAGCTATCTCCCTTGTATAACCATAAGCTGTTGCATATGGAATAATAACACTTTTAAACTCATTTGGATTTTTAACAGTGGACCAACTCTTATATGTTTCAATCATCTTATCTATATCAATATCCAAGACAGGTCCATGTCCAGGAAGAATCATATCTATTTTTAAGTCTTTAATCTTTTCAATCCCCTCTAACATATACTTTCTAAATGGAGAAAATATACACATATAGTAGTATCTCAATGCAACCATATAATCCTTATGTCTCTCACTTGGAACTTTTGATAATAAGATACCATCATAACTGAAATGTGAACCAAAAGAGTCGCATGTTACAAGATATTTATCCTCCTCTATATATGTGTACATTGAATCTGGCCAATGTAAAAAAGGTGCTGATATAAACCTTAAAGTTTTATTTCCTAGAGATAGGGTATCATCCTGTCCTACCACTATATGTGGAAAATCTTTGTTCAATATGCCTCTTAAAAATTCAATCGTGTTTTTAGATCCAACAACCTTTGCCTTAGGTGCTAAATCCAATAACTTTCCAACAGAGCCTGAGTGATCTGGTTCTGTATGATTTAATATAATATAATCGATTTTACTAATATCATCTAAACATGTTTTTAATCTCTCCAGAAACTCTTGAAACTTGTTCTCTTTTACAGTTTCAAAAACCGCTATTTTTTCACTTCCTTTAACTAAATAGGAGTTATACGTAGTTCCAAATTGAGTTTCCATAATCACATCAAAAACTTTTAGGTCTGGATTTAAAGCTCCTACCCAATAGATTCCATCTTTTAATTTAAAAGAGTTCATAAGCCCACCTCGATATTTATTTACCTTCTTTTTCTCTTTCAGCTTGAGATTTTGTTACATAATATGGTTCAAGAGTGAATAGGTTATCCTCTTTATCAACTGCAAGTTCAGCTAATAGAGATGCTCTAGATATATTTAAAGATTTTTTTATAAATAGACATCTATCTTTCAATCTTTCTTTTATTATATTTTCATAAGCTGTAGCTCCATCTCCAACAAATACTGTCTCTTCATCTACACTATTCAATATATTTTCTAACTCTTCAGCCATATACTCTCCCTCTAAGAAAAAGGCATCATTCTTTTTCTTATATACTCCAGAGAATACTCTTTCCTTCCTAGCATCTAACATTGCTATAACTTTTTTGTCACCACAATATGTATTTGCCAATAAATCAAGTTCATTTATCCCTGCAATTGGCTTTTTTAAGGCATACGCTAACCCTTTTGCCAATCCAACTCCTATTCTTATTCCTGTGAAAGAACCTGGCCCAATGCTCACTGCAATCTTATCTATCTCTTTTTTATCTATACCTGTCAAATTAAATAAGCTATCTATAGTTGTCATAGTTATCGCAGAGTGATTCTGTTTAACATTTAAAGTTATCTCACCTACAACACCTTTTTTATCATCAAATATAGCTACTGTTCCTATATTTGTAGATGTATCAATCGCTAAAATCAACATATTTTAACATCTCCTTCTCTTTTTCTTTATCTCCCACATACTCTAAATTAATGCTTCTAACATCCATATCCTCATTATCTAAAGCATATTCAAACTCTATCTTTATATATTTTTTAGGGAGCTCACTCTCGATTATATTTGCCCACTCAATTAAGGCAACTCCATCATTATTTATATAGTCCTCATAACCTATCTCATAGATCTCCTCTGGACTTCCCAATCTATATACATCAAAGTGGTAAAGAGGTAATCTTCCATCTAAATACTCTAAAACATAGTTAAATGTAGGACTTTTTAGGTTATCATCTATTCCAAAAGATTTTGCAAAAGTTTTACTAAAAGTTGTTTTACCAGTTCCCAAATCACCAATTAAAGCTACCACTGTATTTGGCGATACATAATCTGCCAATTTTTTAGCTAAAACATTAATTTCCTCAAATGTTAATATTTTTTTCACTATCTCACCTATCCCTGTATCTTATTCACTATATTCGTTGTAGATTTTCCCTCTACAAATCCCAGTATTCTTACTTCTCCACCATTTTTTTCAACAATTTTTGTCTCTGGTAGATCATCCTTAGTGTAATCTCCTCCCTTTACATGAATTGAGGGTTTTAATTCATCTAAAAGCTCACATGGTGTATCCTCTTCAAATATAACTGTATAGTCCACAGCTTTCAATCCACAAAGCATTTCAGCTCTATCTCTCTCTCCATTGATAGGTCTACTCTCACCTTTCAATCTTTTGACTGAAGCATCAGAGTTCACTCCAACCACAAGAATATCTCCCTGTCTTTTAGCTTCATTCAAATATGTTAAATGCCCTACATGTAAAATGTCAAAACATCCATTTGTAAAAACTACTTTTTTATTTTGTTTTTTTAACTCCTCTATTATTTGTGCTGCCATAGCTCTTTTTAAAATCATATATACTCTCCTGTTATACTAACTTTTTATGTTTTCTATTATACCACAATTTTTAAACTTATATACATCTCCTAGTTTTTTTTCTTATCTCATGTTACACTATTTTAGAGGTGATTTTTTTGAGAATTTTAGGTATTGACCCAGGTACTGCAATTGTTGGTTACTCTATTGTGGACTACAAAGAAAATAAAATTAATCTAATTAAATATGGATGTGTTTTCACTGATAAAAACCTTCCCATGGAGGATAGACTTTTGCAAATATTTAATGAACTTGAGGAGATTATCGACCTCTATTCACCACAGTTTATGGCTGTTGAGGAGTTGTTTTTCTTTAAGAATAATAAAACAGTTATCACTGTTGGACAAGCGAGAGGTGTTATTATATTAGCTGGTAAAAAGAATAACTTACAGATAGAGAGCTATACTCCACTTCAAGTTAAAATGGGTATTACAGGTTATGGTAAAGCCGATAAAAAACAGGTACAGTTAATGGTTCAAAAGATTTTAAAATTGGATGAAATTCCAAAACCCGATGATGCTGCCGATGCCATTGCCGTAGCTATTACACATATTAACTCTCTCACTAACTCCCTATATACACCTAAGGTGACCGCTTCCATAAAAGTTGAAAAAGAGATTAAAAGTAATAGAATGACCGCCAAAGAGTTTAGAGAACTTCTGTTAAAAAAATAAAAAAATGCTGGAAAAATTCCAGCATCTTTTTATTTACTATTATATTTTTTTAATCCTAGCTCTATTATCTTTATAGCTTTTTCTAATCTATCTAACTCTAAAGCATAAGATATTCTAATCTTATTTAGTCCTAATCTCTCATTTTGATAGAACCCTTTAGCTGGCGCTAACATCACTGTTGAGTTTTCATATGAAAATTCACCTAATAGCCACTTAGAAAAATCTGTGGCATCTTCAACAGGTAGTTGAACAATACAGTAAAATGCCCCTTCAGGTTTATTTAATACAACACCATCTATCTTTCTTAAACCCTCATATAGGAAATCTCTTCTTTCCATATATTTTCTATTTACAGCGTCATAGTAATCTTTACCCTTACATCTGTATAAAGCTTCTGCTCCAACCATATCCAGTGTTGAAATTGACAATCTAGATTGACATAATTTTAAAATATAACCCATAAACTCTTTATTTTTATTTAAAATAGTTCCAACTCTTGCACCACATGTAGAGAATCTCTTTGAGATAGAGTCTATAAGTATTATTCTCTCTAGATTATCCTCAAATGTTCCACAGCTCACAGTGTCTTTTCCGTCATAGATAAACTCTCTATAAACCTCATCACTTATTAAAAATAGATTTTTTTCCTTTGAGATTTCATTTAACATTAAAAGTTCATCTTTCGTATAAACTGATCCTGTTGGATTTCCAGGATTTGAAAACATTATTGCCCTCGTTTTATCAGTTATTAAATTTTCAATCACACTTTTTTCAGGTAACTTAAAATTCTCCTCAAATTTTGTAGGTATTCCCACAACTTTTATCCCTAACATAGCAAAAAAACTGTTATAGTTTGCATAGTATGGCTCTGGTATTAAAACCTCTTCTCCAGCGTTAAAAAGTGTCATCAATGTGAAAAGTAATGCTTCACTTCCTCCCGCTGTTATAAGAATCTCATCACTCTCATAACTCATTCCAAGGTTTTTGTAGTACTCTTTTATTGAATCGATTAACTCTCTTCTCCCCGATGAATCCGAATATGCTATTGTTCTCTCTCCAAAATTCTCTATTGCTTCGAAAAACTCTACTGGAGTTTCTAAATCTGGTTGACCTATATTTAAATGTATTATATCTACGCCAGCTTCCTTAGCCTTTTTTGAATATGGTATTAGCTCTCTCACCGGAGATGTTTTTAAATTTTGTATATTTTTTGAAAACATCTGCCCCTCCTAAAAAACTTTTTAATATTATATCAATCTCTAGCCTTTATGTGAAGTTTTTTTTTAATTGAACTGTTACTTAAACTTTGATATAATTCAATAACGAACTATTCTTTAAGGAGAAAATTAAAATGAAATTAAAATCTTTTTTCTTAACACTGGGAATCTTTTATGTTTTAATTGGTGCTATTGGAATTAGTAATATGGGGTTTTTTAATCAAAATATTGAATACATTTTAAGTACTGTTTTATTTTTAAATGGTATCTATCATGTTTTCTACTCCATGACCAATAGAAAAAGTCCTTATTTTCACTGGGGTCTTGTTTTAGCCGAGGGAATAATAGAGCTTATCTCTGTTGCCATTATTCTTTTAAACACTTTTACTAGCCAACTTTTTTTTACAAGCTATATTGGAGGTCTTCTTTGTTTAAAGGGTCTAATACTAATTTTAGGTAGAGATAACAAACTTACTTCATGGGAAAATACCAACACTAAAGTTAAAATTTTAGTTGTTATTAAGGGACTTTTACATTTCCTATTTGGATCTTTAATTATCGTGTTACCGCTTTTAACAGATAAAGCTGTATATGTAGTTTTTGGTTGGTATATACTATTTTTAGGTATCCATTTTTTAACAGAGGAATATATTACCAATAGAAAAAGTGATGTTTAAACATCACTTTTTTATTTTTTCCATATATATATTTGAGATTTTTCATAGTTATTTAAAGCCATAACCCATAATAATACCCCATACATAACTGTATAAATAGATGTTTTAATCAAGAAATTGAAGTAATTAACCTCACTTAGATAACTGTTTAAAACATATCCAAAAATCATTACAATACCTATTGGTATTGACATCTTTAAAATATTTTTCCAAAATTTAACCATATCCAATTTTACAGCGACCTTATAATAGATATTCATGACGATTATTTGTCCCAATATAAAAGAGATTCCAGTGGCTATGGCACATCCTATTGCTCCAACCCTCTTTACAAAAATAACACTTAAAACCAGATTTAGAATAGCTATTATAAAATAAACTACCGATCTAAACTGATGCATATTCTTAGCTTGCATTATACTTACTCCTGTGCTTTGAATCAATGGCACTGTTAGAGGAATCATTATCCATAAGGCTATATTATATGCCTCTATATAATCTTTTCCGACCCATAGAGTTATAAAATCCCTTCCAAACAGTATAAAGCCAGAGGATATCAATCCCAAGAGTATATATTGTAATCTTCCTATTTTTAAGAACATCTCATCCACTTCACTGTGTCTATCCTCTGCTATTAAACGATTTATTCTTGGAAACAAAACCCCTGAAACTGCTGATGCAAACCCCATATATAGAGTGTTAAAAATAGCACCTACAGAGTAGATAGCAATACCTTGAACTCCCACATATTTTCCAATAATAACTCTATCTGTTCCCCAGTATATCTGGTCGATTAAAACATTTAAAAATATAAAGAAAGAGTAGAGAAATATCTCTTTTAAAATACTATTATTAAATTTTGAAAACTTTATTTTCATTCCTAATTTAAAAGCATACACTATATCAAATAGATAGGAGATAAACGCAAAGAAAACTGTTGAAACAGTCACAGCTATTAGACCAAATCCATTTATCATTAACAGTGCTCCAGCAATTGGATTCAATATTATTGTTAGAAGTTTTATCCCCCTTTGGTATATAAACTTCTCCTTAGATGTTATATTAGTTGAAAAAACTCCCATTGGAAAAGAGATTACCACATTTAAAGCCAATATTAAAAATACTGCTTTTGTTTTTTTTAGCTCCTCAAAAGTAAATCTTTCTCCAAAAAACTCTCCTATATTCATATATATATATACGCCTATGATAAAAGCTATTGCCATTAAAATTGAGAAAATAACTAAAAACATCCCATTTAAAGAGTTTTCCTCCTCTATTCTACCCTCAGCTCTATACCTTGTAGTGTATCTTAACATAGTATTTCCAAGCCCTAAGTTTAAAATAGAAATATAACCCATTATAGACTGAACCAATGAGTTTATACCATAATCTCCCGGCCCTAAATATCTCATATATAAAGGCGTATAAACTATTTGAATAATTGAACTTACAACTATTGTCAACATTGAAAGAACTGTTCCTATTTTTAACTCATTTCTACTCATATTCACCTCTAGCTCTTTAAAAACTCATCTAATTTTAAAAAGTGTCTCTCTCCATCTTGAGCAGCTCTTAAAATTGTATTAACAGATAAAGCCTCATTCTCAGTGAATTTTTCATAATTCAGCCCTTGAAGATTTTCTAGAGATACAAAATTTTGTTTAAACTCTAAATCCTCTAAAACATTTGTCATCTTTTTACTATAAGCTATTGGAAATACTGGTTTTCCAAGAACAAATCCCAGTATCATTGCATGGAATCTTGTAGCTACAACACTGTCAGCTCTGCTAAGTACCTCTAAAGCCTCACTCATATCTCCTCTGTAAAAATACTTACTTATATATTTATGTTGCTCATTTGGTATCATATTCAGTAATCTATTTATAGCTTCCTCATCCCTTTCACCTTGACAAAAAGACATAAATTTCACTTTTTTTCCACCTTTTATAATATCCAATGTCAACGCTTTTAATCTGTTGAAGTACTCTGATTCTATTCCATTAAACCCTGGTCTTGCTGAAGGTAAAATTATTGAGAATACGACATAATCCTCACTTTCAACTGCGTTTTGTTTTAAACTAAATACAATATCCTTTCCAAACCTCACATTTTCAAGGTCATTGAATAGTTCATAGGAATATCTCTCTCTAAAACATACATCCTTACATTTTTTAAAAAACTCATGATACATATTTTTAAAAGTTTCATTTTTATAAGGTCCAAAGTTTGCTCCCAAAACAAAATAGTTCTTTCCTAACTCTAAGTTTCTCTCTCTAACTTTAAAGTCCTCTTTTGAAAAATCATTTTCTATAAAAATTGATCCTCCTATATTGACAACACCATCTAGCTCTTTCACCTTTAAATCCTCTAATATATTTGAAATTCCAAATTTTCTTCCCAGACGAAACAATATTTTTTTAGCAAAAGTGTCATTGTATAAAATTTTTAAATTATTGCTCTCTATCCCCTTTAAATTTTCATATTCAGGAGTTGCAAAAAGATAAAACTCTGTATCTTTATATCTTTCACAAAGCATTTTTATAAAAAGATCATCTCCTAAATTTAGTTGTGCATATGCCTTTATTAATATTTTTTTCACTATCCCTCACCCTATTTTCTTGTTAACATTTTTTTTAGTTG
>NZ_DBGBQB010000138.1:0-11631 GCF_048470075.1 Cetobacterium sp. | reverse complement strand
AACAAATGGATTTATTTTTAAATAGATTTGTTTAGGTGCACTTGTAGAGGTGTATTATATTTTGTTAAATTAAAACTCTTAACTATTTCCCTAATGGAGATGTTGAGAGTTTTTTATTTTTATATAAAAATTGGAGGTAGCACTATGTACAAGACAAAATTAGACATTATGGAAACAGAGATTGCAATTAAAGAGGTAAAGGATTTCTTTGAAAGAGATTTAGCAAAAAAACTTGACTTAACAAGAGTTTCAGCACCTTTATTTGTAACACCAGAGAGTGGATTAAATGATGACTTAAATGGGATAGAAAGAGCGGTAGCATTTGATACTAAATGTAAGCAAGATGCAGTGATAGTTCACTCATTAGCAAAGTGGAAAAGAATGGCTCTTCACAAGTATGGATTTGACTCTGGAAAAGGTCTTTATACAGATATGAATGCTATCAGAAGAGATGAGGATTTAAGCCCAATACACTCATACTATGTTGATCAGTGGGATTGGGAAAAAGTTTTAGAAAAAGAGGATAGAACAACAGAAACTTTACAGGAGACTGTGAAAAAAATATATAGCTCATTAAAAGATACTGAGAGTCACATTAGAAGTATGTATCCTCAACTTTCTAAAAAATTACCTGAAGATATTACATTTATAACATCTCAAGAGTTAGAAAGACTTTATCCAGAGTTAACACCAAAAGAGAGAGAGCATGAACATGCTAGAAAGCATGGAGCAATATTCATAAGTGAAATAGGAAAAGTTTTAGAGTCTGGTGAAAAACATGATGGAAGAGCTCCAGATTATGATGACTGGGATTTAAATGGAGATATAATAGTGTATTATGAGCCATTAAACATAGGATTAGAGCTTTCATCGATGGGAATCCGTGTATCAGAGGAATCTCTTGCAAAACAACTTGAAATAGCGGGAGCAGAAGGAAGAAAGGAGCTAGATTTCCATAAAAAATTATTGGCGGGAGAGCTTCCTTACACAATAGGAGGGGGAATAGGACAGTCGAGACTATGTTTATTTTTCTTGGATAAGCTTCATATAGGGGAGGTTCAAGCTTCACTATGGTCACAAGAGATAGTTGAAGAGTGTAAAGCTAAAAATATTCCATTATTATAAAAAGAAAAAATTAACTTGTCTTTCTGGAGGAAAAGGGTATATAATTAAAGTGTCATATACTCTGGGAGGTGAGAGATGAGATATTTAATAGATAAACTATCGAGGGAAAATAATCTATCTCAAGAGGAGCTTGAACTATTACTTGGTAATTTGAGCTGTGAAGATAGGGATTACTTGATAGAAAAAGCATATGAAGTAAGAAAAAAACACTATGGAGATACTGTTTTTTTCAGAGGATTGATAGAGATTTCTAATATATGTAAATGTGATTGCTTCTATTGTGGTATTAGAGCTTCTAATAAAAAAGCTAACAGATATAGATTATCTCAAGATGAGATTTTGGAATGCTGTCATAGAGGTTACTCTCTTGGGTATAGAACCTTTGTTTTTCAAGGGGGAGAGGATAGTTATTTTTCTGATGAGATTTTAGAAAGTATAATAAAAACATTGAAGAGTGAATACTCGGATATAGCTATCACTCTTTCTCTTGGAGAGAGAGGGGAAGAATCTTTTGAAAGACTGTATAGGGCTGGAGCAGATAGATATCTACTAAGACATGAAACTGTAAATGAAGAGCTTTATACAAAATTGCATCCAAAGATGTCTTTAGAAAATAGAAAAAAGTGTTTAGAGTCTTTAAAAAGCATAGGGTATCAAGTGGGAAGTGGGTTCCTAATAGGGTTACCTGGGCTAAAGTTAGTGGACTATGCTAAAGATTTAGTTTTTTTAAAAAATCTGAGGCCTCATATGGTAGGAATAGGGCCATTTATTCCACATGAGGACACTCCTTTGAAGGATGAAAAAGGAGGAACTGCCTATGACACAATTACTCTCTTAGCGATAATAAGACTTTTATTACCAGATGTACTGTTACCAGCTACAACGGCTTTGGGAACAATAGATCCAAAAGGTAGAGAGAAAGGTTTTAAGGCTGGAGCAAATGTAATTATGCCAAATCTTTCTCCAATGGAGTGCAGAAAAAAATATGCTCTTTACAATGGAAAGGTTTTTTTAGGTAAGGAGTCAGCAGAGGAAAAATTAAAGATTGAGAACGGTATTTTAGAAGCTGGATTTCAACCAATATTAACAAGAGGAGATAATATTAGATGGAAGAGAAAATAAACTTTATTGATCAGGAATATATTGAAACACTTTTAAAAGAGTCTAAGACAACAGACTATGATGAGATAGAAAGAATCTTAAATAAAGCTCAAAATAAAGAGGGATTAACACATAAAGAGGTAGCTTCTCTTTTAGAGATAAAAGATGAAAAGCAGAAAAAAAGACTATATGAAATAGCTGGTGAACTAAAAAAATCAATCTATGGAAATAGAATAGTGGTATTTGCTCCTCTTTATGTGAGTGATTACTGCGTGAATAACTGCACATACTGCGGATATAAAAGAGATAATAAGTTTCCTAGAAAAAAACTGACTAGAGAGCAGATACAAAATGAAGTTAGATTATTGGAGAAAATGGGGCATAAAAGATTGGCATTAGAGTTGGGAGAAGATCCAGTTAATGCACCAATTGATTATGCATTAGAGGCTATTGATGCAGTTTATACAACTAAATTTGAGAATGGAGCTATAAGAAGAATAAATGTAAATATTGCAGCTACAACAGTTGAGAACTATAGAAAATTGAGGGAAGCTGAAATAGGAACATATATTTTATTCCAAGAGACATATCATAAGCCAACTTATGAAAAAGTTCATCCGAAATGTTTAAAAGGTGATTATGAATATCATTTAACAGCCTTTAATAGAGCTATGGAGGGTGGAATAGATGATGTTGGAGCTGGAGTTTTATTCGGTTTAGCTGACTATAAATATGAGATTATAGCGTTGATGTTACATAATGAGTATTTAGAAAAACATTATGGAGTAGGATTCCATACAATATCTGTCCCAAGAATAAAAAAGGCGGAAGGAATGAGTTTAGATGAGTACCCTCATCAGATAGATGACGATACATTTAGAAATATAGTGGCAATAATAAGGTTAGCTGTTCCTTTTACTGGAATGATTCTTTCAACTAGAGAAACTGCTGAATTGAGAAGAGAGCTAATAAAATATGGGATATCTCAAATAAGTGCAGGATCTTCAGCTGATGTTGGTGGTTATACAGATAGAGAGGAAGGGAAAACTCAAACTCAGTTTGAACTTGCAGATCATAGAACTCCACTGGAGGTATTAAAAGAGCTTTTAGAGCAGGATTGTGTTCCAAGTTACTGTACAGCTTGCTATAGAATGGGAAGAACAGGAGATAGATTTATGCAATTGGCTAAAAGTGGAAATATTCAAAATGTATGCTCACCTAATGCACTTTTAACTTTAATGGAATACGCTATGGACTATGGAGATTTAGAGTTGACAGAAAAGGTTGAAGAGGTTATAGCAAGGGAGATAGAGAACATAAAAAGAGAGGATATTAAGGCTTTAACTCTTGAGAAGTTGGAAAAAATAAAAAATGGAGAGAGAGATCTATATCTTTAGGAGGAAGTTATGAAGAGTACCCCAAATTCAAATAGACTGCACATAGGTATTTTTGGAAAAACGAATTCTGGAAAATCCTCTCTTTTAAATGCTATAACAGAGCAAAATATATCAATTGTTTCAGAGATAGAGGGAACAACAACGGACTCTGTGGTAAAGGCTATGGAGTTTTTACCCTTTGGACCAGTGCTATTTATAGATACAGCAGGTCTAGAGGATAACACACCCCTTGGAAAACTGAGAGTAAAAAAGACCCTAGAGGAGTTAAAGAGAACAGATTTTGCCATATTGGTTATGGATGCTACAAAAATTGATATGGCTTTTTATAAAGATCAAGAGTATCAATTTAAAAAATATAACATTCCATTTATACTTGTTTTAAATAAAGAGGATCTTTTATCCAATGATGAGATAGAGATAATTAAAAAGATATTCCCAAAAGGAAAGTTTGTATCCACTAAAAATAGGGAATCTATCTTAGCACTTAAAGAATCTATTTTAAAAGAGATTGAAAAAGAGCAGGAAGAACCAAAACTTTTAGGGGATTTAGTACCCTATAATGGAAAAGTTTTAATGGTTGTACCAGTGGATTCAGAAGCTCCAAAGGGAAGGCTGATATTACCTCAAGTTCAACTTTTAAGAGAGTGCTTAGATCATGGAATAAAGAGTTATGTGGTTAGAGATACTGAATTAGAAAGTGCCTTAGAGGATATAAAAGATATAGATTTAGTTGTAACTGATTCACAAGCTTTTAAAAAAGTGGATCAAATTTTAGATAATAGAGCTAAATTGACAAGTTTCTCAATACTTTTTGCCAGACAAAAAGGTGATTTAGAGGATCTTGTTAGAGGTGTAAAAAAAATTAAGAGCTTGAATCATGGAGATAAGGTATTGATTGCGGAAACTTGCACTCATAACACCTCTCATGAGGATATTGGAAGAGTAAAAATTCCAAAATTAGTGAAAAACTTTACTGGAAAAGAGGTTGAATTTACCTTTATGGGTGGAAAAGATTTTCCAGAGGATCTATCAAAATACGCTTTAGTAATCCATTGTGGAGCGTGTATGATAAATAAAAAATTGATGCAAAGTAGAATAGATGAGTCTATATCACTAAATGTTCCTATAACAAACTATGGTTTAGTTATAGCTGAAGTGACAGGGATATTGGACAAAGCATTGGAAATATTTAACTAGAGAAACTCTCTTTACTAATGATTTTAGTAAAGAGAGTTTTTTAGTATAAAAACTCTGAAAAATAAAATAAATTTAGTCACTACTATTGACTTCAAAATATCTGTGAGGTAATATAAATACCACTAAAAGAAGTTTAAATAAATAAAGGGGAGGACTAATATGATTTTTAATCCAGTAATACTTTCAGTTACAGCTATGATTGTACTAAGTTTATTAAAATTAAATGTGATTTTGGCAATATTAATAGCAGCTTTAGTAGCGGGAGCAACTTCGGGAATAGGTATCAGTGAAGCGATGAAAATTTTAATTGGTGGAATGGGAGGAAACTCTGAAACGGCGCTTAGCTACATTCTTTTGGGTACTTTAGCGGTAGCTATAAATAGTACTGGTGTGGCGGCATTATTATCGAGAAAAATATCTAAAATAGTGAGTGGTAAAAAATGGATATTAGCCTTAATAATAGCTGGAATAGCTTGTTTATCTCAAAATGCAATACCTGTTCATATAGCTTTTATTCCAATTTTAATTCCCCCTTTATTGAAGCTGATGGACAGATTAAAAATGGATAGAAGAGCTATGGCATGTTCACTGACATTTGGATTAAAAATGCCATATATTGTTTTTCCAGTTGGATTTGGTTTGATATTCCATGGAATAATTAGAGATCAAATTGTAAGTAATGGAATGAATATAGAGTTAAGTCAAGTTTGGAAAGCGACTTGGATTTTAGGAATAGCTATGTTAGTAGGACTTTTAATAGCTATATTTATGAGTTATAGTAAGCCTAGAGAGTATAAAGATCTATCAATAGGTGGAGTACATGAGGATATAGTGGAGAAAATGGAGATAAAGCACTGGTATACATTGATTTCAGCTGTTATAGCCTTTGGTATACAGATTTATACAGGCTCACTTCCACTGGGAGCTATTGTGGCAATTGGATTTATGTTAGCCGTAAAAGTTATTAGATGGAATGAGATTGATGGATTGATAGGTGATGGTATTGGAATAATGGGATTGATAGCCTTTGTTATGCTAGTAGCAGCTGGTTATGGAAATGTTATAAGGGCGACTGGAGCAGTAGAACCTCTAGTACAGGGAGTAGTTGGAGTAGTTGGTGGAAGTAAGATAATGGGTTCTTTTGTAATGCTATTAGTTGGACTATTTGTGACTATGGGTATAGGAACATCTTTTGGTACAATACCTATTTTAGCTGCCATCTATGTACCTCTATGTATAGAGTTAGGTATATCACCTATGGGAACAATTGTACTTATAGCTTGTGCAGGAGCTTTAGGAGATGCAGGATCTCCAGCATCAGATTCAACGTTAGGACCAACAGCTGGATTAAATGCCGATGGGCAACATGATCATATAAGGGATACTTGTATTCCAACATTTATGCATTACAATATACCACTTATAATAGCGGGTGTTATTGGAGGAGTATTATTTTAAAAGGAGGCAGGATTAATTTGGAACTACTAATAGGAAATGGAAAACTGACTTTAGAGGATTTAATCAATGTAACAAGAAATGGTTATGAGGTGAAAATTTCAGATGAAGCTAAGGAAAAAGTTGCTATAGCTCGAAATTTAGTTGAGGATTACATAAAAGAGGGAAAAATATCCTATGGAATAACCACTGGATTTGGAAAATTTTCAGATACAGTTATTTCTAAAGAGGAAACTGCAACTTTACAGCGAAATTTAATAGTGAGTCACGCTTGTGGTGTAGGAAATCCCCTGGCAATAGACCATGTTAGGGGAATAATGCTATTGAGAGTCAATAACTTAATTCAAGGACACTCAGGAATACGCCAAAAAGTTTTAGATCTATTGGTGGAGATGATAAATAAAGGTGTGACGCCTTATATACCAGAGAAGGGTTCACTTGGAGCATCAGGAGACTTAGCCCCACTAGCGCATATGGTTTTAGTGATGTTGGGATTGGGTAAGGCCTATTATAAAGGTGAACTTTATGAGGGAGAGGAAGCTTTAAAAAAAGCTAAGATTAAACCTATAAAAAGTCTATCCTCAAAAGAGGGATTAGCTCTTATTAATGGTACACAAGTTATGACTTCAGTGGGAGCACACACTGTATATGATGCAATAAACTTGATGAAACACTTAGATATTGCAGCGAGCTTGTCTATGGAGGCTTTAAATGGAATAATATGTGCATTTGACCCAAAGATTCAAGAGGTAAGAGGGCACTTAGGACAGATAAATACAGCTAAAAATATAAATAAAATTTTAAAAAATAGTACTTCAATTACAAAGCAAGGGGAGTTAAGAGTACAAGATGCATATGCTCTTAGATGTACCCCTCAAGTTCATGGAGCAAGTAAAGATGCTTTAAACTATATAAAAGAAAAAGTGGAGATTGAGATGAATGCAGTTACAGATAATCCAATCATTTTCCCAAAAGAAAATGAGGTATTATCAGGAGGAAACTTTCATGGACAACCAATGGCATTGCCATTTGATTTCTTAGGAATAGCTTTGGCTGAGATGGCAAATATCTCTGAAAGAAGGTTGGAAAGATTGGTGAATCCATCTCTAAGTAATGGATTATCAGCATTTTTAGTGGAAAAAGGTGGAGTTAACTCCGGATTTATGATTGTTCAATACAGTGCAGCATCTTTAGTTTCAGAAAATAAAGTCCTAGCTCATCCGGCTTCAGTAGATTCAATACCATCATCAGCTAACCAGGAGGATCATGTTTCTATGGGAACAATAGCAGCGAGAAAGGCCAATGAGATTTTAGGAAATGTGAGAAAAGTAGTTGCAATGGAGATGTTAGCTGCATGTCAAGGTATTGATTTAAGGGATGTAAAGAGATTAGGAAAGGGAACAAATGAAGCTCATACCCTGGTTAGAGAGATTGTAGAGTTCTATGATAAAGATAGAGTTATGTATATAGATATAGAAAAGGTTGAAGAGTTGATAAAAACTAATAAAATAGTGGAAAAAGTTGAAGAGAATGTAGGAAAATTAAAAATATAAATGGGGGAATAAAATGAAAAAACTAGTTCAATGTGTACCAAATTATAGTGAAGGAAAAGATTTGGAAAAGATAGAAAAGATAGCAGCACCATTTAAAAACAATAAAAATATAAAATTTATGGGTTGTGAGCCAGATGCAGATTACAATAGAACTGTAATAACTGTGATAGGAGAACCTGAAGATATAATAGAAGCTGTTGTTGAATCTGTAGGCATAGCCACAGAGCTAATAGATATGAATGTTCAAAAAGGAGAGCATTTAAGGATGGGTGCTACAGATGTTATTCCATTTATTCCAATAAAGGATATAACAATGGAAGAGTGTGTAGAGATATCTAAAGTGGTGGCACAAAAGATTTGGGAAAAATATGGAGTTCCAACATTTTTATATGAGGAGTCAGCTACTGCGCCAAATAGAGTTTCTCTTCCTTCAATCAGAAAGGGTGAGTTTGAAGGAATGAAAGATAAATTGAAATTGGAAGAGTGGAAACCGGATTTTGGTGAGAGAGCTCCTCATCCAACTGCTGGAGTAACTGCAGTTGGAGGTAGAATGCCGCTGATAGCTTTTAATATAAATTTAGATACAACAAATATAAATATTGCAAGAGAGATATCTAAAGCAATAAGATTTTCAAGTGGTGGGTTTAGATTTATTCAAGCTGGTCCAGCTGAGATGAAGGAAAAAGGAATAGTTCAAGTTACTATGAATATAAAAGATTATAAGAAAAATCCAATCTATAGAGTCTTTGAAACAGTGAAGATGGAAGCTAAGAGATATGGAGTAAATGTTCTTGGAAGTGAGATTATAGGGGCAGTTCCCATGGAAGCTTTATCAGAATCTCTTGAGTATTACTTAGGATTGGATGGATTTAAAATAGATAAAATAATTGAAAATGAATTATTGAAATAAGAATTTTTATGAGGTGAGTTTATGAATGCAGATTTAATAATTTACAACATTGGTCAATTAGTTACAGGAAAAGAGTTGCCGTTGAAAGATGATGAAAGTCCTATGGAGAATATTGAAATTTTAGAAAATGGATATATAGCTGTATCAGGAAATGAGATAATGGCAATTGGGCATGGAGAAGTACCATCGAAATTGATAAAGTTTACAACGAAACTGGTTGATGCAGAAGGTTGTGTAGTTGTTCCAGGGATGATAGATTCTCATACTCACCTAGTACATGGAGGTTCTAGAGAAAATGAATTTTTAGATAAAATTCAGGGGGTTCCATATTTAGAGATTTTAAAAAGGGGTGGAGGAATTTTAAGTAGTGTAAATGCCACAAGAGAGCTGTCAGAAGAGGAACTTCTAGATAAGGCTAAAAAAACATTGAGAACTATGTTGTCCTATGGAGTTACAACAGTTGAGTCTAAAAGTGGTTATGGACTAGATAGTGAAACTGAATTAAAACAGCTTAGAGTTAATGAGCGTTTAAATCATGAGCAAGAGGTGGAGGTAGTTTCCACATTTATGGGAGCACACGCCTTACCAGAGGAGTATAAAGATAGACGTGAGGAGTTTATTCAAAAAGTAATTGATCTCCTTCCAGTGGTAAAAGAGAGAGGCTTAGCAGAGTTCTTTGATGTATTTTGTGAAGAGGGTGTATTCTCTATTGAGGAGAGTCGTCAAATGTATTTAGAGGCTCAAAAGTATGGATTTAAGTTAAGAATTCATGCGGATGAGATTGTAAATACAAAGGGGGCTCAATTGGCTCAAGAGCTAAATATGTATTCAGCTGATCACTTGATGGCAATAAGTGACGAGGGCATAGAGGCTCTAAAGAATAGCAAAACAATAGCTAATCTTCTACCAGGAACCTCTTTTAGTTTAGGAAAAGAGTATGCTCCTGCAAGAAAAATGATAGATCAAGGAGTTCAGGTAGCTCTATCGACAGATTATAATCCAGGGTCTTGTCCAACTGAGAACCTACAATTGATTATGCAAATAGCTGCATTAAAACTGAAGATGAGACCTAAAGAGATTTTTAAAGCTGTGACTATAAATGCAGCAAAATCTATCGGAAGAGAAAAGAGAGTAGGATCTCTTGAAGAGGGTAAAAAAGCTGATTTTGTAATATTTGATGCTAAAAATATAGAGTATATTTTATACCATTTTGGAGTAAATCATACAAAAAAAGTCTTTAAAAATGGATGCTTAGTTTTTAAAAGATAGGAGGAAACATGAAGTTAGTAGATTTATCAGTTAAGGATTTTTTAAATATAGTTGATTCTAAAAGTCCAGCCCCAGGAGGTGGATCAGTCTCAGCATTGGTCTCAGCATTGGGATGTACTCTGGGAAGAATGGTAGCACACTTAACTTTTGATAAAAAGAAGTTTAAAGAGATTCCAGAGTGGGAACAGGAAAGTTTTAAAGCCGCTTTTGAGGAGATTGACAGCTATAGAAAAACTTTAGAAGGATTAATAGATAGAGATACAGAGGCATATAATCTGGTTATGGCAGGTTATAAACTACCAAAGGATACTGAGGAAGAAAGAGAGATTAGAAAGCTTACAATTGAAAAGAATTTAAAACTGGCAATAGAAACACCTTTAGAGATTTGTAAAATTTCAGAAAAAACTTTAAAATCATTAAAAATTATATTAAAATATGGGAATAAAAATGCAATTACAGATTTAGGTGTATCAGCGATATTACTATATTCGGGAATAGAGGGTGGAGTTTTAAATGTGAAAATCAATCTAGGTGGAATAGATGATGAAGCATTTAAAATGGAAACTCTAAATCAGTTAGAAAGAATTCTTTTTATCTCAAAAGAGATAAAGGATGAAATTTTAAGTGTAGTCAATGAGTGTTTATAGTATGAAAAATTGAGATGACACCAGAGTGTCATCTTTTTTTTATTAACTTTTAAGGGGGAGAAAAATGATAAAAATAGCGATTGTTGGTACAAGTAAAATATCACATGATTTTGCACAAGCCATTGAAAAAGTTGAGGGTTGTCAATTAAAAACAATCTATTCTAGAAATTATCAGAAAGGACTTGAGTTTGGAGAGAGGTATGAAATTAAAGATATAGTTACAGAGTTTAAAGAGCTTTGCAGTAGAAAAGATATAGATATGGTCTATATAGCTAGTCCCAACTCACTTCATCATAGCCAAAGTATAGAACTTTTGAGGAATAAAAAGCATGTACTGTGTGAAAAGCCCATGGGAATTACTGAGAGAGAAGTGGAAGAGATGTATCAAGCTGCACATGAAAATGGGGTAACTCTGATGGAAGCTATGAAGAATACATTTTTGCCAAATTTTAAGGTAATAGAAAAAAACTTGGACAAAATTGGACCTGTAAGAGGGTTTATAGGAAATTTTTGTCAATACTCATCAAGATATGACAATCTAAAAAGTGGGGAATTAACTAATATTTTTAATCCAAAATTTGGTGGAGGAGCTCATTTGGATATAGGTGTTTATCCTCTATATTTTGTTTTGAGACTTTTTGGAATACCAGTGAAAAGTAGAAAATTGGATTATACCTTAACTAGTGGAGTTTCAGGAATTGGAAGTGTTATCTTAGAGTATAAAGATATGATAGCTTCAATAATATACTCAAAAATAACAAATAGCTATATCAATAGTGAGATTCAAGGAGAAAATGGAAGTCTAGTAATAAATAGTATTTCCAATATAGAAAGTGTAAAAATTTACTATAAAAGTGGAGAAGTAGAGGATATAGGTGTTTCACAGGAAAAAAATAGTATGGTTTATGAACTGGATGAGTTTTTAAAGCTAATAAAAATGGGAAAAGTTGAATCAGAGAGTAATACTAAGGAGATAT
>NZ_DBGBQB010000137.1:0-2067 GCF_048470075.1 Cetobacterium sp. | reverse complement strand
ATCATAAGATGGGTGTAAATAAGTATGAACAATTAGGTATGGAATATGAGATGAAGGGTGAGTTTCAGTTAACTAATGATGAATTAGACCAGATAGAAAATTTAATAAAAAAATATGATTTACATGCTAGAGTTATACGTCATTAATTATTAGTTGTCTAAAACTATAGAGGGTGAAAGAGATGCTTAAATTTATAACTGAGGAGTATCTGAGAGAGCTATATAGAAAAGAGCCTTTTGAATGCTTCCAAATAGAGCAAAACCAAAGGTTAACTCCTGGAGGAAGACAGTATCTATTAGACAGAAAAGTAAGAATAGAAAATTTTGATGAAAATAAAAAAAAGACTCAAGTTGTTTTAGATAAAAAAAATATTTATAGACTTAGAAGTCTAGAGATGGAGATCTACTCTTTGGTCAGTGAACTTTTAAATAAAGATATAAAAGTTGCTGCAGAAATTTTAGAGATAGGTAAAGTCCTAAAAAATGTATCAGATACCCTAGAGGGAAAGTGTGAGCTCTTAAAACTTCAAGAGGAAATATCTTGTAGTGAGAGCCAAAATCCAAATGAAAGTTATCTATATTTTAAAAATGGAAGATATATATTTTCTTTAAAAAAATTAATTTTTGAACTACATCTTTGTAAAGAGATATTTTTAAAAAATGAGGATATTGTTGAAAATGTTGATTGGATGATTAGTAAGATGGAAAAAGTAGTGCTTCACATGATGGAGGAGTTATGAATTTAGAAAAAATTGCAGATTTTGATTATTGTGATAGCTTAGTGGCTGAATTTGAAAAAGTTATAAAAAATCCAAAGTTAACAAAATCATCTGTATATTATACAGGAGTGGATTTAGGTACAGCTTGTGTGGTGCTGGCAGTTTTAGATGAAAACTATAATCCAGTGGCGGGAGCATACAGATATGCTGATGTTGTAAAAGATGGTATGGTAGTTGATTATATTGGAGCTATAAATATAGTTAGAGAGTTGAAAAAAGAGATTGAGGATAAATTAAATACAGAACTTTTATATGCAGCAGCAGCAATTCCACCTGGAACAGATAGTTTAGATGGAGGAGCTATTAAAAATGTAGTTCAGGCAGCGGGATTTGAATTGACAAATCTTTTAGATGAACCGACAGCGGCAAACCAAGTTTTAAAAATAAAAAATGGTGCAGTAGTTGATATCGGTGGTGGGACCACAGGAACTTCAATTCTAAAAAATGAAGAGGTTATATCAGTGGCAGATGAAGCCACTGGAGGAACACACTTCTCTTTAGTGGTTTCAGGAACATATGGAAAACCATTTAAAGAAGCTGATGAGTTTAAAAGAGATATCAGAAATCATAAAGAGTTACTTCCAATTCTTAAACCAGTTATAGAGAAAGTAGCATCAATAATAAATAGTCACATTGCTGGATACCATATTGAAAATATAGTGCTAGTTGGAGGAACAGCTTGCTTAACGGGAATAGAGGAGATTATTCAAAAAAATGTTAAAGTAAATGTGTACAAACCTAAAAATCCAATGTTTGTAACACCGTTAGGAATAGCTTTAAGTTGCACACAAGAGATATTAGATTAAAGTTATAGGGAGAAAAAATGATTATAGCAAAAATAATAGATAATGTTTGGGCAACAAGAAAAGCGGATGAGCTAAATGGTTTAAAATTTATGCTAGCAGAAGAGATAGATGGGACAACAACTGGAAAAAGATTGGTAGCGGTAGATGTTATTGGAGCTGGAATAGGCGATAGGGTTATTATAAGCACAGGATCTTCAGCTAGAGAGATGATTGGAAGAAGTGTTCCAGTGGATGCTGTTGTAGTTGGAATAATCGATGAAGATTGTAAGTTAAAATAGTTTGGAAAGGAGAAAAACTTGAAAAAACTAATATGTGCAAAAGATTTAGAAGACATCTTAGAAAGTGGAGCGAAAGAGATTGTAATAGATAAAGATACAATTTTAACTCCGTCAGCAAAAGATATTATAAAAAATAGTGATATTACAGTTTTAATAAAAGAGCAAAAAGTGGAAAATGAAGATTTAAAAGATATAGATATGGATA
>NZ_DBGBQB010000136.1:0-2540 GCF_048470075.1 Cetobacterium sp. | reverse complement strand
GTATAGCAGAAGCATTGTTAAGTTTATTCTTCATCTATTTAAAGATAGAGAGTTTGTAAATACATTTCAAGGACTATAAGGGAGGTTTAAATGAAGGGAATTATATTAGCAGGGGGATCAGGAACAAGACTTTATCCAGTAACAAAAGCAATTAGTAAACAGATTACACCAATTTATGATAAGCCGCTTATCTATTATCCACTATCTGTTTTAATGTTAGCAGGAATTAAGGATATTTTAATAATATCAACACCTAGAGATATAGGAACTTTTGAGGAACTGTTAGGCAGTGGAAAAAATTTAGGATTAAAAATAGAGTATGCAATTCAAGATGAACCGAACGGTCTTGCAGAAGCCTTTATTATAGGGGAAAACTTTATAGGAAATGACGCATGTGCTCTAGTTCTAGGAGATAATATGTTCTATGGACACGGACTTACAGGAATAGTTAGAGAAGCAGCAAAAAGAGATAAAGGTGCAACAATATTTGGATACTATGTAAATAATCCAAAAGCATTTGGTGTAGTAGAGTTTGATGAGAATGGAAAGGCAATCTCTTTAGAGGAAAAACCAGAATATCCAAAGTCAAACTTTGCAATTCCAGGGCTATATTTCTATGATAGTAGTGTAGTTGAGAAGGCTAAAAGGGTTAAACCATCTCATAGAGGCGAGTTAGAGATAACAACACTAAATGAGATGTATTTAAATGAGGAAACACTTAATGTATTAAGTCTTGGTAGAGGAATGGCATGGTTAGATACAGGAACTCATGATGGACTTTTAGAAGCATCAAACTTTGTAAAAACTATTCAAAGTAGACAGGGAGTAATGGTAGCCTGTTTAGAGGAGATTGCATATAAAAATGGATGGATATCTAAAGAAAAGGTGGAGGAGCTAGCAAAACCATTACTGAAATCACATTATGGAGAATACTTAATAAATCTAATAAAGGAGTAATCATGAGTAAATTTAAAAGAGTTGAAACGGGAATAAAGGATTTAATAGTAATAGAACCCACTGTATTTGGAGACAATAGAGGATTTTTTATGGAGAGTTACTCTAAAAAAGATTTCTTTGAAATTGGAATAGAGGCAGAATTTGTCCAAGATAATCACTCTAAATCTAAAAAAGGTGTGTTAAGAGGGCTTCATTTTCAAACAAAACATGCTCAAGGAAAGTTAGTTAGAGTTACAGCTGGAGCTGTTTTAGATGTAGCTGTGGACCTTAGAAAAGATAGCTCTACTTTTGGAAGATATTTTTTAGTAGAATTGACAGCTGATAATAAAAAGATGTTCTATATTCCACCGGGATTTGCACATGGATTTTTAACGCTAGAGGACAATACAGAGTTTCAATATAAGTGTACAGACTACTATGCACCAGAGTTTGATTCAGGAGTGTTATGGAATGATAGTGATATAGCTATAGACTGGAATTTTGAAAAGTATGGGCTATCAGTAGATGAGATTTTACTTTCTGATAAAGATAGAAAACAGCAAACGCTAAAAGAGTTTATTGAAAGTGGAGTGGTAATAGGATGATATTGATTACTGGAGCTAATGGACAATTAGGATATGACTTTCAAAGAATATTTAAAGATAAAAATATAGACTTTATAGCAACGGATTATAAAGAGTTAGATATTACAGATATAGATGCAGTAAGAGAATTTGTAAAAGATAAAAATATAAATCTTATTATAAATTGTGCGGCATATAACAATGTAGATAAGGCAGAGGAAGAGAGGGAGATATGCTACAAGTTAAACGCTTATGCTCCAAGAGATTTAGCAATAGTTGCAAAAGAGATAGGAGCAGACTATGCTACATACTCCACAGATTTTGTTTTTAATGGAAACAAAAAAACTCCTTATACAGAGGAGGATTCAGTTTCTCCACTTTCAGTGTACTCAGAAGCTAAAGCAGAGGGAGAGAAGTTAGTACTAGAAGCTTATGATAAAAGTTTTGTAATAAGAACATCATGGGTATTTGGTATAGCAAATAATAACTTTAATAGACAGGTTATAAATTGGAGTAAATCAAGAGATATACTTGGAATAGTTGATGACCAAGTATCAGTTCCAACATACTCATATGACTTAGCCCTATACTCTTTAAAATTAATAGAGACTAAAAACTATGGGTTATATCATCTGAGTAATAGTGGAGTAGCTTCAAAATATGATCAAGCAAAGTATGTTTTAGAGTCTATAGGATGGAAAGGAACTCTAAATAGAGCTAAAAGTAGTGATTTTATACTTCCTGCTAAAAGAGCTGAATATTCAAAGCTAGATAGTAGTAAATTAGAAGCAGTTATAGGAGAAAAAATTTCAACTTGGGAAAGTGGAATAGATAGATTTTTAAATGAGATAAAAGAGAAGGGGGAACTATAATGAAAAGTTATTTAGTAACAGGTGGAGCAGGATTTATTGGTGCAAATTTTGTTAAATATATGTTGGAAAAACATGACAATATAAAATTAGTTGTATTAGATAAACTAACTTATGCAGGAAATTTAGGAACTATTAGAGAGGAACTAAA
>NZ_DBGBQB010000135.1:0-12339 GCF_048470075.1 Cetobacterium sp. | reverse complement strand
CCTAAAATATTATACCTAAAAAGGAAAAAAAAAGCCATTAGAAAGAGAGAAGAAAAATAAAATGTAAATATATACTTCAATAAATAATGTACACTTTTTAATAAATGTTGCAATTTTTAAGAGTAGATGTTACTATAATTTTAATAAAACAAAGTTATTTTTAAAAATAAAGTGCGCACTTTAAAAAAGGAGTTAATATGCAGTTAACGGAGAGACAGAGAGAGATTGTAGAGATAATAAAAAAAAATGGGCCTATAACAGGGGATGAGATAGCTAAAATGATATATATAACTAGATCAGCCCTAAGAACAGACTTTTCAATATTGAAAAAAATGTCAATAATAAAATCAAAGCAAAAAGTAGGATACACTTATAATGAAGCTTTTGTAGAATCAAATAATAAAACACTAGTAAAACATATAATGGGAATGCCAATAACTATAGATGAAAGCTATTCAGTTTACAAAACAGTACTTCTTATGTTTGAAAAAGATATTGGAACAATATTCATTACGAAGGATGGGAACCTTTCAGGTATTGTTTCAAGAAAAGATCTGCTTAGAATCGCTATTGGGAAAAGAGATATTGAGCAGATACCAATAAATCTTATAATGACAAGAATGCCTAACATAATATTTTCTACAGAGGATGAAACGATAGAGGATTGTGTAAAAAAAATAATTGAACATCAGATAGATTCAGTACCTGTTGTTAGAATCACAGAGAAAAATGGGAAGGAGATATATAAAGTAGTTGGGAGATTTACTAAAACAAATGTGAGTAAATTACTACTGGATATATTAGAAAATAAGAACAAAGAAAAAAGTGAATAGTTTTAATTAAAAAAATTAGAAAGTTCAGGAGAGAGAAAAATGAAAAATATTTACTTATTTAACGAAGGGTATGGTTTAGAAAAAATGATACTAGGTGGAAAGGGAGCCAACTTAGTAGAGATGAAAAAGATAGGACTACCTATTCCAAATGGGTTGATAGCAACTACAACAGCTTGTAAAAATTACTTTAAAAATGGAAATGCTTTATCAGAGAGTATGGTAGAGGATATAAAAGAGGGAGTAAAAAAGCTAGAGATAGAAACTGGTAAAAGATTTGAGGGAGAAAATCCTTTATTGGTTTCAGTGAGATCAGGAGCACCAGTATCTATGCCAGGAATGATGGATACGATACTAAATTTAGGTTTAAATGATAAAACAGTGGAGAAGTTAATTGAAAAAACAAAGAATGAGAAGTTTGTGTATGAGATATATTTAAGATTTATTGAGATGTTTGCAGAGATTGTAAAAGGAGTTTCAAGAGAGAAGTTTGCAAAAGTTAAAGAGTACTCAAAAGAAAAGAGTTATCAAGAGATTGTTGAGGCATTTAAAGGGTTATACTGGATTGAAACAGGAGAGTTTTTTCCTGAAAATCCAGAGGAGCAAATTTTAATGGCAGTTGAATCTATTTTTAAATCTTGGAATAATGAAAGAGCAAAGATATATAGACAGCTTAACAACATAGATGAGAGCATGGGAACAGCTGTTGTAATACAAGAGATGGTTTTTGGAAACTTTAATGAGTTATCTGGAACGGGAGTAGCTTTTACAAGAAATCCATCAACAGGAGAGAATGAGTTATTTGGAGAGTACCTATTAGAGGCTCAAGGAGAGGATATCGTTGCTGGAATAAGAACCCCTTATTCTATTGAAACAATGAAAAATCAACTTCCAAATATATATGAGGAGTTCTCAAATATAGCAAAATCTCTGGAAAAACACTATGGAGATATGCAAGATATTGAGTTTACAATTGAGGATGGAAAACTATTTATACTTCAAACTAGAAATGGGAAAAGAAGTCCAAATGCCTCTGTAAAAATAGCGGTAGATATGGTAAAAGAGGAGATAATCTCCAAAGAAAAAGCAATTTTAATGGTAGATACAGAACTATTACCACAAGTTTTCAATGGAACATTTGAGGATAGTGATATAGCTGGAAAAAAGTTTCTAGGGAAAGGATTACCAGGTTCAGCAGGAGTAGCTGTGGGGAAAGTAGTTCTTTCCACAGACAGAATAAAAGAAGGAGAATCTGTAATTTTAGTAAGAGTGGAAACTTCCCCAGAAGATATCAAAGGCATGAGTTTAGCTAAAGGGATTGTAACTGTAAAAGGTGGAGCTACATCCCATGGAGCTGTTGTGGCAAGAGGAATGGGGAAATGTTGCGTAACTGGATGTGAGGATATAAAGATAGACCCAAGCGAAGAGTTTTTTACAATCAATGGTGAAAAGATTCAAGAGGGGGATATTATATCTATAAATGGATATAATGGAGATATCTATAAGGGCGCTATAAAATTGAAAATGGGTGAACTTGGTGAGGAGTTAAAGGAGTTTTTAGAGTGGTGTAAAGAGTTTAAAACTTTGGAGATTAGAATGAATGCAGATACTCCAACCGATGTTATAGTGGGTAAAAAATTTGGAGCTGAAGGAATTGGTCTTTGTAGAACAGAGCATATGTTTTTTGAGGATGAAAAAATCTGGAGTGTTAGAGAGATGATAATAGCTAGTACAAAAGAGGATAGAGATAAAGCTCTAGAAAAGCTTTTAGAACTTCAAAAGATTGATTTTAAAAAAATGCTACATAAACTGGATGGATTACCTATGAATGTGAGATTATTAGATCCCCCATTCCATGAATTTTTGCCTAAGACAGATAGAGATATACAAAAGTTGGCAACACTATTGGATAAAGCTCCTAGAGATATTGAAAATAGAATTAAAGAGTTAAAAGAGGAAAACCCTATGTTAGGACATAGAGGGTGTAGATTGGCAATTACTTTCCCTGAAATCTATGAGATGCAAGCAAGAGCTATAATAGAGTCAGCCATTGAGTGTAAAGGTGAAGGTGGAAGTTGTGAGATAGAGATAATGATACCATTTATTGGTGGAATTAGTGAATTCAAGTATATAAAAGAGAGTATATTAAAAGAGATAGAAAAAGTTTTTGAAGAGAAAAAAGAGAGCATAGATTACAAATTAGGTACTATGATGGAGCTACCAAGAGCATGTTTAATAGCTAATGAGATAGCGGAAGAAAGTGCATTTTTCTCATTTGGAACTAATGATTTAACACAGACAACTTATGGAATATCAAGAGATGATTCTATAAAATTTATAGATCACTATAAAGCTAAAAATATAATGAAAAGAGATCCATTCCAATCAATAGATACTCGTGGAGTAGGAAAGTTAATAGTTTTAGCTAAGGAGTTAGGTCAGAGTGTTAAACCCAATATAAAGATAGGAGTTTGTGGAGAGCATGGAGGAGATCCTAAAAGTATAGAGTATTTTAATGAGTTAGGATTTAACTATGTTAGCTGTTCGCCATTTAGAGTTCCAATTGCAATAGTTGCATCAGCTCAAAGTGCTATATTAAAAAGGATGAGTTAAGATGAATGTAAAAGAGGAAGAGTTTAAGTATTTAAAACTTTTAGCTAAAAATTTTCCAACAATTGCTGAAACAGCCACAGAGATAATAAATCTAGAAGCGATTTTATCTCTCCCTAAGGGAACAGAGCATTTTGTAAGTGATATACATGGGGAGTATGAAGCTTTCAATCATGTTTTGAAAAATTGTTCAGGTGTAATAAAAGAAAAAATTGAAAATATATTTACAGATTTGCCAGAGAAAGAGAGAAATCAATTGGCAACAGTGATATATTATCCCAAAGAGAAGATAGAGCTCATTCAGTCTTTAGGCACAGATATGGAAGAGTGGTATGGTAAAACTATACCTAGAATATTGGAAGTTTTAAAAGTAGTTTCCTCTAAATATACTAGATCAAAGGTAGGAAAAGCTATGACAAAGGAGTTTTCCTATATTATTCAAGAACTTTTATACGAGAGAGCTGAAGAAAAAAATAAAAAAGATTATATAGAGGGGATTATAACTACTATAATAGAGATAGGTAGGGGTAAAGAGTTTATAATAAATGTGAGTATGCTTATACAGAGATTAGTTGTTGACACACTTCATATAGTGGGAGATATATATGATAGAGGACCCTATCCCCATAAGATAATGGATAAACTTATGAAACATCACAATGTGGATATTCAATGGGGAAATCATGATATTTTATGGGTGGGAGCAGCTTGTGGTCATGGGGCATGTATAGCGAATGCTATTAGGATCTGTTTAAGATATTCCAATAGAGAAATTTTAGAGGATGGATATGGAATTAATCTATTACCTCTAGCTACATTAGCTTTAGAATTTTATGGGGATGATCCATGTTTAGGGTTTGAATCTAAAACAAAAGAGAGTCCCACAGATAAGGAGCTATTATCGAAAATGCATAAGGCGATTGCTATCATTCAATTTAAATTGGAGGGAGAGGTAATAAAAAGAAATCCAACATTTAAAATGGAGGATAGATTGTTACTTCACCATCTGGACAGTGCAGAGTATTTGACTTTAAATAAAGATAATATCTATGAGTTGAATGAAAGGGAAAAAGAGGTTGTGGATGGATTGATAAGAAGTTTTAGAAATAGTGAAAAACTTCAGGAACACATAAAATTTTTATTGGAAAAAGGAAGTGTCTATTTAAAAAGAAATTCCAACCTTCTATTTCATGGATGTATGCCTTTAGATGAAAAGGGTGGATTTAGAGAGATTGATATCTTTGGAAAAAAATACTCAGGTAAGAGACTTTTTAAAAAATGTGATCAACTTTGTAGAGAGGGATACTATGAAGATGATAGCATTAGAGGAAAGGACTTTATATGGTACCTTTGGTGTGGTAAAGATTCACCACTTTTTGGTAAAGATAAGATGAGAACTTTTGAAAGATACTTTTTCTCAGATAAGAAAACACATAGAGAAAACTATGATTACTACTATGAATTTTCAGAGAACAAAGAGGTAGCAGAAAGAGTTTTAAAAGAGTTTGGAATATTGGATGAGTATTCCCATATAATAAATGGACATGTTCCAGTTAAGGTAAGAAATGGAGAAACACCTATAAGAGCTCAAGGAAAACTAATTCTAATAGATGGTGGATTTTCAAAAGCATATCAATCAACAACAGGTATTGCAGGTTATACACTGATATTTAACTCTCATGGAAAAAGACTAGTCTGTCATAAGCCATTTGAAAATATAGGGGATTCTGTGGAAAAGTGTTTAGATTTTCAATCTACAACTGAGATAGTTGATAGTAAGAAAGAGAGACTTAAAGTTAAAGATACAGATATAGGAAAAGAGTTAAAAGGGCAAGTTAAAGAGCTAAAAAAACTTTTATATTGCTATAAAATGGGTATAATAAAGAGTATGTAAAGCAAAATAAAATAAGGAAGGGTTGCCCTTCCTTATTTTTACTTTTTACTTAAAATATTATTTAATTTTGTAACAAAATCCAATGGATTTTCAAGAGCAAATCCCTCTATTAAAAGTCCCTGACTATAAAGTATATCTGCTAAATCCTGAAGTTCTGATTCTGAAGCATTTTGAAGTTTATTGAAGAGAGGGTGATTTGGGTTTATTTCTAAAACTTTTTCAGCTTTAACTCCCTCATTACCTGGAATTTGAGATAAAAGTTTTTCCATTTCTAGGGATACTTCACCCTTAGAAGATAGGGAAACAGAGCTATCTCCAAGTTCAGGATTAAGTTTAATCTCTACAATTTTATCTTTTAACGTATCTTTAATCTTATCAAGAAGAGATTTATTGATTTCAGAAAGTTTTTTAATCTCCTCCTTTTCCTTTTCAGTTTCAAATGTTACCTCATTAACTGATTTAAATGGTTTTTCTTGGAATGAGTTCATAGTTTTTAAGGCGAACTCGTCAGCACCCTCTGTTAGGAATAAAACTTCAAATCCTTTATTTATAACATTTAAAACCTTTGGCATTTTTTGAAGAATATCTATATTCTCACCAACTGCATAGAAGATATCTTTTTGATCCTCTTTCATTCTTTCAACGTACTCTTTAAGAGATGTGTACTCTAAATTTTTAGAGCTTTTGAAAAGAAGAAGATTCTCTAACTTATCTTTATTCAAACCAAAGTTTTCATGAACTCCAAATTTTATATGTCTTCCAAAAACTTCCCAGAATTTTATATATTTCTCTCTGTCATTAGCCATTAATTTTTCAAACTCACTTATGATTTTCTTCTCTAAATTTTTAGAGATAGCTTTCAGTTGTTGAGTCTTTTGTAAAATCTCTCTAGAAATATTAAGAGATAGATCATCAGTGTCAACCAATCCCTTTATAAAATTAAAATATTGAGGGATTAACTCTTCACATTTATCCATTATAAAAACATTTTTTGTATATAGCTGAAGTCCTCTTTTATACTCTCTTGTGTAAAGATCATAAGGAGGAACTTGAGGAATAAATAGAATCGCATTATACTCTAAGTTTCCTTGTACATTGAAGTTAAAATGGAAAAGAGGATCTTGCCAATCATGGTAAGTGGATTTATAGAACTCATTGTAATCCTCATCTTTTAACTCATCCTTAGGAGTTTTCCAAATTGGTTTAGTGGAGTTGATTCTCTCACCATTTAACATTATTGGATATTTTACATAATCAGAGTATTTTTTTATAAGTCCTTTTATTTTATATTCATTTAAAAACTCTTTATCTTCGTCATTGTCCTTTAGATGTAAAGTGATTGAAGTACCTCTATCCTCTCTATCAATCTCCTCGATTTCATAGCTTCCTTCTCCAGTAGAAGTCCATCTAACCCCTTTGTCTGAGTATGGAGATTTAGTTTCTAAAACTATCTTATCAGCAACCATAAATGCTGAATAAAAACCAACTCCAAATTGTCCAATTATATTTAAGTCACCACTTTTTTTAGCCTCTTCCAGTGTGCTTAAAAAAGCTTTTGATCCAGACTTAGCAATAGTACCAATATTCTCAACAACCTCTTCAAAAGTCATTCCAATTCCGTGGTCAGTAATAGTAAGAGTTTTTAACTCTTCATTAGGAGCGATAGTTATACAAAGTTCTTCAGAGGAGTCTAAAATATGAGTATCTGTAAGAGCTTTGAATTTTAGTTTATCAGTAGCATCACTGGCATTTGAGATAAGTTCTCTTAAAAAAATCTCCTTATGAGTATAGATAGAGTGTACCATAAGGTTTAAAAGTTCTTTAGTTTCAGCTTGAAATACTTTTGTTTCTTTTTTCATTGTATCCTCCTTAAAAAAAATAGCACTCCACATATAACGTGGCTAATAAAATATATATATCATAAACTTTAAAAAATTGTCAAGAGTTTCTAAAGAAAAACTTGTATTTTATAGTTCTTTAGTATATAATCTTTATGTAATTAGTAAAGAATATAAATAAGGTTGGTAAATGGATGATTTTTCAAAGAACAGAGTTATTAATAGGTACTGAAAACCTAAAAAAATTAAATGATTCCCATGTACTTGTTTTTGGAGTAGGTGGAGTTGGAGGATTTGCAGTAGAAGCTTTAGTTAGAGCAGGTATTGGAGAGATAACAGTTGTTGATTTCGACACCGTTGATATAACAAATTTGAATAGACAGATAATAGCCACTCAAGAGACTGTTGGGAAAGATAAAGTGGAAGTTATAAAGGAGAGAGCTCTTTCAATAAATCCAAATATAAAGGTAAATGCCTATAAAGAAAAGTTTTTTAAAGATAAAAGAGATATGTTTTTTTCAAAAGAGAAAAAATATACCTATATTATTGATGCAATTGATATAGTAACAGCAAAATTAGATCTAATAACTATTGCAAAGGAGTTAAATATTCCTATTATCTCATCAATGGGAACAGGAAATAAAATAAATCCAACTATGTTAGAGATTGCGGATATAACAAAAACATCTGTTTGTCCTTTGGCAAAGGTAATGAGGGCAGAGTTGAAAAAGAGAAGAATTCAAAAGGTGAAAGTTCTTTTTTCAAGAGAGTTACCAATGAAACCTAAAAATTTAGAGAATAATAGAGAGAAGCAAAACAACGTGGGAAGTATATCTTTTGTACCATCTGTGGCAGGACTTATTATAGCCAGTGAAGTGATAAAAGATATAACAGCATTAAAGAACTTAGGAGGAAATTAATCATGAAAAAAATAGGAGTTTTTTATGGAACAACATCTGGAATAACAGCTGGAATAGTTGATGAGATAGAGTTTTATTTAAGAGGAGAGAACTACGAAGTATATGATGTAGCAAATGGAATTGAAGATATGGAAGGAATTGAAAATCTTATCTTAGTTTCACCTACATATGGGGTTGGAGAGTTACAAAAAGATTGGGAAAATGTATATGATGAGCTAAAAAACATGAATTTTTCAGGTAAAGTGGTAGGAATAGTGGGAGTAGGAAATCAATTTGCATTTGGAGAGTCATATGTTGGAGCTATGAGAAAGTTATATGATGCAGTGATAGCTAAAGGTGCTAAAGTTGTAGGATTTACTTCAACAGAGGGGTATAGTTATGAGGAAACTGAATCGGTTATAGATAATAAGTTTGTAGGTCTTGCTCTGGATGAAAGTAATCAAGATAACGAGACACCAGATAGAATAAAAGCTTGGGTAGAAGAGATTAAACCTCTATTTAATTAAGGAAAAAATATGGAAAGATATAAGACATTGAATCAAAATGAAGTAAAAGAGCTATTGAAAAAAGAGAATACAATACTTTTAGATGTTAGAACAGAGGAGGAGTATTGGGATAAATCAGTGGAGAATAGCTTAAATATTCCCCTTCATGAATTGGAAGAAAGAGTCAGTGAGTTGGAGTTGAATAAGACATATATAACATTTTGCAGAAGTGGAGTTCGGTCTAAAACAGCTGCTTTAATCCTTTTAGAAGAGGGCTTTAAAAATGTATTTAATTCTCAAGAGGGAATATCAACTTGGAAATAAAAATTGACAAAATAATTTTCATATGTTACTATAATGAAAATAAAAAATTAAAGGAGAGTTCTAGTGAAGAAAGATCAAGTTATTTCAAATAATGTAAATAGACAACCCATCCCCCCTAGATAGGGATTTGTGTTTTAAGCATTAGTTTATGTTTAGATACAGATCCATTTTGTGTTACAAGTTGGATCTGTATCTAAGGGAAAATAACTTTTAAAAAGATTATTTTTATAGGATTCTTTTGATGAGGGTCACTTAGGTACAGTTGTACTTAGGTGGCCCTCTTTTATTTTTATTAAAAATTTGGGAGGAGTATAAGATGATAGGATTGGAAACGTTTATTACATTTGGAGCATATTTACTATTTTTAATAGGAGTAGGGGTTTATTTCTATGGAAAAACTTCTAACTCAGAGGACTACTTAATAGGTGGAAGAGGGGTTGGAAGTTGGGTAACAGCGCTATCAGCTCAAGCTAGTGATATGAGTGGATGGCTGCTTATGGGATTACCTGGAGCAGTTTATCTATCTGGATTTGGACAAATCTGGGTTGTTATAGGTTTAACAGTGGGAACATATTTAAACTGGAAATTTGTAGCTCCAAAACTTAGAGTGGAAACAGAGATTGAGGATACACTAACTTTGCCAACCTTTTTAGAGAAAAAGTTAAAAGATGACAAAGGTACAATAAGAAAGATATTGGCCTTAGGAACGCTATTTTTCTTTACGATTTATTCATCATCAGGGCTAGTTGCAGCTGGAAAGTTATTTGAATCAATACTTGGAATTGATTATAAGGTGGCTGTAGTTATAGGAGCAGTAACAATAGTTGCGTACACATTTATGGGAGGATATTTAGCTTCATGTTGGACAGATTTTTTCCAAGGTGCTTTGATGTTTATAGCTATAATAGCAGTTCCTTTAGCTGCATATTACAAGATAGGAGATATGGAAACAGTTAAGCAAGGGATAGAGTTAAAAGGTATAACATTGAATATATTTAGTCAAAATGGAGAGAGTATAGGAATTTTAGGGATATTATCATCCTTAGCTTGGGGATTGGGATATTTTGGACAACCACATATTTTGGTTAGATTTATGAGTATAAATGATGTGAAAGAGTTAAAAAAATCTAGAAGAATAGCTATGATATGGGTTATTATCTCTCTAATTGGAGCTATTGCAATAGGACTTTTAGGAATACCACTGTTTAAAAATGTTGCAGAGTTAGGTGGAGATGCTGAAAAGATATTTATCTATATGATAAAAGAGCTATTTAATCCTTGGGTGGCTGGAATTTTATTAGCTGCAATTTTATCAGCTATAATGTCAACAATAGATTCACAGCTATTGGTATCATCAACTACTTTAACTGAGGATTTTTATAGATATATGAAAAAAGATGTTTCTGATAAAGAGATTATGTGGGTAGGAAGAGTATGTGTGATAGTTATAGCGCTACTTGCTCTACTGTTTGCATTGAATCAAAATGCTAAAGTATTGTCACTGGTGGCATATGCTTGGGGAGGGTTTGGAACAATATTTGGACCAGCTATACTATCTGTTCTTTACTTTAAAAATGTAAATAGTAAAAGTGTTCTAGCTGGAATTTTAGTTGGAATGTTTGTATTTTTAATGTGGAAAGTTATAGGATTAGATAGCTATATGTATGAGTTATTACCTGGATTTTTTAGTAATTTAATAACAGTTTATATAGCTGAAAAGGTATTTTATAAAAGGGCTATTGAGGCATAAAAAAAGGGGTACAAAATTATTTTGTACCCTTTTCTAAATTTAAAAGGTGAGCCTTTAAAACTAAACCATAGGCATAGCCTGTAAGTTTTCCATTGGACCCAATCACTCTATGACAGGGTATAACAATAGGGATGGGATTTTTATTATTAGCCATTCCAACGGCTCTACATGCTTTTGGATTGCCAATAGCAATAGCGATATCTTTATATGATTTAACTTCCCCATAGGGAATATCTAAAAGTGCATTCCAAACAGATTTTTGGAACTCTGTTCCAATGGGATCTATTTTAAAAGTAAATTTTTTTCTTTTGCCTTCTAAAAACTCATCAATCTCTTTAAATGCTTTTTCCAAAGTTTTTGTGAGTTTAAAAGTTCTACTCGAGGTAGGGTTATTGAGCTCAATTTTGATAACTTTATTATCGATCTCTTCAATTTTAAGTAGGCCAAATGGAGTATCAAAAATATAGAAATAACCAGAACAATCTTTTTTTAAACAACTCTTCAAATTTTTACCTCCTAAAAAAATACTATTTAGAGTATAGCATAGTTTTAAAAAGTAAACATAGTTTTTTTATGGAGAGTGATAAAATTTTAAAAATAGAGCTAAAGAGAAAGCTATTATAATAAAAACTAGAAATATATATTGGTATGCTATAAACTCCAAAAGAAGTCCAAATAAAAATAGACTAAGAGGAACGAGCAACTCTGCAATAAAATCCAATGAGGAAAAGAATTTTCCTAGATATTGTTCTGAGATTTTCTCTTGGAAGTAGGAATCTATAGGAATGTTAATGAAAGATAGGCTAAGCCCAAAAATAAAACTAAAAATATAGAGATAGATTTGAGAGATATCTTTTAAAACCAATATTCCAAAGGAAAAACCAATTATAAATATACCTATATTTAGCATAGATAGTAGTTTAAATCTAATAATTAACTTACCTGTTAAGTAACTACTAATAAGAACTCCTATGGTAACAATACTTCCAAGAGTTCCATAGATTTTTTCTAAATCGGTGGACAGAAGCAACTTAGGTAACAAAATTGGAAATATAGGACTCACAATAAAGTTAATAACTAAGGCCACTATAAATATCTTTAAGATATTTATATCAGCTCTTATAACACCGCTCATACTTTTAAAAGTTGACCTTAAAATACTCTTTTTAAAAGGTGAATGATCTTTCTTTTTTATAAAGAGATATTTTAGAGAACACTCAATTAGAGCGGATATAAAAAAACTAAATCCATTCACTATTAGAACCGCTTTTATTCCATAATTTAAAAATAAGAATGTACCAATAACAGGAGCAACTATACTAGCAGTAGCAGATAAAGAGGATTTCAAAGAGTTTATTTGCCCTAAGTTTTCATCTTTAAACAGTTGAGGGATAATAGCGGATAAGGAGGTGGAGAAAATCCGGTATACAAAACTAGTGAGAATTTGAATAAGCAGTATTATTTTAATATCATTCTCATCGCCATTGAAGAAAAAAGAGGAGGAGATTAAAATAAGAGCTGAAAGCATATCACAGGTTACAAGTATATACTTTTTATTATAATTATCAGCCAAATATCCTGAAAATAGGAGAGCAACCATTCCAAAATATATACCTATGGCATAAACTGAACCCATCTTAGCAGTAGAACCCGTTATTTTTAATATATATAGTGGCATAGATATGGAC
>NZ_DBGBQB010000134.1:0-2769 GCF_048470075.1 Cetobacterium sp. | reverse complement strand
CTTCCTCCTACTTTTATATTTCTATTTTATATACTCTTTATAATTTTTATGATTATATGGCTCTCCTATTGACTTTAAATCATGTATTAAATAAAGTCTAATTAAATCAACCATTACACCTTCTAAGCCATAGAATAGCTCTACTTTATGTTGTTTTAAGAAATTTAAAGTAGCTTCTCCGATAGGTCCAGATATAACTATGTTTATCTTTTCTGCTACTAAAAACTCTGGCATTTTTCCATGTTCATAGACAGGTGGCGTTAATAAATATGTATCTACAAGTTTATTATTTTCAACAACAAATACCTTAAAATTTTTACATCCATAAAATTGTGAATCAAGTATAATTCCATCATTAGTTGGACATGCTATTCTTAAACTTTTCATAATAAAATACCTCCGTTATATATTTTAAAATTCATATTTGAATCCAGCATAAACACTTCTTCCATCAGCAGGATAATAAACTGTTCTTGCATTTCCAGATCTAGTAGATGTAACTGTATTATAATAGTCTTTATCAAATAAGTTTCTAACTCCACCATATATTTCAAGTCCTGTATTAAATTTATATGACGTATTAATATCAAATGTTACATAGTCATCTTGTTTGCCAAAGTAGTTTTCAAAATCATCTTCTGCATAAGATTTACCCATATAATATAAATCTCCATTAACAAAGAAATTATTTGTAAAATTATATGTTGCTCCTAAGTTTGCTTGCCATCTTGCAACACCTGCAAAATCTTTTCCATCATACATACCACTTGTTACTTTTGGCTGAATATACGATATATTCTCTCTTAAAGTTAACTTGTCAAAATAGTGAGCCAATGATAACTGTGCTCCTACTCTTCTAACTTTTCCATCAAAGTTTCTATTGTAACCACTTGTATCGAATATTTTATCGTAATAAATTTCATCCTTTGAATCTATATAAAATATTGATGTTGAAACAAAAGTTTCGCTAAACATATCTCTTAATCCTAGTTCATATATATCATTTTTTTGTGTTCTTACATCTCCATACCATTTTCCAGCATCACCTATTGTTGGTGTTCTAACTGCTCTTGTATAATTAAAATATGTATTTCCTGTATCTGAATATAAGTAGTTTAATCCCAATTCAAAACTATCATTATTAGCATAATCTGCTGAGTGTGGTTCCACCTCAACTAAGTTCCAACTAGAATCATAAACTTTTGTACTATATTTATATTTCACTTTTTCTTTTCTATAACCTTGAGAAAATTGAAGCTTTCCAAACGTAGTTTTATTTATAATATAACCTGCATAAGATTCTCTTTCATCATCTGGAGCCTTCTGCATAATACCATTAATTTTAAGAGTCTCTTTAAACTCTCTCTTTCCATCACGATAATCTCCACCTAAAATAACATAGTCTTCTTTACCATAATTATATTTTAATTGTGGCTTTATAAAATACTCTTTAGTTACATTATTTTGGTTTTTACTTTCATCATTATAGTAACCACCGTATATTAAAAAATTTAAATTATCTGTCAACTTTTTATTATAAGATAAATTCCAAATATCACTTATGCTATGAGTTAGTCCTCCATAACTTCCTGGCTTTGAAGGATCTTTTTCAAATTGATCCTTTTCTAAATAACCAGTATAGTAGTCTTTATTTTCATTATGATTATATCTTAGCTCTATATTCCCATCTTCCAATAAATACATGCCTCTTAACCAGATTGAATTTCTTGTATCTTTATCATCTTTATACTCTACATTTCTATCTCTATACTCCATACTTGAATAACCAGAATATGATGCATTTAATAGAATTTTATCTCCTAATTTTGTCCCATAGCTTAAATTAGCCCTATTCGTTTCCCAAGAACCAGCTTCTAATCCTACGCTACCATAATTAACTTTATTCTCTGGTGCTTTTGTTATAATATTAACTACTCCACCAATAGCTCCATCTCCATACATAATCGCTCCAGCACCTTGAATAACTTCAATTCTCTCTATATCTCCTATAGGAATTTGATTTATATTAAATGTAACTAATCCATTCAATGGAATTCCATCTAAAAGAATAATTGTATTTGCTGACGATGTAGCTCCTGATCCTCTTAGATCAATTTGTGGATTTCCTCCATCCATGTTTCTAACAGTTACCCCTGGAACACCTTTCAATGCTTCTCCTACATTTGATGCTCCTTTTTCTTGAATCTCTTTTTCTGTTACAACCATTACAGTTTTAGCAGTTTCATGAACTGAACTTCCAAAACTTTCACCTGTTGTTATAACTGTATCTCCTAGTTGAATTTTTGGATTATCTTCTCCCTTAACAATTGTCCCAACAGCTATAATCGCTGCTAGTAAAAATATTTTTTTCATCTTCCCTCCCCTTTATATAATCGTTTCTGTTAACTTAAAATTTATTGAAACTACTCCAATCCTTTGAGGTATAATAGTTATTCGACCAACCAATATTCCCCCCAAGAAAGGAGCAGTTTTTAACTATGTATATTAATAATATCTCTTGTCCTCGTTGTTTCTCTAAAAACCTTCATCGTTTTGGTAAAAATAATCTTGGACATCAAAAATACCGATGCAAAGAATGCGCTAGACAATTCTCTGCTAATTCTAAATTCGGTGATAATAGGCGTTCATATCCTAAATGTCCTATTTGTAATTCAGGAACATATTTGCATCATGATTATCTTTACTATTCTAGGTTTAAATGCAATTCCAGAAAGTGTAATCATATTCATATTGCAGTAAAAAAGACTT
>NZ_DBGBQB010000133.1:0-14006 GCF_048470075.1 Cetobacterium sp. | reverse complement strand
ATACCTAAGACTGAAGCATTGACAAAAAAGGCACAGATTAAAATATAATTTGAATAGTTACCACCATATATTTTTCCAAATAATGCTATAACCCCTCCGAGTATAATAGCACTTAGAACATAACCTCTCTTAAATCTATATCCAATAATTCCAGCAAAACATGGTATTATAAGAGCTCCAGAATAGACAGATAGAGCTAGAAGCAATGAACTTAATATAAACTTAAGCTTCAGTGCAACTAAAATACTAAAAATACCAAAGACACCAATAAAAATTCGTGTAAGTTTTATAGATTTTATACTTTTTAAATTCTTAGTAAAAATCTCAGTAAATATTGATGATGCAGTTAGTAAACAAGTATCAGCAGTGGATATTATAGCTGAAAGTAAACCGAAGTATAGCAATAAACTGATGGGTTTAGGTAAAGTATTTGCTGCAACATGTAATAGAGGAGATTGCCCACTACTTAGATTAGGATAAGCTCCAGCGGCAAATATACCTATTTTAGTTAAGATAAATGCTAAAGGTATTAAAATAATAATACTAACAATAATGGACTTTTTGGCAACACCACTATCTTTTGCACAAAAAATTCGAGAGTATATATCAGGACCCACTAAAAAAGTTGATGAATATGTCAATACCAAAATTAATAGATCAATGTATCCAAACTTTTCATTTATCAGCTTAGGGGCTGCATAGGTAGTATCTAAATTAGGTAAAAATATGAAGCATAACACAATACCCAATAGAATAAATATCAATTGAAAACAATCAGTTTTTATAATGGAAAGTTGTCCTCCTAATATTGTATATATAATAAATACTACTCCACTAATAATAACACTTTCTAAATATGAAAAATTACTAATTATCTCCATAATTTGGGCTGCACCCATAATTTGAGCAGCAACAATACCAATCCATGCAATTGAGATAATAAAGGAACTTAAAAGTCTAACTTCATCTCCATAAAAACTACCTAAAAGCTCTGGAAGATTATATCCTCTAAATTTTTCAAATCGTTTAAGCAGTGGTAAAAGAGTAAATAGACCAAATGCAGCACAGAATAAAAGCCAGATTCCAGCCCATCCAATTGAGTATGTGGCAGCAACATTTCCAAGGATAGCAGAGCTTCCCAAAACTGTTGCCAATAAGCTACCAGCTACCTGAAAAACACCAGCTTCTCTATTGGCTATAAAAAAATAGGAACTATCTTTAACTTTTTTAAATGAGTTATACCCAATAGCTAAAATACCTAGAAAATACAGATTTAAAAATAGATTTTCTACCATTTAATACTTACCTCCCCAGATTTTAATTTTCTTATAATCATATTTGAATCCTGAACAATGAGATAGCCGTTGCTATCTATATCAAGGACAGTACTTTCCACTACACTATCTCTCTCATAGAAGGAAATATCTTTTCCAATTAAAAATGACTTTTCTCTATAGATTTTAATAATTTCTGGATTTTCAAGGTCCTCTATAATATCCATGAGATTATTTACAATATGAGCTATCAGTTGATTTCTATTTACAGGGGTAACTCTCTGGGAAAAAATTGAACCAGCTATATGGGAAAGCTCCTCTGGAAAGTCTAAAGTATTAAAGTTTATACCTATTCCAATGACAATATTTTCAATGGAACCAGTTTCAAAATCTGTGATAGCTTCAGTTAAAATACCACATATTTTTTTATTATTTAGAAAAATATCATTGACCCATTTTATCTGAGTATTTTTACTGCATAGAGCATCAATTGCTTTAGAGATAGCCACTGCAGTGGCTATGGTAATTTTAAGTGAGTTCTCCAAAAGTAAAATATGAGGTTTTAAAATAATACTCATATATATTCCTGTATTCTTAGGTGAGAAAAATTTTCGTCCCTTTCTACCTCTGCCATCATTTTGTTCATTGGCAACTATAACAGTCCCATGCTTTGGATTGTTAAGTAAGTAGTTTTTACCATCTAAGTTAGTTGATAAAACAGAGTCCTTTATAATAATATCGTTATCAAATTTTAAATTTTTTTTGATTTCAATATGGGAAAGCGTGTTACTTTTATGGGGAATACAGTGCCCTTTTCTATTTATAGAATCAATTGTATAACCATTATTTTTTAACTCTTTAATAGCCTTAGAAACGGCTGCTCGAGATATGTTTAATTTTTTTCCTATATCTTCACCAGAAAGATATGAACCTTTATGTTCCTCTAAAATAGAGATAATCTTTTCTTTTGTAGTCATACACCCTCCTTAATTGTATACAGTATTCAAGATATAGTATTACAAAAAAAAAGAAATGTCAACTTTTAAAAGATAAAAAAGTTGACATTTGAAAAATTATCTACTCAAATGCTAGAAGTCTAGACATTTTAACATATTTTATTTTTTTTAATTCCTGAACAACGTCCTCTGGTGGAAGAGAGTCTGAAGATATCTCAAAAGATATAACGACAGATGCCACATTGTTTATGGGAATATTCTGATTAATTGTAATTATGTTGCAGTTTACTGAGGATAAAAAGTTTAAAACTTCAGATAGGGCACCCTTTTCATGCTCTAGCATAAGAGATATTAGCGCTTTTTTACCAATGGCATTATCAGAGGGTAAAAATACAAAATCTTTATATTTATAGTACGTACTTCTACTTATTCCAACAATTTTAACTGCGTCGCTAACATTTTGAACTTTACCTTCAGCTAATAAATTCCTAGCTTCAATAACTTTTTCCAGATAATCTGGAAGGATAGATTTATCCACAACCAAAAATTTTCCATTCATTTAAAACCTCCCGATCTATACAGAGTTATAGATAGTATAACTTTAAAAAAATAAAATGTCTATAAAAAAAACTTGTATTATAAAAATTTATATGCTATAGTGTCTTTTATATAAAAACATATGTTTTCAGATTAAAGACAGGGAGATGGTAAAAATGGAGAAAATATTTAAAGGATGGTGTGGCATTGGCCTGGTAAAACGAATTTTTATAGGAATAGTCTTAGGAATAATTTTTGCGTATATAGCTCCTAGTGCTATGAGTTGGATAACAATTTTTGGAGATCTTTTTGTAGGTGCTTTAAAAGCTATTGCTCCAATATTGGTATTTTTCTTAGTGATATCTGCAATTGTTCAGCATAAAGAGGGACAAAAAACAAATATAAAATCAATAGTTATTCTATATTTATTGGGAACTTTATTAGCGAGTTTAGTTGCAGTAATAGGAAGTTTTTTATTTCCAGTTACCCTATCCCTAGTGTCTAATGTAAATGTAGATTCAGCTCCACAAAATATAGTTGGAGTTTTAAAAACACTGCTTTTAAATCTTATTGATAATCCTGTAAAGGCTCTTTTCAATGGAAACTATATTGGAATTCTATTTTGGAGTTCGCTATTTGGAATATTTCTAAAGGGGAGTAAAGAGGCAACAAAAGAGGTTGTGATAGACATATCTAAAGCTCTTTTAAAAGTTGTAAAGTTTGTGATAGAGTTTACACCTTTTGGAGTTATGGGACTGATTTTTAGTTCTATAGAGGCTGGTGGAGGAAGTGGGTTACTATCATATGGAAAGATACTACTTTTACTACTTGGATGTATGGCAGCAGTAGCTTTTATAGTAAACCCTATAATCGCATTTATAATGATTCAGAAAAATCCATATCCATTGGTATTTACATGTTTAAGAGAGAGTGGACTAACTGCATTTTTTACAAGAAGTTCAGCAGCCAATATACCTGTAAATATGAATCTGTGTGAAAAATTAGGTCTGGATAAGGATATGTACTCTGTGTCCATTCCATTGGGAGCAACAATAAATATGGCTGGAGCAGCAGTAACAATATCTGTATTTGCCTTAAGTGCCGCATATACTTTAGGAATTCAAGTGGATTTGTTATCAGCTATAGTCCTTAGTGTTCTTTCAGCAATAAGTGCTTGTGGAGCATCTGGAGTGGCTGGAGGTTCACTGCTTCTAATCCCACTTGCATGTAGTCTATTTGGAATATCCAATGATGTAGCTATGCAAGTTGTAGGTGTGGGATTTGTTATAGGTGTGGTACAGGATTCTTGTGAAACAGCTTTAAACTCATCTACAGACGTATTATTCACAACTATTGCTGAATACTCACAGTGGAGAAAAGAGGGAAGAGAGATTCAAGTAAATGAGGTGTAGAAAAAACCTAGGTTATCCTAGGTTTTTTTTACGAGATATAATTAATTATAAAAATACTTTAAAAAACTCTCTAAATGATGTAGGATATAAAAAAGTCTAAAAAGAGGTGGTGTATGAAGAAAAAATATATTTGTTTAGCTTTAATTGTAACTTTTCTAACCAGTTGTAGCGGTATGGAAAAAACAGATAAAAGTGTTAATCAAGTAGCTGTTGTACCAGAAAAAATAGTACAAGAACCAGTTATTTCAGCAGTGGTACCTTCAAAAGGAAAATCAAAGGCTATGAGTGAATTTGTAAACTCAGATGTTTTAGAACATGGGAATTTAAGTTTTTATGCTATTGACTTAAAAACTGGAAAAGTTGTGGATAGTTATAGGGAGGAGAGTGCTCTAGTTCCAGCATCCGTTTTAAAAATAGTGACTTCAGCTACTGCATTGGAAGTATTGGGAGCAGACACAGTTCTTGAAACAAAGGTTTTATATGATGGGAAAATATCTAAAAAAGGTGTTTTAACAGGAAATATATATATTCAAGGGGGAGGAGATCCTACCCTAGGTTCTGATGGAATCTCTATAAATAGAGAGGAGTTTTTAAAGAATTGGACAGATGCAGTAAAAAAACTGGGTATAAAATCTATCAATGGAAACATAATAGTTTTAGATGATCTTTTTGGATATGAAGGGATTCCTGGAAAGTGGCTTTTAGAGGATGTAGGGACTAACTATGGACAGGGGACTTATGGAATAAGTGTATTTGATAATATATACACTCTTTATTTAAATACTGGTGTTTCAGGACAAAAGCCTAAAATAATAAAAACTAAGCCTGAGATTGAGGGATTGATTTTTGATAATCAGGGATTAGTTATGCCAGGAGTAAAAAAGGATATCTATGTAAGAGGGATACCACTTGAAAATAGGAGAAGAATTTTTGGAGTTGTTCCTCAAAATAAAAATGGATTGACTATTCAAAGTGATATTCCAGATCCAGGGTTATTTTTAGGGCAGTATTTTTCATACTATTTAAAGAGAGAAAATATAAAGTTAAATGGAGTGGTTAAAACGGCTAGATTAACATCACAAAGGCCAACAAATCCAAGAGTTATAGCAATAACTAAATCACCACCTATATCAGAAATAGTAAAAATTTTATTGACTAGAAGTGACAATCACTATACAGAACATCTATACCAATTGATAGAGAAAACAAAGGGTGTAAAGATAGAGGAGTTTTGGGAAGAGAAGGGTATGGATGTACACTCTCTTACATTGAGAGATGGAAGTGGATTATCAAGAGGAAACACAATTTCAGCAAAATTATTGGTGGATATTTTAGCGTATTCTAAAAATGATTTGGAAACTCTTTTACCTGTGGCAGGAAAAGATGGAACAGTGGCTGTATTTCTAAAAAATACCCCATTGGAGGGAGCAGTAAAAGTAAAGAGTGGAAGTATGAGCGGGATTCATTCCTATGCTGGATATGTGGAAAAAAATGGTAGAACCTATGCCTTTGCTATTGTAGTGAATCACTGGAATGGCGAAAGAGGAGTGTTAAGAAAGAAAATAGAAGTTCTATTAAATAATATTTTTTAAAAAAAGAGCTATGAAGTTTTACACTTCATAGCTCTTTTATTTTTTTATGATTGAGAGTTATTATTCTCAGTTGAATCATCTTCTGTTGGTTTAACCTCTATTAAACGTCTCTCATCATATTTGTAATCAGAGAAGTTTATTTTATAGAAAAGTGCATAGATAACAGGAATAACTCCAAGAGCTAGAACTGTATCTGTAACAAGACCAAATATAAGTACAACAGCAACTGGTTGGAAAAGTGGACCTCCAAAGAAATATAGTGGCATTAATCCAACTAATGTTGTAGCAACTGTAAGGAAAATTGGTCTAAGTCTGGACTGACAACCAAATACGACCGCATCTTGATCGCTTCTGCCAAAAGTTTCTTTTTCTATTGTCATCTTATCAACAAGGATGATAGCATGGTTAAGAACAACTCCAGAAAGAGCTATAATTCCAATCATTGCCATAAATCCAAGATCAGTATTTGTCAATAGTAGTCCAATAGCAACTCCAAGGATAGAAAGAGGAATAACTAACATTATTGTAAGCCCTTTTCTCATAGAGTTAAATTGAGCAACAACCAAGAAGAACATTCCTAAAATAGCTATAGGAACTTGTTGGAATAAAGCCTCTTGGTTTTCATCAGATGTTTGCATAATACCTGAAGAGTAGTATTTAACATTAGGACCCCACTCTTTAAGTTTCTCATCTAACCAAGGCATAAATTTTTTATTAACTTCAAGAGGTGTTGTGTAGTCTCTTATAGCGGCATCTATCTCAATTGAATAAGCCATATTTCTAGTTGAGACTAAGCTATCATAGTATTCTAGCGATATCTTAGCAATCTGTTTTAAAGGAACAGCTTGTCCTTTTGAGTTTACAAGTTCAATGGATTGCACAGAGTTAATATCATCTTTATACTGATCAGTTCCTCTTAAAACAATTGGAATAATTGTACTTTGTGGAGGAGCTTCAAAGTTTCTATAAACACTAGCATTATAACCTTGTAGAACATACTCAAGGTAAGTTCCAATTGTATCATTATTAAATCCAGCCATTTGGGCTTTTTCAGTATCCACTTCAATATAGATTTTAGGAACTTCAATACCCCAGTCATCAGAAACTGCATAAGTTCCATCTAAAGATGAAAGTTTAGTTTTGACTTCCTCAGAAACTTTCTTTAAAAGATTGATATCACGAGATGCAAAGACATATCCTAAGTCTTTAGCAAGTGAAACTCCACTACCTAAACCTTTAGAAACTACATCAATCTCAGGATATTTATTTAAAAGATACTCATTGATTTCTTGACTTAATTTTGGAATCAATCTATAGTCTGTTAAATTATACATAATATAAGCATATTCAGGAAGCTGTGTTTGAGGAGAGTAACCTGTGGAGAATCTAGGAGCACCTCCACCTATAAATGATCCCCAGCTTAAAACACCAGCTTTTTTATATGTCTTTGTAGTTCCCCCAGTGGTAATATAATCCCAAAGTCCTGGAGGAAGAGGTTCTTGAGGTCCTGTACTATAATTTTTTTCAATGAATTTATTTAGATCTTCAACAACTGCTCTAGTGTAGTTTACGTCAGTACCCTTAGGTAAACTTATATAAGTTGACATAACTGGGTCAGTTGATCCAGGCATAAAGTTAGCTGGTGCAAGACCAAGTAACCAAAGTCCAAAAATAAATGAGATTGCAGTTATAACAATTGTTACCTTTTTATGCTTCAGCACTGTAATCAATGTTTCTCTATAAACAAGATATGGTTTACTGTCTAAGTTTTGCTTTTCACCAGGTTTTAATTTTATAAAATCATAACACAATAGTGGAATAAAAGTTTGGTTTATTAACCATGAACTCATAAGTGCAAGCATTACAACTATTGTTAAAGGTCCAACATACTCCCCCATGTTTTGCTTATTTAATATGATTGGAGAGAAGGCCATTATGGTTGTTAAAGAGCTAACAAACAGTGGAATAGCAAGTGTTTTAGATGATTCTAAACATGCTTCCATTCTACTTTTTCCCTCTTCCAGTAGAACCATTATGTTCTCAGACATAACAACGGCATTATCAACAAGCATTCCAAGAGCAATAATAAGACCCGCTAACGTAATCTGGTTAATACCATAGTCAAACCAGAATAGACCAATTAGAGTAAAGGCTATGGATGTAGGTGTCAATGCTGCAACTATTAGACCTGAACGTAGTCCTAAGAAAACAAGCATTACAAGTATAATTGTTCCTACTGCTTGGAATAGATTAACAATGAAAGCTGTAACATTTGTTTGAACCAGGTCAGGAAGATAGTAAATCTCTCCAACTTCAAGACCAATTGGAAGAGAGTTTCTATATGTTTTAAGTGTTTCTTGAATCCCTTTTCCCATCAATAGAACGTCTTCACCAGAACCTAGAGAGATTCCTAAAACAAGAGATTTGTTTCCATTGAAATCTATGGAATAAGGTGATGGATCCTGATATCCTTTATAGACATTAGCTACCTCACTTAAATAGATACTAGAGTCACCATTGGGGCTAGTTATAATGGTATTTTTAATGTCATCAATACTCTTAAAGTTACCACTAGGTGTAACTTTTAATCTGTTTTGTTCAATAACAATATTACCCCCTTTAATAATCACATTTGAACTATTTAAAGTATTAATAATATTTTGTAAAGTAAGACCTGTTTGAGATAGAATTTTATTATCAATATCTATATACACTGTTTCATTTTGAATACCAGATATATCAATACTTCCAATTTGAGGTACATTGAATAGTAAAACTTCCTTTAGTTGATAGGCAGTTTCATAGAGCTCCTCATAGGAGTATCCATCTCCACCTATAGCAAGTAAAGTTCCATAGATATCACCATAGAAGGTATTTATTTGTGGAGCTTGTACCCCTTGAGGCAGGTTTGGAACTACGAAAGTATTTATTCTGTTTCTTAACTCTGTCCAAACTGGCTGGATATCCTTATATTCAGCTTTTATATTTACATAGACATTGGATTGTCCATCTGTATTTGTGGAGTTTACATACCATAAAGAATCCATATTCTGTACTTGGTCGGCAATTCTTTTACTGACTAAATCTGCCATCTGCTTGGCGGTTGCCCCGGGCCAATTCGTAGTGATTAAGGCTACTTTTATTGTAAAGCCAGGGTCCTGAGCCTTTTCAGATTTTTCATAAGAGAGATACCCACCAATTAGAAGTATAACTATTAAAAAATAGGTTGTGACTTTATTTTTAATTGCTAATTCCGTTAACTTCATGACTATTCAGCTCCTTTTAAAAGAGAAACTTTTTGATCTTCTAAAAGGACACTGCTTCCTTTAGTAACAACATAATCTCCATCAGTTAATCCATTTACAATTTCAGTACCATTTTCAGTAGTAGCTCCAAGTGTTACAATCTGTTTTTTAACTATACCAACATTGTTTTCAAGATTTTTAACAACATAAACATATTTCTCACCATTTGGAGATGTTAAAATAGATGTTAAAGGTACAGCTATAACTTCATTGGTGTTACTAGTTGTTACAAAGACCTTGGCAGTCATTCCAACTTTAACAGTGTCCAAAGGATCTACGATTTTAGCTTTAACAGGGTAAGTTCCACCATATCCCACAGAAAGAGTTCCTATATTAGTTATTACACCCTTTATATTCAGGTTATTAAGCGAGGTAATCTCTATTTTTACTTCCTCTCCAATTGTTAAATCTCCAACAACAGATTGAGAAACATTAAATTCCACATAACGTTCACCAAAAGTGTTTAAAACAAAAACTACAGTGTTAGGTGAAACATTCTGGTTAACTTCACTTTTAACTTGCCCGATAGTTCCATCACTTGGAGCTGTTAGCATAGTGTAACTCAAATTGACCTTAGCTAAATTAACTGCATCTTCAAGTGCTTTAACAGAGGAGATAGCAGATTTATAACTAGCTGTAGCACTGTCATACGAAGCTTTTGAAATACTGTTTTCCAAATATAGAGCCTCTGATCTCTTAAAATTAGCTGTAGACTCAGCTAAATTTGCATTACCTTTATCCAAATTTGAAACTGCTTGCTGATAGTTTAATTGATATTCAATGGGATCAAGTGTAGCTAAAATTTGTCCCTGTTTAACTGTATCTCCCAATTGAGCTATACGGTTATTGATAGTTCCTGAAACTCTAAAACTAAGATTGGAAAGAGCTTCTGTATTGACAGTTCCAGAGTATGTTCTCACAACATCATACTCTTTTTTCTCCACTTTTTGATATACAACAGATTTTACATTAGCTGTACTCTCATCTGTTTTATCCTTACCACATCCCAATAATAAAATTAAAATTGTAGCTGCTAAAAATTTATTTTTCATAATTTATTCCTCCTAGTTATCTAACTCTTGCTGAAGTTTAAGTAATAATACTTTTCTTTCAGATGGATCCATAGTTAGAGATGATTTTCCATAAAGATACTCAAGTTTAAGTGTAGAGTTAATTAAATTGAAATTTTCAATTACATGGTTTAATTCTTGACTTAAAGTATTGTTTTGAGCAGATAAAAAATCAGTTAATGTAGTAGTTCCCTCTGTATAAAGGTTAGTTACAATACCTAAATTTTTCTTAGCTACATCTGAAGATATCTTAGTCGTGTAACTTTGCACAAAGTTTGTTAGAACATTTGTATAAGTTTGTAATACCTCTTGGGCCAATTGATTTTGAGCAGCAAGCTTATTGTATTCCAACGCTTTTAACTCACTTTTAATAGCTTGACCATTGTAGTAGATTTCACCACCACTGATAAGAGGTAAGCTTACATTGATTCCAGCTTGCCAGTATTCATCTGGGAAGTCTCTATTGGAGTTTTGACCCCAAGGTGTGATTATATTGTTTTTATAGTAGTTTCCAGAAGCTGTTATAGTAGGGATATATCTTTCTCTACTATTAGCAAGATACTCTCTCTCTTTACTTTTTATATTATTGTCAAGTTGCTTCAGTGAATTAGAGTTATCAATTGCTCCATTAACTAGGAAGCTTTCAATTTTTTTTGATTTTTCAGAACCAAAAGTAAAGTTTTTACCTAAGTTTTCACTAAGTAAGAAATATGGAGTAAGTTCTTCAAGAGTTTCATATGTATATGTATTTCCTTCAGGATAGTTTAAAAGGTTATTTAGATAGATCTCTTGCGAACGAATCTCCCCTCTTACATTGGACATATCAGATAGAGCTCCAGCCACATTGGATTGTAATCTATAGACATCCTGTAGCCCTCCAGCTCCAACATTATAGTTGATTTTAGCAACATTTAAAGTTTCTCTTAAAAGATTATAGTTACTAATCTGTATAGCTAATTGAGCTTTCAATTGAAGAATATTGACATATGTAGAAGCAACATAGTAGATAGTTGCCAATTTTTGTTGTTCAAAAGCTTTACGATTGGAATCTAAAGCCAATTTATCAATGTAAACACTTGCATTGAGTTGATCACTAAAAATAACTTGTGATAACTGTAAGTATGAAGCTACACTATTTGTTGGATATCCCTGTTTAAAATCTGGTGAACGATCATCTAGAGCTGAATAGTTAGCATTAGCACTCAATTGAGGTAATCTTTTAGAGTTAGTTACCTTAACATTGTAATAACTTGTAACTACATTTTGTCTTGCTTGAAGCAGATCAAAATTTGAATTAAGAGCTCTATTAACTGCACCTTTTAGCGTAAGTTTAGGATTTAAAGTATTTGGTGTATTAAATTGAGATAGATCTTGTAAAAAAATTAAGTTTGGAAAAACCTCAATTTTTGTTGCTATATCAGAGTTTAAATAGATATCTTTTAAAGGTGGATTAACCTCAACTATTGTGCTCATATCTTTCTTAGTTTTAAAAAACATATAGTTTAAAGAAGCAGCTCTTATTCTTTTTTTAAACTCCTTTGTCAAATTAATTCCAGAGTACGCATATGGCTTTAACTCCTCATTAAAGTCGATTAAAAAAGATGGTACCTTATTATTGATAGCAGTTAATAGATTATCTTTAGAAGCTCTAAGTACATTTACTTTAATCCCAGGAAGTTTTGTATCTTGAGCAAGAGCTCTTAAATTATTTGAATCCATATTAGAGACAAGAACATCTATCTCTGTAACACCATTTAGTTCTTTAAATGGTGACAGATAATCATTTAGATTAAGATTACTATAAATGTAATTCAAATTTTTGGGAAGATTTGACCTCATCTTTCCAAAACCTAGTGGAACAGAGTAAAATCTGTTCTGTTTTAAATTTGTTATATTTTCCAGTGGAGCACATGTTAATATGAAAACTCCATCAATTTTTGGATTGGCATTAAGTTTATTAATCCCGTCTTGAATATTATGATTTGTTAGGTAAAATTTTTCAGTAATTTTTGGAGAAAAATTTGTTCCTGCAAAATTTTTATTTAATTCATCTTTAAGAATTTCTAGTGCTGTTTCTGAGCATTGAGAATGATTTTCTAAAATAACCCCGACATCAAGAGTTTTGGCATATAAAGAGAAATTAAAAATAAAAAGTAAAAAAAGTATTTTTCCCATAAGGACCCTCCCTTAAAAATTAATTGTATCATTAACATATTCTGACGAAACTAAAAAAATCCTTTTGAAAATAAAAAAAGAAGTACACTATTGTACTTCTTTTAGACCTATAATCCATTATAATTGAAAATTCATTAAATAGTCTTCAACATCAACTATAATATCTTTAACACAACCATCCTCAAATGGTGATTTTAACTTAGCAACTTTTAAGAGATTTAAGAAAGATTTTGTTCCACCTTCATAGCATAGATTCAAATAATCATTCCAGCTCTCCTTATAGTCTTTATTCATTTTTTTCCAAAATTGTAATGCACATATCTGAGCTAAAGTGTAATCAATATAGTAGAAAGGCATTTCAAAAATATGGGCCTGTTGAAACCACCATGTACCTTTTTCTAAGAAAGGATTCTCTGAATAATCACTGTGAGGTTTGTAAATTTTTTCCAACTCTCTCCAAATATTTTTTCTCTCATTTGGAGTTAAATCCGGATTCTCATAGATTTTATGTTGAAAGTGATCAACAAGAACTCCATATGGAATGAATTTAATAGCACTACTCAAATGTAAATACTTATATTTATTTGTATCCTCTTTAAAGAACTTTTCCATCCAATTCCAAGTGAAAAACTCCATACTCATAGAGTGAATTTCAGAACTTTCATAAGTGGCCCAAAGCAACTCAGGAATTTCAATCCAACTGGATCTATAGACTTGGAAAGCATGTCCAGCCTCATGAGTTAATACATCTATATCCCCACTTGTTCCATTGAAGTTTGAAAATATAAATGGTGATTTATAATCAGGAATAAAAGTACAGTAACCTCCCCCAGCTTTTCCTTTTTTTGTAATTAAATCCATTAGATCATTGTCAGTCATAAAATCAATAAACTCACCAGTTTGTGGAGATAGTTCATGATACATTTTTTTCCCTTGCTCAATTATCCAGTTTGAGTCTCCTTTTGGTGTTGGATTTCCATCATTAAATTCAAACTTCTCATCATAATATTTAAGTGAGTCTAATCCCAATCTCTCTCTCTGTTTTTTATATAGAGTTGAAGCTAATGGAACAATACTCTCTATAACCTGCTTTCTAAAAGATTCTACCATTTTAGAGTCATAGTCAACTCTATTCATTCTTAAATATCCAAGCTCTATAAAATTTTCAAATCCAAGTTTATGGGCTATTTTCACTCTTATTTTAACAAGATTATCAAAAATTTCATCAAATCTCTTTTCATTGTTTATAAAGAATGTAGATTTAGCTTCTTGGGCTGCTTTTCTAATAGTTCTATCCTTGGAAAGGATAAAAGGAGTCATTCCAGATAGGTTTCTCTCTTTTCCATCAAATAGAATCTTAGCAGAAGCTAAAAGTTTAACATATTTTGAAATCTCCTTATTTTCCTCTTGTAAATCCTCTATAATCTCTGAAGAGAAAGTTTTTAAGCTGTTTTCCATAAGTTTAAAAAATTGGCTTCCATACTCCTCTAATAGTTGATTTTTATTATTATGGTTCACCATAACCTCATAAAATTGTGAATCTAGCTCTTGATAAAGGGGTGATATTTCATCCCAATACTCATTTTCTTTATCATAAAATTCATCCTCTGTATTTATTGTATGTCTAATATTAGCAATGCTAGACATAGATGAAATATGATTTCTAATAGAGTTAATCTCATGGA
>NZ_DBGBQB010000132.1:0-2176 GCF_048470075.1 Cetobacterium sp. | reverse complement strand
CCCCATTTTTCTTCAAATTTATCTAGGTTACCAAGCGCTACTTCTTCTGTAGTTGCTTTGTAAACTTCTTTTAGGTCTGATGTAAAAGATTTTAAATCTTTGTAACTTACAAATCTTGTTGAATTTCTAATTTGATGGACTATACATTTTTGTATCTCTGTATATGGATATACCGCTTGTATAGCTTCAGAAAAACCTTTTAAATTATCAATAGAAATAATTAAAATGTCTTCAACTCCTCTATTTCTGATTTCAGTTAAAACACTTAACCAATATTTAGAGCTTTCATTAGCCCCGACCCAAAGTCCTAGAACTTCTTTTGTTCCATCAATTTTTACTCCAATAGCAACATAAACTGCTTTTTTAACAACTTGATTATCTTGTTTAACATTAAAATGGATTGCATCCATATAGACAAGCGCACAAAACCTTTGTAGTGGTCTTCCTTGCCATTGTTGAGCAATTGGAAGCACTTTATCAGTATAAGCTAGGAGACGCGTCAAATCCGTATATATCTTTAATATGATCTTGAATATCACGTGTAGTCATTCCCTTAGCATAGATTGAACAGTATCAGCCATTAAATCCTTGAGAATTTCTTACAATTCTTTAGCAGTTTTAGGTTGATATTCTGCGAGAAAATCTTGAATAACTTTTTTTCTAGATTCAGAAACAATTCTTTTTCTTGCCATAAAAAAACCTCCGAGATTTTAATGATATTACATCATTAATCTAGAAGGTCTGCAATTATTATTTTTTACACAAAATTATTTATACTCCCTATTAAAATGGCTAAAGACGTCAATGCTCAATTAGTTGATATGAAGCATGTTCAACTGCTACCTATGCCTGCTGATAGATTTGGTCCAACTATTAACGTTGATAATGTTATTTTTATTAATAAAGATGGAAATCGTTATGTTAAAGAAGATAGTAGACGTGATGAAATTTGTTTGGCTACATTTGCTCAAAAAGATGGGCAGTATTATATGATTAATGATTCTCAAATTATTCCTTCAGATAGAAAAACAACTTCTGGTCAAGATTTAGACGAACTTATAAAGAAAGGAACTGTTATTGAAGCTCCAATATTAGCGCAGTTAGCTAAAGAAATTGGAATTCCTGAAGATGTTTTAGTTAAAACTATTAATGATTTTAATCAAGCTGTTGAAAAGAAAAGTGATAACTTAGGAAGGCAGATCTGGGGTAATAAAATTGAAAAAGGGCCATTTTATGCAACACTTTGTTTCCCAGCTCTTCACCATACTATGGGAGGAGTGAAAATTAATGAAAAAGCTCAAGTTATAGATAAAAATAATGCTCCTATCAATGGACTTTACGCTGCTGGAGAAGTTACAGGTGGCATTCATGGTGCTAATAGACTTGGTGGAAATGCTATAACTGATATCATTGTCTTTGGAAGAATTGCTGGTGAAAATATAATGAGACAATAGTGAAAAACAGCCCCGATTCAGCCTCTCCATAATAGAGGAAGAGGTTTTCTAGGAGCATTTTGATAAAAAAAGCTAGATTTTTTATCTAGCTTTTTTTATAACATTTGTTTTAATTCTTCTAAGTTTTCAGTTTTTTTAAATGGTGCATACTCTCCATAAACACTTTTTATCACATCATAGCTGCTTCCAGATAAAATACCTATTTGATATTTATCTTTGTTTCTGTAGTTATCTTTAACGAAGTTTACTGCTTCCATTCTATCTAATTCTATTATATTTGTTCCTTCTATTCCCGTTTTTCTCATAAACAAAAATACTTTTTCCATAATTCCCTCCTTACAATTAGCGGTTTCTGTTAACTTAAAATTTATTGAAACTACTCCAATCCTTTGAGGTATAATAGTTATTCGACCAACCAATATTCCCCCCAAGAAAGGAGCAGTTTTTAACTATGTATATTAATAATATCTCTTGTCCTCGTTGTTTTTCTAAAAACCTTTATCGTTTTGGTAAAAATAATCTTGGACATCAAAAATACCAATGCAAAGAATGCGCTAGACAATTCTCTGCTAATTCTAAACTCGGTGATAATAGGCGTTCATATCCTAAATGTCCTATTTGTAATTCAGGAACATATTTGCATCATGATTATCTTTACTATTCTAGGTTTAAATGCAATTCCAGAAAGTGTAATCATATTCATATTGCAGTAAAAAAGACTT
>NZ_DBGBQB010000131.1:0-4627 GCF_048470075.1 Cetobacterium sp. | reverse complement strand
TTGTAAAGTTGATCCATCCTGTAAAGTAAAAATTAACATATCATCCTGCACTGTGAATGTTTGAACCGTATCTAGCTTCTCTAAATATTCTGATTCCATTTTCATCACTTTATCAGAACCAGCCATTAAAGTTGAACCTAGTTTTTCTAATTTTATCTTATTTCCTTTTTTCTCATATCTTCCAAAATAATTATTTAACCCAGAAAATCCATAAAAATTATGTTCGTCAAAACCTATCAGCACATTTGGAATGGAGTTTTCTTGAATCAAAATATACTCTCTTCCCACCAATCTTTTATTCTTTGCGGTTAAACTTGAGCACCCTCCAAATAAAACTGAAATCATTAACAGTACTCCCAATATTCTCTTCATTATCTATCACTCCCTGATTTTTTATTAATAACTATTATAATTATTGTCGCTATCAACAACATTATAAAACTTACAACATGAGGGGCTCTAAACCCATACAACATCAAATCTTCAGCTCTAAAGAAACTTACAATTATACGATTTATACTGTAAATTATTATGTATGCCCACCAGATTGTTCCCGTGGCATAATTTCTTTTTCTCATAAAAAAATATAAAAATAAAAAACCTATAAAATTAAGTGCTGCTTCATAGAGCATTGCTGGATGAAGTGGCAAATTTGGGAATTCACTTCCTGCTGGAGAGGATATTGGAAATACCAATCCCCAAGGAACTAGCTCTTTATACTGAGCTTTCTCAGCTAAGCTCATCAAATTATAGCTATCATACCACTGATAAAAACTAGGTTTTAAATTGAAAATGACTTTTAATGGTGTAAATGTAGGAACTCCATGAACCTCTCCATTAGCTAGATTTCCAAATCTCCCTATACCCTGTCCCAAAAGTAGCAGTGGAGCTACCATATCTCCCAATAAAAAGGGATTTAATCTCTTTCTATGGGCATATATTAAGGTTCCTATAAAACCTCCCAATATTCCACCATGTATAGCCATTCCCCCTTTCCAAACAGCTATTATATCCTGTGGGTGAGAAAAGTAGTAGCTATAGTTAAACAGTACATAGTATAATCTACCACCTAAAAGACCTGATAACATTGCCACAAAAGCATAATCCTCTATCACATCCTTTGCGATTCCTTTTTTATTAGCCTCTTTTTTTAAAAGTTCTATTCCTATAAAAAATGCTATTGCATAGCATAATCCATAATAACTCACTTTAAAACTACCTATTTGTAAAAATATTGGATTCATATAAAATCTCCCTATTTGTTATTTTCTGTATCTAACTTCAATTTGATTATATCACCACTTGGAATTTTCGTAAAACTTTTTTTATTATTTTCTACATTATTTTAACAAAGCAATGTACTTTTTATATTTTTTTTGTATAGTTTTTGTTAACCTATATTTAATTATTGTTTATTTTTGCAAATATAGTTGAATTTTTAAGCATTTTAGATTAAAATATAGTCAGTTAATATATAATATAAAAATATCTAAGGAGGAAAATATGCATTATCATGCGCCTATTACAGAAAAAGTTTTCTGGATTGGAACTAACGATAGAAAAACTGAAAGATTTGAAAATTATTTGCCATTACCGCAAGGTGTTGCCTATAACTCATATTTAATAAACGATGAAAAAACTTGTATTATCGATACAGTTGATTTTTCAACTGCTGGGTTATTTATTGAAAAAATAAATGGAATTTTAAAGGGAAAACCTCTTGATTATATTGTGGTTAATCATATGGAACCTGACCACTCTGGTTCTTTAGGAGAGGTTATGGCTCACTTCCCTAAAGCTAAACTTATCGGTAATGTAATCACATTAAAAATGATAAAGGCTTTTATACCTGATTTTGATGAATCAAAATTTATCTGTATAAAAGAGGGAGATCAATTAAGTTTAGGTCATCACACATTAACTTTTGCTATGGTTCCTATGGTTCACTGGCCTGAATCAATGGTTACATACGATATGACTGATAAGATTTTATTTTCTAATGACGCATTTGGAAGTTTTGGAACTTTAGATGGAGGAATTTTTGATGATGAGATCAATTTCTCTTTCTATGAGGATGAAATGAGAAGATATTATTCTAATATTGTTGGAAAATATGGACCTCAAGTTTTAAATGCTATTAATAAATTAGGTGGACTTGAAATAAAATATATCTGTCCTTCACATGGAATTTTATGGAGAAAAGATATCTCTGTAGTTATCAATCATTTTGCTAACTGGGCAAGCTTCACTCCAGAGGAAGAGGGAGTTGTTATCGTTTATGGTACTCTATATGGAACAACTGCAAAGATGGCAAATGTTATAGCTAGAGAACTTGCTTGGAATGGAATTAAAAATATAAAAATATACGATGCTTCTAAAACTGATCACTCTTATATTATTAGCGATATTTGGAAATATAAAGGGCTTATTATTGGATCTGCAGCTCATAATAATGATGTTTATCCTGTTTTACAAGGACTTTTACATAAATTAAGAAATTATGGTTTAAAAAATAGATATCTTGGAATTTTCGGAAACATGCTATGGAGCGGTGGTGGAGTAAGAGGAATACAAGCTTTTGCTGATGCACTTCCTGGTTTAGAAGTTATCGCTGACGCTGTTGAAGCTAAAGGAGAACCAACTCCAGAGGATCAAAGAAAATTAGAAAATATTGCTAAAGCTATGGCTGAAAAGCTAAAAAGTGAAAGACAATAATATTCTAACACTCTAAAGAGAGCATAATCTGCTCTCTTTTTTTACGTTGAGGAGGTTTTTATGAAAAAAAATATTAAACAGATCAATAAAGAAGCTATTATTACTTGTATTTTATATCTTTTCTATTTTTGCTGGTGGTACTATTTTGCATATATTTATAAAGTAGATACTCATAAATTTATTTTTGGATTACCCAGTTGGTTTTTTTATTCATGTGTTTTAGGATTGGTTGTTATAAATATACTGGTTTTTATAGCAGTTAAATTCTTTTTTAAAGATATTGATTTAGATTAGGAGGACTAATGCTTATACTTTTACCAATTATTTTATATCTTTTTTTAATGTTAGGTGTAGCTTGGAAAGTTAATAAAATCAAAAATAGTGGCAGTGTTGATTTTATGGAGGAATACTTTATCGGAAGTAGAAATATGGGTGGATTTGTTCTTGCTATGACTATTATAGCTACTTATATTGGTGCTAGCTCCTTTATAGGTGGTCCTGGAGTTGCGTATAAACTTGGACTGGGCTGGGTTTTATTGGCATGTATCCAAACTCCCACAGCTTTTTTAACTCTTGGTATTCTGGGAAAGCGTTTAGCTATAATCTCTCGGAAAATAGGTGGACTTACCATTACTGATCTACTTAGAGCTAGATATAAGAATGATATTGTCGTTATTTTAGGTTCTGTTATTATGTTGGTTTTCTTTATAGGAACGGTGGTTGCCAACTTTGTGGGAGGAGCTAGACTTTTTGAAAGTGTCACTGGTCTTCCATATATTGTAGGTTTGGTTATTTTTTCCTTTGTAATAATTACTTATACTACCATTGGTGGCTTTAGGGCCGTAGCTCTAACAGATGCTATACAGGGTGGGGTGATGCTAATCGCGTCGGGGATTCTATTCTTTACGCTTTTAAAAGCTGGTGGAGGAATGGAGAATATAATGAGAACTATTGAACAAACGAATCCCGCTCTTTTAACTCCTGACTCTGGAGGAGCTATAGCAAAACCCTTTATTCTTTCATTTTGGATGTTGGTTGGAGTTGCTATTCTTGGACTTCCAGCTACCTCTGTGAGATGTATGGGATTTAGAGATAGTAAGTCTATGCACAATGCCATGATTATAGGTACATCTGTTGTTGGTATTTTAATGCTTATTATGCATCTAATTGGAGTTATGGGCGTAGCTATTCTGCCTGGAATAACTATTGGAGATAAAATTATTCCAACTTTAGCTATCTCAAAGTTACATCCTATATTAGCTGGTGTATTTATCGGTGGACCTCTTGCAGCTATTATGTCCACTGTTGATTCTTTTTTAATTCTATCATCTGCAACAATTGTTAAAGATTTGTATATCAACTATATCAATCCCAACCCTGGAGATAAAAAAATTAAAAAATTATCACTATTTACATCTTTATTTATAGGAATAATTGTTTTCCTTTTATCTCTTGATCCTCCAGAGCTTTTAGTTTGGATAAATCTTTTTGCTCTCGCTGGTCAAGAAGCTGCATTTTTTTGTCCTATTATTATGGGGCTTTATTGGAAAAGAGCCAATGCTCTTGGAGCGGTATCATCTATGATTTTTGGAGTGGCATCATATATATATTTCTCTGTTTTTAAAATTACTTTTTCTGGTCTTCACCAAATTGTCCCTGTTATTGCTATGAGTTTAATAGTCTTTATTCTAGGATCTCTTTTTGGTGAAAAACCTGATGATGAAACTATTGATATATTTTTTAACCTTTAAAAAAATGCTCGAGTAATTACCTCGAGCATTTTATTTCTACTATCTCCCCTGGTCTATTTAATCCGTATCCAGTTAGATTTTCTATTCTTTCTCTTAAAAAATCAGATTTTAAAAATTTAATAAATTCACTAATTTTTTCACTATCTTTTACTTCTGGATTT